>NZ_NEJY01000005.1:0-284726 GCF_002113255.1 Pseudomonas sp. B14(2017)
TCGCAAACTCAACGTTAGCCAAGAACCACGATGACCATCCTCTTTCGCCCGCAGGGCGCCTTCGGCTGGTTCAGTTACACCACTTCCCGGGACACGATCGCGGCCCAAAGCCTGTGCAGCCCCTGTGGGAGCGGGCAAGCCCGCGAAAGGGCCGACACAGGCATCACTGGCTGCCCAGCAAAGCATCTTCAACCACCTTCAGCAGCACCTCTTCAGAAAATGGCTTGCCCAGGCAGACCAGCGCCCCAAGCGCCATCGCCGCCCGCACCGCCCCTTCATCCCAATGCGCCGACATGCAGATCACCGGCAAACGCCACTCCAGCCGGGCCAGTTCGCGCTGCACCGCCAGCCCGCTCATTCCAGGCATCCTCAGGTCGAGCAGCACACACCCCGCTTGCCGCGCCAGTGCCGAGGCCAGGAACAGGTCCCCTGCAGCAAAAGACAAGGTCTCGAAACCTGCCGAACGCAGCAGGTTGGCCAGGCTTTTGCGTACCGACGCATCGTCGTCGACGATGCACACCGCTCTGCTCATGCGCCGCTCAGGCCCTCAGGCTGCGCCCCGATGACGTTGTGCATGGCCACCAGCTCCAGCAGCGAGCGGGACTGCATCTTGTTCATGATGTTCTTCTTGTGCACCTTGGTCGTCACCTCGCTGGTGCCGATCTGCTTGGCGATCTGCTTGTGCGACAGGCCGCCAACCACCAGCGAGAACACCTGGCGCTCGCGCTGGGTCAGGCGCTGGTACTTTTCCTCGACCTGTCGCGCATGGTGCCACCTGCGTCCTTCGGCCACGGCACGCGTGCGCACCGCCTGCAGCAGTGTCAGCAGCTGGTCTTCGTCGAACGGTTTGGTCAGGAACTCCACGGCCCCGGCACGCATGGCCTGGACGGTCATCGGGATGGTGCCAAAGCCGGTCATGAACACGATCGGCCAGGGCAGCGCCAGCCGGCGCAGCGCGTCTTGTACCTCCAGGCCGCTGGTATCGGGCAGGTGCATGTCCAGCAACAGGCAGGCATAGGGGGTTTCCAGGCGGGCCTCGAACAACGCCTCGGCACTGGCGAACAAATGATGCGGAATGTCCTGCGAGCGCAGCAGGCGGCCCAACGCCGTACGCACCGACGGGTCGTCATCCACCACCAGCACCGGCACGTTCAAGTGCTCATCGAACAACTCGACAGTGTCGGCCACGGCGCATAGCGGCGATTTGCCCAACGCCTCGCCAGGCACCTCGAGGCTGACCTCGGCGGCCAGGCGATAGCCCCGGCGCGGCACGGTCTGGATCAGGCCACGGTCGCCAAAGGCCTTGCGCAGCAAGGACACCTGCACCTGCAGGTTGTTGTCCTCGACCACCGTGCCGGCCCACACCTGGCTGAACAGCTCGTCCTTGCCGACCACCCGGCCCTTGGCCTTGATCAGCGTCGCCAGCACCTCGAAGGCACGCCCGCCCAACAGGATCGGCTTGCCATCAACAAAGGCTTCGCGCCGCTCCAGCGACACCTGGGCATTACCTATTCGGATCATGGCTTCCTCGCGCGGGCATGGGCGTTTCCCAGCCCCGGGCAGCCTAGGCCAGCGTACGCCTTCAGACAATTATCCCGAGGGATAGGTTGGCCTGAGGACTATACAAAAGCCCGCCAGCCCCCAGGGGACGATAACGGACAACAGCGTGCCCGTTCCTGCCAAGCAGGCTGCAGGCCGCATCCGTGCTGGGTCCGCTGCGTATACTCGCGCGTCAGGATGTCGCTAGCAGGGGTGCCTTATGCTCGATGAACGCCTTGCCCACAGGCCCATCGATTACGACCAGTCCGTCGACGAGGGCTGGCTGAACCGGTGCGACATCAGCGCGTTGGGCCAGGAAGGTGAGCTCAGCTACTTCCGCCTGCGCGACCCTGCCACCCACCAGGCCTGGATCGCCGTGCGCGCCCCGCGCGAGGCCCCCGCCGCCTGCCAGCGCCTGGAACGTGACTACCGCCTGCAACTCGACCCGCAGTGGGCGGTGGTCCCCTCGGCGTTCGTGCGTTCGGCCGAAGGCCCGCTACTGGTGTACCCGGCCGGCCGCTCCATCGCCGACCTTATCGCAGAAGGCCCAGCAGCCCTGACGCCGTTTCTCGAGATTGCGGTAAACGCGGCCACTGCCTTGGCCCAGGCCCACGAACGCAATGTGCTGCACGGCGCGCTGCAGCCCGAACATGTGTGCCTGCACACCAACCAGCGAGTGCGGCTGGGCTGCTTTCGCGCCGACCCGGCGGAGCAGATCAGCGAACAGGGCACTGCGCTCGGCAACTGGGCATACCTGGCGCCGGAACAGTTCTGCCCGCATGGCAGCAGCAGCGACCGACGCACCGACATCTATGCCCTTGGCGCGATCCTCTACCAGCTACTGCTGGGCGAATTGCCGCTGGCCGGACGCGACACCCAGCACTGGCGCCAGCTGCATGCCGGCGTGCAGCCACGAGCGGCCTGCGAAGTGGACAGCAATGTGCCGCAACCTCTCAGCCGGATCCTGGCCAAGGCTTTGGCCAAAGAGCCGGACGCCCGCTACCAGAGTGCCCGCGCCCTGGCGGTGGACCTGGCCCATTGCCAGCGGCAGTGGGCCGCCAGCAAGTCCATGGAGGCCTTCGAACCAGGCTGTGCCGACCCGGTCACGCCCGACCGCGCACGCCTGTATGGCCGCTGCGCCGAGCAGAAGGCCATCGCCCTGCTGCTCAAGGCCCTGCGCCGTGACAGCAAGCCACAGGCCCTGTTCATCAATGGGGCTACCGGCATGGGCAAGTCGAGCCTGGTCGAGGCAGCACTCAAGGCCAACGCCCAGGGTTACTGGGCCACCGGCAAGTGCAACGGCGTTGCCCAGGCCGTGCCTTACGCGCCCTGGGTCGAAATTCTCGGCACGCTGACCACCCAGTTGCTGGCCAAGAACAGCCAGGACCTCGACACCCTGCGCCGCGAGATCCTGCGCCGCATCAAAGGCCATGGCCGGCTGCTCGGCAAGCTGGCGCCAGACCTGCAACTGGTCCTCGGCCCCCTGCCCGAATTGCCGGCCAAGCCCACGCGCCTGGCGCTGCAGAAGGAGCTGCGGGCGATCGTCGAATTCCTGCAGGTGTTCAGCCGCCCCGGCCAGCCGCTGGTGCTGTTCTTCGATGACCTGCAGTGGGTCGACGACGCCAGCCAGCAACTGCTGGCGCAACTGTTGGCTCACGCGCCCGGCAACCTGTTGCTGATCTTCGCCCGGCGCAATGATGCGCCAGCCAGCAGTACACCCCTTGCCCTGCCTGCAGCGGTGCGCAGCACCACGCTGAACCTGCGGCCCCTGGCGGTGGGCGCGGTGACCGAGCTGATCGGCGAGCGCTACCACGTCGGCCCCGAGGATGCATTGCAGGTGGCCGAGCTGGTGCACGACAAGACGGCGGGCAACCCGTTCTTCATCAATCAGATTCTCCGGGCCCTGGTCGAGGACCAGCTGTTCACCTTCGACACCCAGGCCATGCGCTGGTCATGGTGCCTGAAGGCCGTGGCCCGCCACCGCTATTCCGACAATGTCGCCGACCTGATGATCCACCGCCTGGCGCGCCTGCCAGAGCCGCAGCGCGACCTGCTGCGGGTGGCCAGCGCGGCGGGCAGCCGCTGCGATGAACGCCTGCTTCAGCAGGTGCTCTCTCAAACCCCCGGCGAACCGTTGAAAGCCTTGATTGGCGCGGGTTTCCTGCAATCGGGCCAGAACGGCCTGGGCTTCGCCCATGAGCGGGTGATGGAAGCCGCGTACGCTCTCACGCCCGCGCGCGAGCGTGCCCAGCTGCATGCACATATCGCCCTGGCCATGCGCCAGGCCTGGCCGGGGCGCCTGCACGAGGCACTGTTCGAGCTTGCCAACCAGCTGCAACGCGCCAACCCATGCGGGTTTGCAGCAGATGACTGCGAAGCGTTCCTGCAGCTTTTACGCGAAGCCGCAGCACGCGCACGCGACGGCGGCGCTTTCGAACAGACAGCTGGCTACCTGCACACGGCCGAGCAGTTGCTGCACCACGGCGCAACGCTGGAAAGCCGCGCCACGCATGGCTTTGCCATCGCCTGCATGGCCACCGAGTGCGACATGCAACTGTCGCGAATGATCGCGGCCGAGGCCCGCATCACAGAATGCCGCCAGCGCGCTCGCTCGGCGTTGGACCAGGCGCGGGTGTGCCGCCTGCAGGCGCTGCTGTACACCTTGCGCGGCGACTATCAGGCGGCCATCGACAGCGCCATATCCGGCCTGGACTTGCTGGGTATAAGCCCGGTGCGGGGTGTCGACTGGCAACAGGTCGATGCCAGTCATGCCCATGTACAGGCCTTGGTCGAACAGAAAGGCCGCCACTGCCTGGAGTCGCTGCAGCGCACCGATTCTGAGGAAGTGACGGTTGCCATCAGCCTGCTGGCCACCCTGTCGTCATCGTTTTTTGTAAAGGACGACATCTGCTTCCTGCACCTGGCCAAGCTCATGGAGCTGTCGCTGCTGCACGGCGTCGCCCCGGGCAGCACCTACGGCATGGCCTGGTATGGGGTGATGATTGCCGAACGCTTCGGCGCCTACCATGATGGCCATGCTTGCTGCCTGGCTGCGCTCAAGCTGATAGAACGGCACGGTTTCGACGCTGACTTGACCAGCGCGCTGCTGGCCCTGGACCAGGTCAGCGCCTGGACCTCGCCCATGGAGTTCGCCCGCCGCACCGCGTTGGATGCGGTCGATTCAGGGCGCGTGAGCGGTGACCTGGCGATGAGCTGCTATGCCTGCAACCACCTGGTTTCCGATTCGCTGTTCATGGGCCGCTACCTGCCGGACGTGGTGGAGGAACTGGCGCAAGGCCTGGCCACCGTGCGTCGCTACGGTTACCGCGACATCGAGCAGATCCTGCAGGCCCAGCAAGCGTTCGTCGCCAAATTGAGCGGCACGCCCTGCGCGGCCTTGGCCACAGCCTCGAAATCGCCTACCACGCGGTTCTTCCAGTACCTGATGGCCGGCATGTGCGACTTCTACCTGGGCAACATCCCGCAGGCCATGCGCAACCTGGCACTGGCCGGCGACAACACCTGGGCGGTACCGGCGCACATCAACCTGGCCGACTATCACCTGTTCCGCGGCCTGGCCCTGGGCAGCCCCGAGGCCATTGGCAGCCTTGCCGACAAGCTGCGCGAGCTGCAGGCCCTGCGGGAGCGCTTCGGCCGCTGGGCCGGCTTCAACCCGGCCACCTTCCGCAACAAGCTGTTGCTGATCGAAGGCGTGATCGCCAAGCTCGAAGGCGACGACCTGGCCGCCATCCGCTGCTTCGACCAGGCACAGATCGCCGCCACCGCCGCCGGTTTCATCCACGAGCAGGCGCTGGCCCACGAACAGCTGGCCGAGGTATGCATCCCCAGCGGCCTGATCTCCGGCGCCAACCTGCACCTGCGCATCGCCCGCGACTGTTTCCATATCTGGGGCGCGACCGGCAAGGTGCACCAGCTGGAGGCTTTGCACCCGTTCCTGCGCACCCAGCCGATCCAGGAAAGCCACCGCGCCACCCACCAGGCCAAGCTCGACCTGGAAGCCGGCATCGAGGCAGCACGGGCGCTGTCCGAGGAAGTGCTGCTCGAGGGCCTGATCGAAACCCTGATGGGCCAGCTGACCCAGCATTCCGGCGCCGACCACGGTGCGCTGCTGATCGTCAGCGGTGCCGAATTCCAGATGGCGGCCCTCGCCTACATCGACGACGCCGGGCTGCACGTGAGCATGGACGACTGCCAGAAGTTCATGACCCAGGCGCCGCTGTCGATCATCAACGCCACCATGCGCACCAAGAAGCCCCTGGTGCTCAACGATGCCCAGAGCGACTGCCCCGAGGCCTTCCGCCAGCAGTTGCAGGCGCGCAAGGCCCGTTCGGTGCTGTGCCTGCCGCTGGTGATCCAGGGCGTGCTTATCGGCCTGGTGTACCTGGAAAACCGCCTGGTACCGAACCTGTTCGGCAGTCAGCGCCTGGCCATGCTGGAAATCCTCGCCTCACAGGCGGCGGTGTCGCTGCAAACCGCCAAGTTCTACACACGCCTGGCCGAAGACAACCAGACCCGCGCCCAGATGGGGGCCGAGCTGCGCCGCTCCCGCGCGGAGTTGGCGCGCACGGCGCACCTGCAAGTGATGAACGAGCTGTCAGCGTCCATCGCCCACGAGATCAGCCAGCCGCTGCTGGGCATCGCCTCCAACGCCGCTGCCAGCCTGCGCTGGCTGAAGCGCCCCAAGCCCGACCTGGAAGAGGCGATTGCCGGCCTGGAAGACATCCGCAACGACAGCGAACGGGCCGCCAACATCGTGCGTGCACTGCGCTCGCTGGCCAAGCAGTCACCGATGCAGCTCAAGGTAGTGAAGCTGGACGAACTGATCCGCGAAGTGGTGCGCCTGACCTCGGCCGATGCCGCCAAGGGCACGGTGGATGTGCAGATGCGCTTGCAGGCGGGGGTGAGCGTGATGGCCGACCCGGTGCAGTTGCAGCAGTTGGTGTTCAACCTGATTACCAATGGCCTGGAGGCGCTGGCGGGGTATCGCAGCGATGGGGTGCTGCGGATTGCCTCGGCGGTGGTCGGGGATGGGGTGGAAATCTGCGTGGACGACAACGGGCCGGGGATTGCAGCGGATGAGCGCGAGCGAGTGTTCGATGCGTTTCATACCACCAAGATCTGCGGCATGGGGATGGGCTTGGCGATCTGCAACTCGGTGGTGCAGGCCCATGGTGGGCAGTTGCAGGCGCTGGTGTCAGAGCTGGGGGGGTGTCGGATTCGCCTCACTCTGCCTGTGAATCATTCTTAGCCTGTTCCGGCCTCTTCGCGGGCACGCCCGCTCCCTCAGGAACCGTGCAGCTCTCAAGCTGTGCGCTATCCCTGTGGGAGCGGGCGTGCCCGCGAAGGAGCCGGCACAGGTTTACATCAACGGGCGCTCAGGGCCGCATAGCTGTTCATCAGGTTGCGGTAGTTGGGAATGCGCTGCGACAGCAGGTTACCCAACCCTTCGATGTCATTGCGCCAGTCGCGGTGCAGCTCACAGGCCACCGAGAACCAGTTCATCATCTGTGCACCCGCCTGGGTCATGCGCACCCAGGCCGCCTGCTGCACGGTTTCGTTGAAGGTGCCCGAAGCATCGGTCACCACGAACACTTCAAAACCTTCCGCCAGCGCCGACAGGGTCGGGAACGCCACGCACACATCGGTCACCACGCCAGCGATGATCAGCTGCTTGCGGCCAGTGGCCTTGATCGCCTTGACGAAGTCTTCGTTGTCCCAGGCGTTGATCTGGCCAGGGCGGGCAATGTACGGCGCATCCGGGAACATCTCTTTCAGCTCGGGCACCAGCGGGCCGTTCGGGCCTTGCTCGAAGCTGGTGGTGAGGATGGTCGGCAGGCCGAAGAACTTGGCCAGGTCGCCCAGGGCCAGCACGTTGTTCTTGAACTCGTTGGGCGAGAAGTCCTGCACCAGCGAAATCAGGCCGGTCTGGTGGTCGACCAGCAGCACCACGGCGTCGTCTTTGTTCAGGCGCTTGTAATCGGGTTGGCTCATCGGGGTGACTCCTTGGGTTGGGAAAACGGGCCGGCACTGTCCACAAGGGGCTATACCGGCGGATAGGTTCGGCTTAAGGATGGGCCTGCGCCTGGCGCCAGGCCTTGGGCGGCTGGCCGACCAGGCGGCTGAAGGCACGGGTGAAATGGGCCTGGTCGCAGAAGCCGCATTCCAGGCTCACGTGGGTGATCGGCGCCTCGGTGGCGAGCAGGCGCTTGGCCTTTTCCATGCGTGCCAGCAGGCGCCAGGCCTGGGGCGAGAGGCCGGTGTTGACCTTGAATGCGCGGGAGAAGTGGCTGCGGGTGAGGTTGCATACCCCGGCGATTTCGATGATCGACAACGGGCTGTGCAACATCAGTTCCTTGGCCCGGCGCAACCGTGCTGGCGTCAGTGCGCCGGGGGGTTGCAACGGTGCTTGGGGCGTCCCGGGGTGCATGGCGACTCTCCTGTTCAATGCAGAAAGTCTCGCCCCCGGCACATGACAAAGTCCTGAGCCAAACCTGAATTGTTGTTAATTGCGCGCTGCTGGCCCTGGCTGTTTTACCGATACCTTAAGATGCGTTTCGTATTCAGCTTCAGGCCGCCAGTGGCGGCCGGCATTCAAGGCAAAAGAGCCATGCAGGAAAAACCCGCCCACCGCACCGTGGCCATGGTGCTGTTCAATGATGTGCTATTGCTGGACGTGACCGGGCCCATGGACGCGTTTGCCATTGCTAACCGCTTCCTTCCTGCCGAGCGGAAGTACCGGCTGCTGACCCTGGCCGAAGGGCAGGCAGCGGTGCGCGGCTCCTGCGGGTTGAAAGTGGTAGCCGACCTGCGTCTGGAGGATTTGCCGGAAGCCGTCGACCTGTTGCTGGTGCCAGGCGGCCCGGGGGCCTATGACATCGCCCTGCCAGGCATCGAGCGCTGGCTGCCCCAGGCCGTGCGCCAGGCCAAACGCTTTGGTGCCATCTGCACCGGGGTATTCCTGCTGGGCCGGGCCGGGCTGCTGGGCGGCTATCGCTGCACCACCCACTGGAACTACGTGGAGCGCCTGGCACAGGCGTTCCCCGAGGCGAAAGTCGAGACCGAACAGATCTACGTGATCGACCGCTGCCTGATTACCTCGGGCGGCATCACCGCTGGCATCGACCTGGCACTGGCGGTGGTGGCCGAAGACCACGGCAAGGCGCTGGCCCTGGAAGTGGCCAAGGTGCTGCTGGTCGCCCGCCATCGCCAGGGCGGGCAGACACCCTACGGGCCACTGCTGGCGGCTGTACCGCGGGATGATTCGCCGATTGCCCGGGTGCAGGCGTATATCGTCGACCATATCGAACAAGCCTTCACCGTGCAGAAGATGGCCGACCTGGTGGCCATGAGCGGGCGCAACTTCGCCCGCACCTTTCAGCGCGAGGTGGGCATCACGCCGCTGCAATACTTGCAGAACGCACGCATCGACCGCGCGCGCAAACTGCTGGAAGGCACCGACCTGCCGTTGAAGGTAGTGGCTGCGCAGTGCGGGTTTGGCAGTGACCGGCATTTGCGCAAGGTGTTCTGCGAGCGGATTGGCATGACGCCGGCGCAGTATCGGGCGCAGTTTGGTGGCAGTTGAGTATGCAGATTTCCTGTGCCGGCCTCTTCGCGGGTGAACCCGCTCCCACAGGTGTTGCGCAGGCTTGAAGACACCGCTGTACCTGTGGGAGCGGGTTCACCCGCGAAGAGGCCAGCACGACTGTCACCTGATTCAGGACAATGTGTCTTCCTCACAGCAGATTGTCTGGCACCCCCACATTCCCCAGAATTGTCCGCCAAACTGATCTAACGCTGCCCCGGCAGCTCATGGAGTACGAGCCAATGCCACACGAAGGCAGCCTTCTGCAAACCGCGGTGATCTTCCTGCTCGCCGCTGTCCTCGCCGTCCCCCTGGCCAAGCGCCTGCACCTGGGGGCCGTGCTCGGTTACCTGCTCGCCGGCGTGATCATTGGCCCGCAGGCACTGGGCCTGATCCGCGACACCGAAAGCGTGGCGCACATTTCCGAGCTGGGCGTGGTCCTGCTGCTGTTCATCATCGGCCTCGAACTGTCGCCCAAGCGCCTGTGGCTGATGCGCAAGTCCGTATTCGGCGTCGGTACCGCCCAGGTGCTGCTGACCGGTGCGCTGATCGGCGCCATCGCCCTGTTCGGCTTCAGCCAGACGCTACCGGCGGCCATCGTACTCGGTCTGGGCCTGGCGCTGTCGTCCACCGCCCTTGGCCTGCAGAGCCTGGCCGAAAGCAAGCAGCTCAACGCCCCGCACGGCCGCCTGGCGTTCGCCATCCTGCTGTTCCAGGACATCGCCGCGATCCCACTGATCGCATTGGTTCCGCTGCTGGCTGCCAGTGGCCCGGACACCAGCCACGGCGACAGCCTGGAGCATGGCCTGAAGGTGTTCGCCAGCATCGCCGTGGTCATCGTCGGTGGCCGCTACCTGCTGCGCCCGGTGTTCCGCACCGTGGCCCGCACCGGCCTGCCGGAAGTGTCCACCGCCACCGCGCTGCTGGTTGTGATCGGCACTGCCTGGCTGATGGAAGAAGCCGGCATTTCCATGGCCCTGGGTGCCTTCCTCGCCGGCCTGCTGCTGGCCGACTCGGAATACCGCCACGAGCTGGAATCGCAGATCGAACCGTTCAAGGGCCTGCTGCTGGGGCTGTTCTTCATCAGCGTCGGCATGGGCGCCAACCTGCGCCTGCTGCTGGAAATGCCTTTGGTGGTGCTGGGCCTGACCCTGCTGCTGGTGGCCGTGAAGCTGGTACTGCTGATCGGCGTCGGGCGCCTGGCCGGTGGCCTGAACAGCGCCAGCGCCCTGCGTCTGGGCATGGTGCTGGCTGCCGGTGGCGAATTTGCCTTCGTGGTGTTCAAGCTGGGCAAGGACCAAGGCTTGTTCGACACCCAGACCTACGACCTGCTGCTGATGACCATCACCCTGTCGATGGCCATTACCCCGCTGCTGATGATTGGCTGCGCCCACGCCCTCAAGCGCCCGCAACCGGCGCGTGAGGTGCCGGAGCATTACAAGCAGATCCAGGCTGACACGCCACGGGTGGTGATCGTCGGCATGGGCCGCATGGGCCAGATCGTCGCGCGCATCCTGCGGGCACAGAAGATTCCGTTCATTGCCCTGGAAACCTCGGTGGACACCATCGAGATGACCCGTATGTTCGAACAGGTACCCGTGTTCTACGGCGACCCGCTGCGCCCCGAGGTGCTGCATGCCGCCAAGGTGGGCGAGGCGGAATACTTCATCATCACCATTGATGACCCGGAAGCCGCCATTCACACGGCGGAACGGGTGAAACGCCTGTACCCACACCTGAAAGTGCTGGCCCGCGCGCGTAACCGCCAGCATGTGCACAAGTTGGCGGATGTCGGCGCCGAGCCGATTCGCGAGACGTTCTACTCCAGCCTGGAGATGACCCGCCGGGCATTGGTGGGGCTGGGGTTGAGCGACGCGCAGGCGGCGGACCGGATTGCGCGGTTTACCCAGCATGACGAAGAGGTGCTGGTGGCCCAGGGGCAGGTGCGTGATGACCGGGCCAAGGTGATGCAGACGGCCAAGGAGGCCCGGGCGGAGTTGGAGCGGTTGTTTGATTCGGATGCGGATTGAGGGTTGGCGCATCGATTCAGGAAGAGGGCTCAGGCCCTCTTTTGTATTTTTGGCTTGAGATTGTCTGGGTCCGCTGCGCGGCCCTTCGCGGGCATGCCCGCTCCCACAGGTACTGCACCGCTTGCCAGGCTTGCGCTATTCCTGTGGGAGCGGGCGTGCCCGCGAAGGGCCGCGCAGCGGACCCAGTGCACAAAAATATCAGCAGCATCCTACTTCGCTGCGAGCCATTTCCTACTCAGCCATACCATCTGACGAATTATCCTACGCACCGTGTCGAAGCCCGTCTGATTGTCCGGGGAAAGCCTGCTCTCTAGGCTTGCCGGGTCGCTGTCGGTTCAGCGATCGGGTGTGGAAACCCGGATCTGATGAAGGGCTGCCGTTATGGCAGTTGTGCGCGTGAGGCCTTTTGGCCTACCGGCTTGCCTTCTCACCGGTTTTCCACCCCGCGCACAACTGCCGCCTTCTGCGTGGAAACGGGTGGTTGCAGTTCAACCCGAGAGAAGGAATTGCCATGAAAAGAATAGTCCCCAATCCACCCCTCCCCAGCACCACACAACGCGCTTTCAGCCGCTGCGATGCCGGCCATCCACCTTTGTTCACAGTAAACCCAGGCGTCTCTGCCCACGACGCCCTGGTTCATGTCGCCCAGTACCTGCGCGGTGCCTACGACTGTGGCTACAAAGCCCTGGAACACCTGGATGAAACCGGCAAGAGCCTGTTCTGGAGCAACCTGAATGCGCTCGAAATGGCAGAAGGATTGGTTGAGGCATTGCTGGATGGGATTGAGTCGCAGCCTGTAAGTTGAAGTGCATTGCATTTGCACAGAGCAGGCTGCGGTAACCGGCCTGCTCCGCCTCAATATAGGAAACGCCCTACAAAACGGGTCAATCCCCGTCTGATTGTTCGAGGAAACCCTTCTCCCTAGGCTCACTTGGCCGCACTGATCGCAGCCAGGTATCGCATTGAGCCCCAACAACCCCACCGCGAAAGTCGCCGAGAAAAAAGGCCAGAACACTTGGCTGGACGAACAACTACCCGACCTCAGAACGCTCGCGCGTGAATGGCGTACACAGGCTATCGAAGAATTGGCTGCTGCCGATTCGCATGAAGCAGCAATCGAACTTGCTGCGCAGCATCTGGGTTTGAACAGTGAAGAAGCCAGCGTAGTAACCGTCATAACTCCAATGGGCGACATCCAGATTCAACGCAGTTGCATCCATCACATCGTCGAGAAGCGACAAGACGCCCGGGAACGCTATGTAAAAGTAGCTCTGGATACGCTGATCGGACCATTTGAGGTATGGCAGGTCGCCTACACCAATGACACCTACAGGCTGGCGTTCATTGGCGTGTACGAGACCAAGCGGCAGATGCTGGTGGTCGTGACACTCGATAACGGCAAAATGCTGTGGAATTTCATGCAGTGCGATGCAAAGGCACTGAATAAGCATCGCCACGGCAAACTGCTCTACAAGCGGTACGCTTATCTGCCGAGCAAAGAAAAGGGCCACTGTCACCAGTGGCCCTGTGCTCGTGCTTGATATTCATATACACACCCTCAAGCCGGGGTGTGGAGGTCTCACCCGACGCTGATGATTCAGCCATCGACGGGGTTCCTACACCAGCTATTGCCGCTGAATGGCAGCTGGTTTCGCGCTCAGGTGAAACGCTAACAACACTCCTGGACCAAGTCAACGATGGCCCCCTTGCGGAAGCCATCCATCAGATTACTTGGTGTTACTTACCCGCAGTCAGCGCGTTGTAGCTGGTAATCAGGTTGCGATAATCCGGAATGTGGTTGGAGCACAGCGCCGCCAGCCCTTCGATGTCGTTGCGCCAGTCGCGGTGCAGCTCACAGGCCACGCCGAACCAGGTCATCATTTGCGCGCCGGCGCGGCTCATGCGGTCATGGGCAGCATCGCGGGTCATTTCGTTGAAGGTGCCAGAAGCATCGGTCACCACGAACACTTCGAACTCCTCTTCCAGGGCCGACAGCGCCGGGAACGCTACACAGACCTCAGTCACCACGCCAGCAATGATCAGCTGTTTCTTGCCAGTGGCCTTCACCGCCTTGACGAAGTCTTCGTTGTCCCAGGCGTTGATCTGGCCTGGGCGGGCGATGTACGGGGCGTCCGGGAACAGGGCTTTCAGCTCTGGTACCAGCGGGCCGTTCGGGCCTTGTTCGAAGCTGGTGGTGAGGATGGTCGGCAGGTTGAAGAACTTGGCCAGGTCGGCCAGGGCCAGCACGTTGTTCTTGAACTTGTCCGGTTCGATGTCACGGACCAGGGACAGCAGGCCAGCCTGGTGGTCGACCAGCAGGACAGCGGCGTCGTCTTTGTTCAGGCGGTTGTAGGTGAATTTGCTCATGGTCTGTGCTCCTAAGGGTTATGAATTTTTCAGCATTCGGGGGTGTTTCGCGTTGATGGGCACAGATTAAAATCATCACCTTTGTGGCGGTAGATAGCAGAATTTGGCTTTAGCGTTCCGTTTTATGAACGATGGATTTGTAGGGGCTGTGCCGGCCTCTTCGCGGGTAAACCCGCTCCCACAGGGATGGCGCCGGGCTTGAGCCCTGTGCAGTACCTGTGGGAGCGGGTTTACCCGCGAAAGGGCCGGCACAGGCAACCAAGTACCCGGAGACCGATCATTGGAAGACCTCAACTCCCTCTACTACTTCACCCAGGTAGTCGAGCACGGCGGCTTCGCCCCGGCTGGCCGGGCGCTGGACATGCCCAAGTCGAAGCTAAGCCGGCGCATCGCCGATCTCGAAGACCGCCTGGGCGTGCGTCTGCTGCACCGCACCAGCCGCCATTGTTCGCTCACCGAGATCGGCCAGGCCTACTACAACCGCTGCCTGGCCATGCGCGTGGAGGCCGAGGGCGCGGCGGAGATCATCGAGCGCAACCGCAGCGAACCGCGCGGCCTGGTGCGTATCAGTTGCCCGACCACCCTGCTCAATTCCTGGGTCGGGCCGATGCTGACCCGCTACATGCTCAAGTACCCGCAGGTGGAGCTGTTCATCGAGAGCACCAACCGCCGCGTCGACCTGCTGCACGAGGGTTTCGACATCGCCCTACGGGTGCGCTTTCCACCGCTGGAGAACACCGACATGGTGATGAAGGTACTGAGCAACAGTACCCAGTGCCTGGTCGGCCAGCCGCAGTACCTGGAGCAGTTGCCCAAGGGCTTCGACCCGCAGCTGCTCGGCACGCTGCCGAGCCTGCATTGGGGCAGCGCCCAGCGTGAGTACCAGTGGGAGCTGTTCCAGGGCGAGGACAGCAGCCGCAGCATCGTCATCCCGCACACACCGCGCATGGTGACGGACGACCTGTTCGCCCTGCGCCATTTCGTGGTGGCCGGGGTGGGTATTGCGCACCTGCCGCGGGTGGCGGTGCGTGAAGACCTGGCGGCGGGGCGGCTGGTGGAGTTGTTGCCGGAATGGCACCCGCGTTGCGGTATCGTGCATGCGATCTTCCCGTCGCGGCGGGGGTTGCTGCCGTCGGTGCGGGCGCTGATCGATCATCTGGCCGAGGAGTTTGCGATCAGCGACATGGCTTGAGTTCTGGGTTGGCTGTACCGGCCTCTTCGCGGGCTCGCCCGCTCCCACAGGTATTGCACAGGGTTCAGAGCCTGCGGTGAACCTGTGGGAGCGGGCGAGCCCGCGAAGAGGCCGGCACAGGCAAGACCAGCCAGAGCACACACATACAAGACCCCTGGCCTATCCTTCATCCACATTCCCGGATCATCCCTCCCGGAGCCCTCATGATCCGCGCCACTCACGGACCAGGCCGCGCCCTGCTCGCCACCCTCGCCCTGTGCCCGGCGCTCAGCCAGGCCGAAGAGCCCGGCTGGTCGCTGCTCAGCCGCAACTACTTCCTGCACAGCGACTTCCGCTCGCCCTCCGGCAGTGGCCAGAACTACCGCCAGGAATGGGCTCAGGGCTTCATTGGCGAAATCCGTTCCAGCTTCACCGAGGGCGCACTCGGCGTCGGCATCGATGCCCATGGTTTTCTCGGCCTCAAGCTGGACGGCGGCCGCGGCCATGCCGGCACCGGCCTGATGCCGCGCGACAGCGATGGCCGCGCCGAGTCCGACTACTCCAGCGCCGGCGCCTCACTAAAGCTGCGCCTGGGCAACACCCAACTGCGCTACGGCGAAATGACCGTGGAAACCCCGGTGTTCGACACCAGCGACAAACGCCTGCACCCGGAGTACGCCACCGGCTGGTTCCTGGACAACACCGATCTGCCCGACTGGCGCCTGCAGGCCGGGCACTTCACCGCCTTCAACAACCAGGACAACAGCTCCAGCCATGATGACTTCAGCGGCTACGGCGCTACCACCGACAACCGTGCCATCAGCCTGGCCGGCGCCGCGTTCGCACCCGACGGGCCATTCGGCGGCGCACTGTACGCAGGCCAGCTGGAGGACACCTGGCGCCAGGCCTACCTCAACCTGAACCTGGCCGAGGGAAACTGGCGCCTGGACGGCAACCTGTACAAGACCCGCGACACCGGCAATGCCAGTGCCGGGGCAATCGACACCCTCGCCTACAGCCTGCTGGCCAGGTACAGCGTTGGCGCCCAGGCGCTGAGCCTGGCCTACCAGAAGGTCGAGGGCGATACCCCGTTCGACTTCGTCGGCGGCGACTCCATCTACCTGGCCAACTCGATCAAGTACGCCGACTTCAACGGCCCCGGCGAGCGCTCGTGGCAACTGCGCTACGACCTCGACTTCGCCACCCTCGGCGCCCCCGGCCTGAGCCTGATGGGCCGCTACGTCAGCGGCCGTGGCATCGACGGCAGCCATGCCCCGGCAGGCGGCGCCTATGTGGGCCAGTACGGCGACGGCGGCAAGCACTGGGAGCGCGACATCGACCTGAAATACGTGGTGCAGTCGGGCGCCGCCAAGGACCTGAGCCTGTCGTTTTCCCACGTCAGCCACCGCGCCAACCAGGCCCAGGCCGGCGATGACATCGACCGGATCTACCTGATCATCGAATACCCACTCAAAGGCAGCTTCTGACATGAGCACGACCCCTTCAGGCGCCTGGAGCCCATTGCGCAACGCCACCTTCCGCATGCTGTGGATCGCCACCATCGCTTCCAACATCGGCACCTGGATGCACGAGGTGGGCGCCGGCTGGCTGATGACCACGCTGTCGGCCAGCCCGTTGCATGTGGCCCTGATCCAGGTAGCCGGCTCGCTACCGATGTTCTTCCTCGCCCTGCCGGCCGGCGCGGCGGCGGATATTGTCGACAAGCGCCGCTACCTGTTGCTGGTGCAACTGTGGATGTCTTCGGTGGCCGTGGTGCTGGCGGCCCTGACCCTGCTCGGGCTGATGAACGTCACCCTGCTGCTGGTGCTTACCCTGGCGCTGGGCATCGGCACGGCACTGATGATGCCGGCCTGGAGTGCGCTGACACCGGAGCTGGTGGGCAAGGACGACCTGGCCAACGCGGTGGCGCTTTCCAGTGTCGGTATCAATGTGTCGCGCGCCATCGGCCCGGCTTTGGCGGGCGTGGTGGTGAGCATGGTCGGCCCGTGGCTGACCTTCGCCCTGAATGCCATCTCGTTCGCCGGGGTGATTTTGGTGCTGTTCCTGTGGAAGCGCGAGGTGAAGGAGCCGCTGCTGCCGGCCGAGCGCTTCGTCGGCGCCATGCGCACCGGGCTGCGTTTCGCGCGCAGCGCCAAACCCTTGCAGGCGGTGATATTGCGCGCCTTGGCATTCTTTTTCTGCGCCAGCGCCGGCACCTCGCTGCTGCCGTTGATCGTGCGTGGCGAGATGCAGGGCACCGCCGCCGATTTCGGCCTGCTGCTGGCGGCCATCGGCATCGGCGCGGTGGCCGGCGCCACCTTGCTGCCACGCCTGCGCGAACGCATCAGCCGCGACCGCCTGGTGCTGCTGGCCAGCCTGCTGTATGCCCTGTTCTTGCTGGCCCTGGCGCTGGTGCGCAACTTCTATGTGCTGCTGCCGGCAATGCTGCTCAGCGGCGCGGCGTGGATTGCCGTGCTGTCCAACCTGCAGGTGGCGGCGCAGACCTCGGTGCCGGCCTGGGTACGGGCGCGGGCGCTGTCGGTGTACATCCTGATCTTCTTTGGTGCCATGGCCAGTGGCGGGTTGCTGTGGGGCACGCTGGCCAGCCATGCAACGATCACCTTGAGCCTGCTGCTGGCCGCAGGAGGCTTGGCACTGGGCACGCTGCTGACCTGCAAGGTGACGCTGCCGGAAACCGCAGCCGAGGAGCTGACGCCGTCACTGCATTGGCCGGTGCCGCTGCTGAGCGACGACATGGACAAGGAAAGCGGGCCGGTTATGGTCACCGTGGAATACCACATCGACCCGGCCAAGGCCGAGGCGTTCCAGCAGGCAGCGCGGGAGCTGGAGGCGATGCGCAAGCGCAATGGCGCGTTGTCGTGGGGGTTGATGCGCGACAGTGCGGACCCGGCGTTGTGGCTGGAGTTCTTCTTCGAGGAATCGTGGCTGGAGCATTTGCGGCATCACCACCGGGTAACCCGGGGTGAGCTGAAGATCGAGGCCAGGGTGCGGATGCTGCAGACCGATGGGGTGGAAGTTAAGATTCGGCATCTGTTGGCTGAAGCTGAGCACAAGGCTCACCATTGATGTTGGCCTCTCCGGCCCTATCGCCGGCAAGCCAGCTCCCACAAGGTCTCCACAGGTCCTGAGGGCTGTGCAGTACCTGTGGGAGCTGGCTTGCCGGCGATAGGACCAGCACTGAAGGAACAAAAAAGGGGGGCCAATAACTGGCCCCCCTTTTTCACATCAGCTCAGCTTAGAAAGCAAAGCACGAACAACCCAACGCCCCCCAGAAGCCCTGGAAGTCATTCACCGGCACATTCGAATGCCGTGCCTTCTCATGGCTGTGCGCGTGCACCCCGCAAGGCCCGACACACTGGTGCGCCACCGCTGCCAGCGACGGCGTGCCCACGCGCCAGTGGCCCGGCACCTTGGTCACCGGCGACCACTCCGGCAGCACTGGCACCTGGGGCGGGCCGAGCTTGTCGAATTCCGCCGCGCCATACACCACCTTGCCGTCGACCACGGTCAGCACCGACTCGATGCCCTTGATCGCCTCTTCATCGACACTGAAGAAGTCCAGCGACAGCGCCGCCAGGTCGGCCAGCTGGCCCACCTTGATCTGGCCTTTCTTGCCCTGCTCGCTGGAGAACCAGGCGCTGCCCTGGGTGAACAGCTGCAGCGCGGTGTCACGGCTGAGGCCTTCCGGGTACAGCTCCATGCCACCGACGGTCTTGCCGCTGACCAGCCAGTACAGCGAGGTCCACGGGTTGTAGCTGGACACGCGAGTGGCGTCGGTACCGGCGCCCACCGGCACGCCCATGTCGAGCATGCGCTTGATCGGCGGGGTCTGCTCGGCAGCCTTGGCACCGTAGCGATCGACAAAATACTCACCCTGGAAGGCCATGCGGTCCTGGATGGCGATACCGCCGCCCAGTGCACGCACACGCTCGATGTTCTGCGGGGTGATGGTTTCGGCGTGGTCGAAGAACCACGGCAGGCCATTGAACGGGATGTCACGGTTGACCTTCTCGAACACGTCGAGCATGCGCGTGATCGATTCGTTGTAGGTGGCATGCAGCCGGAACGGCCAGCGCTGCTCGACCAGGTGGCGCACCACCGGCTCCAGCTCTTGTTCCATGGTCTGCGGCAGGTCCGGGCGCGGTTCGAGGAAGTCCTCGAAGTCGGCGGCGGAGAACACCAGCATTTCGCCGGCGCCATTGTGGCGCAGGAAGTCGGTACCGCTGTGTAGCTTGACGCTGGAGGTCCACTTGCGGAAGTCGTCCAGCTCTTCCTTGGGCTTCTGGGTGAACAGGTTGTAGGCAATGCGCACGGTCAGCTGGTTGTTGTCGGCCAGCTCCTGGATCACCTGATAGTCGTCCGGGTAGTTCTGGTAGCCACCACCGGCATCGATGGCGCTGGTCAGGCCCAGGCGGTTGAGCTCGCGCATGAACTGGCGGGTGGAGTTGACCTGGTATTCCAGCGGCAGCTTCGGCCCCTTGGCCAGGGTGGCGTAGAGGATCATCGCGTTGGGGCGGGCGATGAGCATGCCGGTCGGGTTGCCGAACTTGTCACGCTGGATCTCGCCGCCCGGCGGGTTGGGCGTATCCTTGGTGTAGCCGACGGCCTTGAGCGCGGCGCGGTTGAGCAATGCGCGGTCATACAGGTGCAGCAGAAATACCGGGGTGTCAGGCGCGGCCTGGTTGATTTCTTCCAGGGTGGGCATGCGTTTTTCGGCGAACTGGAACTCGTTCCAGCCGCCGACCACGCGCACCCACTGCGGGGTCGGCGTACGCGCGGCCTGGTCCTTGAGCATGCGCAGAGCATCGGCCACCGAAGGCACGCCTTCCCAGCGCAGCTCCAGGTTGTAGTTCAGGCCACCACGGATCAGGTGCAGGTGCGAGTCGTTCAGGCCAGGGATGACCGTGCGCTGCTTGAGGTCGATGATCTGTGTTGTGGCGCCCTTGTGGGCCATGGCTTCGGCGTCGTTGCCCACGGCGATGAAACGGCCATCCTTGATGGCGACGGCGGTCGCGGTGGGCTTTTCACGATCAACGGTATGCAGTTTGCCGTTGAACAGAATCAGATCGGCGGTCATGGAACCTCCTTGGGTGGATGCGTGAGCGGAACCGGCGGAACCGGTAAAAGGCAATGCGGACCAGAGCGCGCCGGCGGCACCGAGCACGGTACTGGTGGCGAGGAACTGGCGACGGGTCTTGTCGTTGCGGTCCTGGGACATGGGGTTCTCCGTCTGGTGCGGCAGCGGGCAGGCGCAACTGCGGAGCATGCCGGTTGGTGTAGGGGCAAGGCTTGGATGGATGTGCGGTGGGTGGTTGAAGGTTAGCCCTGTTCAGCATTTGTGCTGCCTGGGCTGGCCTCTTCGCGGGCACGCCCGCTCCCACAGGTACTGCACAGCATTTAAAACCTGTGATTTCCCTGTGGGAGCGGGCGTGCCCGCGAATGCCTCCCACAATTACTGCTGAAGGAACGCCAGCAGGTCCTCGTTCAGTTGCTGTGCATGAGTCACCGCAAACCCGTGCGGCGCCCCCGCGTACACCTTCAGCTCAGCCCCGCGAATCAGCTCCGCCGCCTGCTTGCCGGTGCTCTCGAACGGCACGATCTGGTCGTCGTCACCGTGGATCACCAGGGTCGGCACATCGATCTTGGCCATATCCGGACGGAAGTCGGTTTCGGAAAACGCCGTCACGCAATCCAAAGTGCCCTTGATCGATGCCATCAGCGCAATGTTCAAGGTCTGGGTCTGCACCCCCTGGGACACCTGCTGCCCATGGTTGATGCCATAGAACGGCGCGGCGAAATCGGCGATGAACTGCGCCCGGTCGGCACGCAGGCCGGCGCGGATACCCTCGAACACCGACAGGTCGACACCTTCAGGGTTGTCGTCACGCTTGCCGAACACCGGCGTCACCGCGCCCAGCAGCACCAGCCCGGCCACCCGCTCGCTGCCGTGGCGGGCGATGTAGCGGCTGACGTCGCCGCCACCCATCGAGAAGCCCACCAAGGTCACGTCGCGCAGGTCGAGGTGTTCGATCAGCTGGGCGATGTCATCGGCGAAGGTGTCGTAGTCGTAGCCATTCCATGGCTGGCTCGAACGGCCGAAACCACGGCGGTCGAAGGCGATGGCGCGGTAGCCGCGGCTGGCCAGGAATTCCATCTGCGAATCCCACATGTCGGCATCCAGTGGCCAGCCGTGGCTGAACAGCACAGGTTTGCCGCTGCCCCAGTCCTTGAAGTAGATCGAAGTGCCATCGCGGGTAACGAACGTGCTCATGTCGGTATCTCCTTGAAAATGTCGAGGTAAAGGCCTGGCTCAGCCACGCAGCCAGTTGGCGCAGCGGCGGGTTACCCAAGGCATGATGTAGAACACCACAGGCAGGATGACGAACACATTGACGATCAGGTTGCCGGCAATCACACCGCCCAGCTGAGGGAAGCGTGCGAACAGCGGTGCCAGCAGTTGCGGAATGATCATGGTCATCGGGCAGATCACCAGGTAGGTCAGCAGCGCCTGCTTCCAGCGCGGCGGTTGCGCTGCGTTGGTGCCCGGGGTGCTATCAAGAACCTGGTGTTGCAGGCATACGGTTACCACTTCGCGGTTATCTTGGAGTGCGGTGTTCATCGGCGTTCCTTGGGATGAGCTTGCCCGCATCCACTGTGCAACGGCGGACGGGCGCTGGATTGGACAGGTGTGCTGCCTTGGCGGGCACCGGCTGGCGGTGCCCGCGCATCTGGCTTACTTGCTGGCGTTGAAAGCGTTGTAGCTGGTGATCAGGTTGCGGTAGTCCGGGATGTGGTTGGAGCACAGCGCGGCCAGGCCTTCGATGTCGTTGCGCCAGTCGCGGTGCAGCTCACAGGCCACGCCGAACCAGGTCATCAGTTGTGCGCCGGCCTGGCTCATGCGGTCGTGTGCGGCGTCGCGGGTCATGGCGTTGAAGGTGCCGGAGGCATCGGTGACCACGAACACTTCGAACTCTTCTTCCAGGGCCGACAGCGCCGGGAAGGCTACGCACACTTCGGTCACCACGCCGGCGATGATCAGCTGCTTCTTGCCGGTGGCCTTCACCGCCTTGACGAAGTCCTCGTTGTCCCAGGCGTTGATCTGGCCTGGGCGGGCGATGTAGGGGGCGTCCGGGAATAGGGCTTTCAGTTCTGGTACCAGCGGGCCGTTCGGGCCCTGTTCGAAGCTGGTGGTGAGGATGGTCGGCAGGTTGAAGAACTTGGCCAGGTCGGCCAGGGCCAATACGTTGTTCTTGAACGCGTCCGGCTCGATGTCGCGGACCAGGGACAGCAGGCCAGCCTGGTGGTCGACCAGCAGGACAGCGGCGTCGTCTTTGTTCAGGCGGTTGTATTTGAAGTTGGTCATGGTCGTTGCTCCTAAGGGTTTTGATCTTTTCAGTAAGTTGGGTGTTTCGCGTTGATGGGAGAAGATTAAAACCATGACCTTTTGAGCGGTAGATAGCGATTTTTGGCTCTAGCGTTCTGTTTTATGAACGATGGTTTTGTATGAGCTCGGCCGGCCCTTTCGCGGCTAAAGCCGCTCCCACAGGGATTGCGCTGGATTTGAATCGTGCGCAGTACCTGTGGGAGCGGCTTTAGCCGCGAAGAGGCCGGCACAGGCCCATTGCCTGCCCGGCCAACCTGCTCTATTACTACCCACAGCCCTCCCCTCACCCGAGACCACCATGCTGGCTTTCATCCAGTCATACCCGTTGTTGCTCGGCACCGCCCTGATCCTGCTCGACCTCGTGCTTTGGCAACTGATCCCTCTCCAGCACCGGGCCTGGCGTATCGGCACGCGGTTGGTGCTGTTCCTGCTGTTCAGCTCGGTACTGGTGGCTGCCGGCATGAGCCCGATGCAACCACCACCCTGGCCCGATGATGTCTCGCGCAACCTGATCGCCACGGTCCTGGCGATCGGCTGGTGGCTGTTCGGCGCACGCACGGTGACGGTGGTGTTCGGCCTGTTGCTGGGTGCCCGTGGCAGCCATGGCGGGCGTTTGCTGCAGGATGTGCTGGGGGCGCTGATCTTCCTGGCTGCCGTGGTCGCTGCCGCGGGCTATGTGTTGCAGTTGCCGGTCAAGGGCCTGCTGGCCACGTCGGGGGTAATGGCCATCGTCATCGGCCTGGCGCTGCAGAGCACATTGGCCGACGTGTTCAGTGGCATCATCCTGAACACCACGCGGCCGTATCAGATTGGCGACTCGATCTCCATCGACAGCACCGAAGGCAAGGTGCTGGAAATCGACTGGCGTGCCACCCGCCTGCTCACCAGCACCGGAAGCCTGGCGGTAATCCCCAACTCGGTGGCGGCCAAGGCACGGCTGCTCAACCACAGCCGCCCGGCCGATGTGCACGGGGTTTCGATCAGCGTGGTGGTACCGGCCAAGGTGCGGCCCAAACGGGTGTTCGATGCCCTGGAAAAAGCCTTGCAAGGCGTCAGTGCCATCCTTGCTACACCGAGACCAAAGGTGACGGTCAAAACCTCCACGCTGGAATCAGTGGAGTACGAAGCCAGTGGTTTCGTGGCCGACGCGGGCGCCAAGGGCGACGCGCGCAACCAACTGTTCGACCTGGCCCACCGGCACCTGGAGGCCAGCGGGGTGATGTGGAACACCGACCTGGCCATGCCACCACGCAGCCGCCAGCGCGAGGTGCTGGACGAGGTGCGGGTGTTCCGCTCGCTGAGCGCGGAAGAGCGCGATGCGCTTAGCCAGCGCATGACGGCGGTGGAATACCTGGCCGACCAGGTAATCCTGGGCGTGGGCGAGCATTCCGATCATTTGCTGGTGATTGGCAGCGGGGTGGTTTCGGCGTCGATCCGCGATGGCGACAAGCTGGTCGAGGCCGGGCGCATGGGGCCGGGCGAGGTGCTGGGGATCGAAGGAATCATCGACGAAGAGGAATCGCTGGCCGAGTTCCGCACGCTGACCGGTTGCGTGCTGTATCGGATCGACAAGGAACAGGTGAAGAGCTGCCTGGTGCAACGCGGCGATGTGCAGACGGCCTTGAGCAAGTTGCAACGGTTTCGGCGGCAGAGCCGGGAGTCGTTGTTGCTGCAGAAGCCGGTTTCGATCAAGAAGGGCGGCTTCCTCAGCTGGTTGCACAAGTAAGCCTGTGCCGGCCCTATCGCCGGCGAGCCGGCTCCCACAGGTACTGCACAGGCTTTAAGGGCAATGCGGTCAATGTGGGAGCTGGCTTGCCGGCGATAGGGCCGGTGCTTACAACACAACCCTTAGGCATTGCCCCGCGTGGTACAGCGAGAACCCGGACTCGTAGAACGCAGTCCGCAGCGAAGGCGCACTCACGCCCTTCATCGGCGAAAACGGAATCGGCAGGCTGCCTGCCTCCCCCTTCAGCAGGAACTCGGCAAACGCCCGGCCAATCACGGTCCCGGTAGTATTGCCCCGCCCGTTGTAGCCGGTCACCGCTACCAGCCCCGGCGCCGGTTCGAACAGGCGCATCAGGTGGTCTGGGGTGAAGTCGATGCAGCCGGTCCAGTGCATTTCCCACTCGACCTTGCCCAGCTCCGGGTAATAGTGGCTCTGGATGCGGTCGGCCCAACTGCGCACGAACCACGCCGGCTTGTTGTCGACCCGGCCCAGGCTGCCGAGCAGCAGGCGGCCCTGGTCGTCGCGACGGATGCTGCTGAGAACGGTGCGGGTGTCCCACGAGCCTTGGCCATGTGGCAGCACCTTGTCGGCTGCAGCGCCCTGCAATGGCTTGGATGCCACCTGGTAGTAGTAGCCACGGAAGAACTGCTTCTGCAGGTTGCTCCAGTCGCCTTCGGTGTAGGCGCCGGTGGAAATCACCACCTTGTCGGCGCGCACCGAACCCCGTGCGGTCTTCACCCGCCAGGCATCGCCGTCACGCTCCAGGCCTTCGACCGAAGACTGCTGGAACAGCTTGCCACCCAGTCGTGCCACCGCTGCGGCCAGGCCCTGGGTGTAGCCCATGGGGTTGATGGTGCCGGCGCGGCGGTCGAGCAGCGCGGCGGAAATCTTGTCGGTGCCGCAGTATTCCTGGCATTGGGCGCCGGTCAGCAGCTCCACATCGGCACCACGGCGGCGCCATTGTTCGTGGCGGGCCTCGAGGTCGGCGATACCGGTGGCGTTGTGCGCCATGTGCAGCGTGCCTTTGTGCTGGGCCTGGCAGTCGATGCCAAGGCGTTCGATCATGGCGAACACTTCGGCCGGGGCTTCGCCGAGCACCTTGTTCAGGCGGCTGCCCTGCTGCAGGCCGAGAGTGGCCTCGACATCGTCGGGGCGGATCCAGGTGCCGGCGTTGACCAGGCCGACGTTGCGCCCGGAGCCACCGTGACCGATCTTCCAGGCCTCCAGCAGGATCACCGACTTGCCCTGTTCGAGCAGGTGGATGGCCGCCGACAGGCCGGTAATGCCGCCACCGATCACGCAGACATCGGCCTTGTGCTCACCGGCCAGGGCCTGGGCGGCGACGGTCGGTTTGCTGACGAATTCCCACAAGCATTCTTGACGCAGTTCGGACATGGCCCGGCTCCAGCAATTTGTTCTTGTTGGGGCTGCTTTGCAGCCCATCGCCGGCAAGCCAGCTCCCACAGATTACGATCCCTGTGGGAGCTGGCTTGCCGGCGAAACGGGGGCAAAGCCCCCGCCTGCGGACATCAGTCGAACACGATACCCTGCGCCAACGGCAGTTCGCGCGAGTAGTTCACGGTGTTGGTCTGGCGACGCATGTAGCCTTTCCAGGCATCCGAACCGGACTCACGGCCACCGCCAGTCTCCTTCTCGCCACCGAACGCACCGCCGATCTCGGCGCCGCTGGTGCCGATGTTGACGTTGGCGATGCCGCAGTCGCTGCCCGAGGCGCTCTGGAAGCGTTCGGCCTCACGGATGTCGGTGGTGAAGATGCACGACGACAGGCCTTGTGGCACTTCGTTGTTCAGGCGCAGGGCCTCTTCGAAGTCGTCGTAGGCCAGCACGTACAGGATCGGGGCGAAGGTTTCGTGGCGCACCACGTCGCTCTGCGCCGGCATTTCGGCGATGGCAGGCGATACGTAGTAGGCGTTCGGGTACTGGTCGGCCAGCTGACGCTCGCCACCAAATACCTGGCCGCCTTCGTCGCGGGCCTTGGCCAGCGCGCCCTGCATGGCGTCGAACGACTGCTTGTCGATCAGCGGGCCCACCAGGTTGTCCTTGCGTGGGTCACCGATGCGCACCTTGCCGTAGGCGGCTTTGACACGGGCAACCACTTCGTCCTTGATCGAGCGGTGCACGATCAGGCGGCGCAGGGTGGTGCAACGCTGGCCGGCGGTGCCGACTGCGGAGAACAGGATGCCACGCACGGCCAGGTCGAGGTCGGCGCTCGGGGCCAGGATCATGGCGTTGTTGCCGCCCAGTTCGAGGATGCTGCGGCCGAAGCGGGCAGCCACACGCGGGCCGACTTCGCGACCCATGCGGGTGCTGCCGGTGGCGCTGACCAGCGGTACGCGTGGGTCGTCGACCATGGCTTCGCCAGCTTCACGGCCGCCGATCACCAGTTGTGCCAGGCCAGCCGGGGCATCACCAAAGGCTTTCAGGGCTTTTTCGAACAGCGCCTGGCAGGCCAGGGCGGTCAGCGGGGTCTTCTCGGACGGTTTCCATACCACCGAGTTACCGGCGACCAGGGCCAGGGCAGTGTTCCAGGCCCAGACTGCGACCGGGAAGTTGAAGGCGCTGATCACGCCGACCACGCCCAGCGGGTGCCAGGTTTCACGCATGTGGTGGCCAGGGCGCTCGGAAGCGATGGTCAGGCCGTACAGCTGGCGCGACAGGCCAACGGCGAAGTCGCAGATGTCGATCATTTCCTGCACTTCGCCCAGGCCTTCCTGGGTGATCTTGCCGGCTTCGATCGAAACCAGCTCGCCGAGGTCGGCCTTGTGCTCACGCAGCACTTCGCCGAACAGGCGCACCAGCTCGCCGCGGCGCGGGGCCGGCACGCTGCGCCAGGCTTCGAAGGCGCTCTGGGCCTGATCGATGCGGGCGATGGTCTCGGCCTTGCCGAGCAGTTTCACCGAGGCGATCTGGCTGCCGTCGATCGGCGTGTGAACAGGGTAGTCGCCCTGGGTGTAAGCCTCGGCAGCAACGCCAAGGCGCTCGAGCAGTCCAGCAACCATTTGTGCATCTCCTACATCGGGTGATGGGGTGGAAAAATGATGTGGATCAGTATTAATCCGATCACACCGGTGCAACAAACGACCTTTATTCCGCATATCATTCCGTCAGGTAATGATTTGAGCCGCAGAGACCGCTATGTCCAAACGCCTGGTGCCCTCCATGACCGCCCTGCAGTGCTTCGAAGCTGCAGCCCGCCATTTGAGCTTTACCCGTGCCGCCGAAGAGCTGCACCTGACCCAGAGCGCGGTCAGCAAGCAGGTGGCGCAGCTTGAAGACATGCTGCGCCACCACCTGTTCCTGCGTATCCGTCGCCGCCTGCAGCTGACGCCGGCGGGCAGCCTGTACCTGGCCGAGGTCAACAAGATCCTCACCCAGGTGGATATGTCCAGCCGCTACGTGCTCACCTACGGCGAGCAGACCGAGATATTGAAGGTAGCCACTCAGCCGAGTTTTGGCGTGCGCTGGTTGATCCCGCACCTCAAGGGCTTTGGCAAGCGCCACAGCAACATCCACCTGGACATCCGCAACGAGATGGAACCGTTCGCCCTGCTGCAGGGCTCGGCGGACGTGGTGTTCTTCTATGGCCAGGGCACCTGGCCGGGGGCCACCTGCGTGGAGCTGTTCGGTGAGGAGGTGGTGCCGGTGTGCGCGCCGGAGTTGCTGGCCGGGCGTGAACTGAACGATGCCGGGGAGCTGGCCGACATGGTGCTGCTGCAGAGCACCTCGCGGCCGGAGGCCTGGCACGAGTGGTTCCTGGAGTTGGGCTTGCAGAGCGTCAGCGCCTACCACGGGCCGCGCTTCGATACCTTCTACATGGCCTTGAGCGCGGCGCAGGCCGGGTGCGGGGTGGCGTTGGTGCCGCGCTACCTGGCGGCGAAGGAGCTGGCCGAGGGGAGTTTGGTGGTGCCGTGGAACCATGCGATGCGCAGTGCCGGGGCGCATTACCTGGCGTATGCCGAGCATGCGGCGGAGGTGCCCAAGGTAAGGGCGTTGGTGGAATGGATTCGCGAGCAGCTATCGACCTGAGGGCCTCTTCGCGGGCACGCCCGCTCCCACAGGTATCGCGCAATGCCTGAACCCTGTGAGGTGCCCGCGAAAGGGCCCTTGAGGTCGATCAAAAAAGGAATGACACACTCACTTTTTTTCGCTTGTGAGCAAAGTGCATTCCCAGCTTTCATGTAAGCGTCCGAACCCAACCAGGAAGCTAGCGATGCCCGCCCACGATTTCGTCAGCCCCGACAGCATCCGCGCGCAGTTCTCTGCCGCCATGTCGCTCATGTACAAACAGGAAGTGCCCCTGTACGGCACGCTGCTGGAGCTGGTGAGCGAAATCAACCAGCAGGTCATGGCCCAGCAACCCGAGGTTGCCGAGGCCCTGCGCTGGACCGGCGAAATCGAGCGCCTGGATCAGGAGCGCCACGGTGCCATCCGTGTCGGCACCGCCGCAGAGCTGGCTACCATCGCCCGACTGTTCGCGGTCATGGGCATGCAGCCGGTCGGCTACTACGACCTCAGTTCCGCCGGTGTGCCGGTGCATTCCACCGCCTTCCGCGCGGTGCACGAGCAGTCGCTGCATGTCAGCCCGTTCCGCGTGTTCACCTCGCTGCTGCGCCTGGAGCTGATCGACAACCCACAGCTGCGCGAGCTGGCAGAGAGCATCCTGGCCAAGCGCCAGATCTTCACCGCCCGTGCCCTCGAACTGATCGCCCAATGCGAGCGCGATGGTGGCCTGAACGCCGCCGATGCCGAGGCGTTCGTGCAGGAAGCGCTGCACACCTTCCGCTGGCACCATGACGCCACCGTCACTGCCGAGCAGTACCAGCAGTTGCACGACCAGCACCGCCTGATCGCCGATGTGGTGGCCTTCAAGGGCCCGCACATCAACCACCTTACCCCGCGCACCCTGGACATCGATGCAATCCAGCTTGGCATGCCGGCCAAGGGCATCCCGCCAAAGGCCGTGGTCGAAGGCCCGCCCACCCGCCGCCACCCGATCCTGTTGCGCCAGACCAGCTTCAAGGCCCTGCAGGAAAAGGTAGCGTTCAGCGACCAGCAGGGCAGCGAAGGCAGCCATACCGCGCGCTTCGGCGAAATCGAGCAACGCGGTGCGGCGCTGACGCCGAAAGGTCGCCAGCTGTACGACAAGCTGCTCGACGCCACCCGCGCCGCCCTGGGTGGCGCCCCGGCCGAGGCCAATGCCGAACGCTACATGGCGTTGCTGAAGGACACCTTTGCCGAGTTCCCGGATGACCTGGCACAGATGCGTGAACAAGGGCTGGCCTACTTCCGCTACTTCGCCACCGAGAAAGGCCTGGCTGCGCGCGACCAGGACGGCCGCCCGACCACACTGGAAGGGCTGATCGAGGCTGGCCATGTGCACTTCGAGGCGTTGGTGTACGAGGACTTCCTGCCGGTGAGCGCGGCGGGGATCTTCCAGTCCAACCTGGGTGACGATGCGCAGGCCGAGTACGGCAGCAACGCCAACCGCGATGCGTTCGAAGCGGCGCTGGGGCTGCAGGTGCAGGATGAGCTGGCGCTGTATGCGCAGAGCGAGCGTCGGTCGCTGCAGGCGTGTGCACAGGCGTTGAACCTGGGCTCGATGTAAGGCATTGCGGCCTCTTCGCGGGCTCGCCCGCTCCCACAAGTACAGCGCAGGTTTCAAGGCATGCGATAACCCTGTGGGAGCGGGCAAGCCCGCGAAGAGGCCGGTACAGGCGATCAAAGGGCCGGCAGGATCTGCACATCCGGCAAATCCATCGCCGCCACCTCCTCTTCCAGAAACGCGCTCAAACGCCGCAACCGCTCGCCCCCTGGCCGAGTGCGCGGCCAGACCAGGTAATAATCCATCCCGCTGGGCACCGCCGTCGGCCAAGGCAGGCTCAAGCGCCCCTGCGCCACATCCTCGGCCACCATCAGCAAATCACCCATGGAAATGCCATAGCCACGCGCCGCGGCAATCATGCCCAGCTCCAAGGTGTCGAAGACCTGCCCGCCCTTGAGCGAAACCTTGTCACTCAGCCCCATGCGCTCCAACCATTCCCGCCAGTCGCGCTTGTCCACCGTGGGGTGCAGCAGCTCGATGCAGGCCAGCCGACGCTCGTCCCAGGGTTCCTCGTCGAGCAGGTCTGGCGCACCCACGGGGATCAGCAGCTCCGGGAACAACCTGCGCACTTCCCATTCCGGCGGGAACACCCCGTCGCTGAGCAACACCGCGCAATCGAACGGCTCCTGGTTGAAGTCCACATGGTCGACGTCCATCCAGGCGCTGGTCAGCTGCACTTCGTTGCCAGGCTGCAAGTGGCGAAAGCGGCTAAGGCGCGCCAGCAGCCAGCGCATGGTCAGGGTCGAGGGAGCCTTCATGCGCAGGATGTCATCCTCACCACGCAAGGTATCGCAAGCCCGTTCCAGCGCGGCAAAGCCTTCACGCACACCGGGCAGCAACACCCGCGCTGCTTCGGTCAGTTGCAGGCTGCGGCCGCTGCGCACGAACAGGCGGCAGGCAAAATGCTCCTCCAGCGTGCGGATATGCCGGCTGACCGCGCTCTGGGTAATCGACAGCTCTTCGCCGGCACGGGTGAAGGAGCTTAGCCGCGCGGCGGCTTCGAATGCGCGCAGGGCATACAGCGGGGGGAGCTGACGGGACATGAGGCACCTGCCATACGGGGCTGTGAAATGAATCACCGGGAAGCATATATACATGAGTCAGACTCATGCCAATGATCGCTTTTATCCTTTTGTGCAAAGTTGACCAAAGCCTCAGAATCGCCCTTCGTTGATCACCCCAGGAAAAGGACTGCCCCATGCATGTCGCGCCCACCACAGAACTCAAGGCTTTGCTGCGGCTGGCCGGGCCGCTGATCGCCTCGCAGTTGGCGCACATGCTGATGGTGCTGACCGATACCCTGATGATGGCCCGCATCAGCCCGCAAGCCCTGGCTGGCGGCGGCCTGGGCGCGGCGAGCTACTCGTTCGTGTCGATCTTCTGCCTTGGCGTGATCGCTGCGGTCGGCACCCTGGTGGCCATTCGCAAGGGCGCCAACGACATCGAGGGCGCCACCCGCCTGGCGCAGGGTGGCCTGTGGCTGGCCTGGGGCCTGGCGCTGTTCGCTGCGCTGGTGCTGTGGAACCTTGAACCGGTACTGCTGCTGTTCGGGCAAAAGCCCGAGAACGTTGCCTCGGCCGCCGAATTCCTCACCCTGCTGCCACTGGCGCTGCCCGGCTACCTGACTTTCATGGCCTTGCGCGGCTTCACCAGCGCGCTGGGCCGCTCGACCCCGGTGATGGTCATCAGCCTGGTCGGCACGGTACTCAACTACCTGTTCAACGTGGCGTTGATCGAAGGCATGTTCGGCCTGCCCAAGCTGGGCCTGATGGGCATCGGCCTGGTCACCGCGGTGGTGTCGATGGGCATGGCCATTGCCTTGGCGCTGTATATCCGCTGGCACCCGGCCTATGCCGCCTACCCACTGCGCAAGGGCCTGTCGCGCCCTTCGCTGCCGGCCCTGCGCGAGCTGTGGCGGCTGGGCCTGCCGATTGGCGGCACCTACATGGTGGAGGTCGGCCTGTTCGCCTTCGCCGCGCTGTGCATGGGCGTGCTGGGCAGCACCGAGCTGGCGGCGCACCAGATCGCCCTGCAGATCGTCTCCACGGCGTTCATGGTACCGACCGGGTTGTCGTATGCGGTGACCATGCGCGTGGGGCTGTACTACGGCGCCGGCAACCTGCTGGCGGCGCGCAGTGCCGGGCGGGTGGGCATCGGCTTCGGGGCGATGATCATGTTTGCCTTCGCCGCGTTGTTCTGGCTGCTGCCCGATGCGCTGGTGGGGCTGTTCATCGACCGTGACGACCCGGCATTTGCGGCGATCTTCCAGCTGGCGGTGCAGTTGCTGATGGTGGCTGCTTGGTTCGAGCTGTTCGATGGCATGCAGACGATCGCGATGGGCTCGATCCGTGGGCTGAAGGATGCCAAGACCACCTTCCTGATCGGCCTGGTGTGCTACTGGCTGGTGGGGGCGCCGAGCGCCTGGCTGTTCACCTTTACCCTGGGCGGTGGCGCGGTCGGGGTGTGGTGGGGGCTGGCGTTGGGGCTGGCGTGTGCGGCGGTGGCACTGACCTTTGGCTTTGAGTGGCGCATGAAGCGGCTTTTGGGTAAGGCAGGGGGTAGTCGAGAGGCTACCGCCTCGGCCTGACTCAAGGGCCTATTCGCGGGCACGCCCGCTCCCACAGGTACAGACACGGACACTGTGGGAGCGGGCGTGCCCGCGAAAGGGCCCTAACGGGCAGCCTCCAACTGGCAGCCGGTCGCCTGCAGCAAGAACTCCATCAACTCCCCCACCGGCAGCGGCTTGCTGACCAGGAAGCCTTGAACCTGGTCACAGCCAAACCCGCGCAGCAACGCCATCTGCTCTTCGCTCTCCACCCCTTCGGCCACCACCTCCAGGTTGAGGTTGTGCGCCAGGTTGATCATGGCGTGCACCAGCTTGCGGTTCTCCTCGCGCATTTCCATTTCCGCGACAAAGCTGCGGTCCACCTTGAGCAAGGTGATCGGCAGGCTGTTGAGGTGCACGAACGAAGAGAACCCGGTACCGAAATCATCGAGCGAAAAGCGCACGCCCAGACGCCCCAAGGCGTCCATGGTCTGGCGCACCAGTTCGTTGCGGCGCATCACCGCCGTTTCGGTCAGTTCGAACTCCAGCCAGCGGGCATCCACGCCATGTTCGAGAATCAGGCGGCTCAAGGTCGCCAGCAACTGGCTGTCCTGGAACTGGCGGAAGCTCAGGTTGACCGCCATGTGCAGCGGCTCCAGGCCGCGCTCGCACAGCGCCTGCATGTCGTGCAGGGCACGGGAAATCACCCAGTAGCCCAGCGGCACGATCAGGCCGCTCTGCTCGGCCAGCGGCACGAACTCGCTGGGCGGCAACAGGCCGCGCTCGGCATGCCGCCAGCGCACCAGCGCCTCGAGGCCGACGATGCGCCCGTCGGCCAGGTTCAACCGCGGCTGGTAATGCAGCTCCAGCTCGTCCCGGCGCAGGGCGCGGCGCAGTTCGCTTTCCAGGTCGGCAAGGCTGCGGGCGTTGCGGTTGATGCGTTCGTTGAACACATGGAAAGTGCAACCCTGGCTGCCCTTGGCCTGGCGCATGGCGATGTGCGCGTGCCACATCAGCGGGTCGGCACCACCCTGGGCGCGAGCATGGGCCAGGCCCAGGCTGCAGCCCAGCAGCAGGCTTTCGCCGTCGATCCAGTAGGGTTCGGCCAACGCCTCGACAATCCGCTCGGCAATCGATTCGGCACGATTGGGGTCGCGTCGGGTGTCGATCAGCAAGGCGAACTCGTCGCTGCCCAGGCGCGCCAGCTGGTCACCCGCCTCCAGTTGCTGTTTCAGGCGCGCCACCACCTGCAGGATCAGGCGGTCGCCACTCTGGTGGCCGAGGGCGTCGTTGACGTGGCGGAAGTTGTCCAGGTCCAGGTGGCCGAGGGCAAGGCCACGGCCGTCGTTCTCGGCCAGGCGCGCGGTCAGCAAGGCCTGGAAGCCCTGGCGGTTGGCGATGCCGGTCAGCGGGTCCTGCTCGGCCAGGCGCTGCAGGGTGGCCACCAGCACGCCGCGCTCGCGCACATGGCGCAGCGAGCGGCGCAATGTGTCGGCATTGAGCTGGTCGCGCACCAGCCAGTCGCTGACAGCGGTGGGCGCTACCTGGGGCTCGTGGTCGAGCAGCAGGATGGTCGGCAACTCGCAGCGCCCGGGCGCGGGCTGCAGGGCCGGGGTTGCCAGCACGACAGCCTGGCGGTCCTGGTTGAACAGGCTGTCGACCGACTCCCAGTTCGGCGCCGTCAGCAGCACGGCGCTGCCACCCAGTGCAGGCGTGCACTCGCGTAGCAGCGCACCCCATTCCGGCTCATCGGCCAACAGCAGCAAACGCAATGGTTCGACAGGCGTGGACAAGCGGGCTCCTTAGGGCTTCACGGTGCAACGGAAACTGCCAGGTATGCTACTGCATTAATGAAAATGATTTTCAATTTAATACATGTTTTTACGGGTGTAGCATCCCGACGTATTTTGTCGTGCATCCTGCGCGAAACTGCGCCAGCCGGCAAATCCCGTTTACATATTTGACTCAGACGTCAGACGGTCGCGCCACAAACGCCCCATGCCTGTTAGAATGCGCGGCTATTTTCTGGCGACCCCCGGTTTCTAGCATGTCCCGACTCAATCCCCGGCAGCAGGAAGCCCGTGACTATGTCGGCGGCCCTCTTTTGGTGCTCGCCGGTGCAGGCTCGGGCAAGACCAGCGTGATCACGCGCAAGATTGCCCACCTCATCCAGAACTGCGGCATCCGTGCCCAGTACATCGTGGCGATGACCTTCACCAACAAGGCCGCGCGCGAGATGAAGGAGCGGGTCGGCACCCTGCTGCGCCCGGGGGAAGGCCGTGGCCTGACGGTGTGCACGTTCCACAACCTGGGCCTGAACATCATCCGCAGGGAGCACGAGCGCCTGGGCTACAAGCCGGGTTTCTCGATCTTCGACGAGTCCGACATCAAGGCGTTGCTGTCGGACATCATGCAGAAGGAATACTCCGGCGACGACGGCATCGACGAGATCAAGAACATGATCGGTGCCTGGAAGAACGACCTGATCCTGCCCGCCGAAGCCCTGGAGAAGGCGCGCAACCCGCGCGAGCAGACCGCAGCAATCGTCTACACCCACTACCAGCGCACGCTCAAGGCGTTCAACGCGGTGGACTTCGACGACCTGATCCTGCTGCCGGTCAAGCTGTTCCAGGAACACCCCGATGTGCTGGAGCGCTGGCAGAACCGCGTGCGTTACCTGCTGGTGGACGAATACCAGGACACCAACGCCAGCCAGTACCTGCTGGTGAAGATGCTGATCGGCATGCGCAACCAGTTCACCGTGGTAGGCGACGACGATCAGTCGATCTACGCCTGGCGTGGCGCCCGGCCAGAAAACCTGATGCTGCTCAAGGAGGACTACCCCTCCCTGAAAGTGGTGATGCTGGAGCAGAACTACCGCTCCACCAGCCGCATCCTGCGCTGCGCCAACGTGCTGATCGCCAACAACCCGCACGCGTTCGAGAAGCAGCTGTGGAGCGAGATGGGCGTGGGCGACGAGATCCGCGTCATCCGCTGCAAGAACGAGGAAGCCGAGGCCGAACGCGTGGCCATGGAAATCCTCACCCTGCACCTGCGCACCAACCGCCCGTACAGCGACTTTGCCATCCTCTACCGCGGCAACTACCAGGCCAAGCTGATCGAACTGAAGCTGCAGCACCACCAGGTGCCGTATCGCCTGTCGGGCGGCAACAGCTTCTTCGGCCGCCAAGAGGTCAAGGACCTGATGGCCTACCTGCGCCTGCTGGTGAACCCGGACGATGACAACGCATACCTGCGGGTGATCAACGTACCGCGCCGCGAAATCGGCTCCACCACCCTGGAAAAGCTCGGCAACTACGCCACCGAGCGCGGTATTTCGATGTACGCCGCCAGCGAGGAGCTTGGCCTGGGCGAGCATCTGGACGCCCGCTATACCGAGCGCTTGCAGCGCTTCAAGCATTGGCTGGACGGGGTGCGCCACAAGGTTGCCCTGGAAGACCCGATTGCCGCGCTGCACGAGATGATCCGCGATATCGACTACGAGAACTGGATCCGCCAGCAGACCGCCAGCGACAAGGCTGCGGAGTTCCGCATCAGCAACGTCTGGTTCCTGGTCGAAGCGCTGAAGAACACCCTCGAGAAGGACGAAGAGGGTGACATGACCATCGAGGACGCCATCGGCAAGCTGGTGCTGCGCGACATGCTCGAGCGCCAGCAGGAAGAGGAAGAGAACGCCGAAGGTGTGCAGATGATGACCCTGCATGCCTCCAAGGGCCTGGAATTCCCCTACGTGTTCATCATGGGCATGGAAGAGGAAATCCTCCCGCACCGCTCCAGCATCGAGGCCGACACCATCGAAGAGGAACGCCGCCTGGCCTACGTGGGCATCACCCGCGCGCGCCAGACCCTGGCCTTCACCTTCGCCGCCAAGCGCAAGCAGTACGGTGAAATCATCGACTGCACGCCCAGCCGGTTCCTCGACGAACTGCCACCGGACGACCTGGCCTGGGAAGGCCTGGACGATGCGCCGGTCGAGGTAAAGGCTGCACGGGGCAACAACGCCTTGGCCGATATCCGGGCAATGCTCAAACGCTGATCAACCATTACTCTTTAACTTTGCCGCTATTTGCGGCCACCTTTGCTACATCGAGGAAAACAAAGTGGAAGCACTGCATCAGAAGATTCGCGAAGAAGGCATCGTGCTTTCCGATCAGGTTCTCAAAGTCGACGCGTTTCTCAACCACCAGATCGATCCGGCGCTGATGCAGCTGATCGGTGACGAGTTCGCCCGCCTGTTCGTCGACGCGGGCGTGACCAAGATCGTCACCATCGAAGCCTCGGGCATTGCCCCGGCGGTGATGACTGGCCTGAAGCTAGGCGTGCCGGTGATCTTCGCCCGCAAGCACCAGTCGCTGACCCTGACCGAGAACCTGCTGACCGCCTCGGTGTATTCCTTCACCAAGCAGACCGAGAACACCGTGGCCATCTCGCCGCGTCACCTCAACAGCAGCGACCGCGTGCTGGTGATCGACGACTTCCTGGCCAACGGCAAGGCGTCGCAGGCCCTGATCTCGATCATCAAGCAGGCCGGCGCCACCGTGGCCGGCCTGGGTATCGTGATCGAAAAGTCGTTCCAGGGTGGCCGTGCCGAGCTGGACAGCCAGGGCTATCGCGTTGAGTCGCTGGCCCGGGTGAAGTCGCTGGAAGGTGGTGTGGTCAGCTTCATCGAGTAAGCCTGTAGCGGCCCTATCGCCGGCAAGCCAGCTCTCCCACAGGGAGCTCACAGGACCCAAGCCTTGCGCAGTACCTGTGGGAGCTGGCTTGCCGGCGATGGGCTGCAAAGCAGCCCCGGCAATTCATCCGGTTGCCGCCAACCCCGCCAGCAACAACCGCTGGTAAAGCTCTTCCTTCAGCCCCTGCGGCTGATCCAGTTGCATCCGCGCAAGATGCCTCGCATACCCCTCTGGCCCCGGCGCATCCAGCGCTGCCTTGCCCAGCTCCAGCACCTCGCTCAGCTTGAACTTGCTCTTCAACCAGTTCAGTGCCCGCAGCAAATCCCGCTCTTCAGCCGTAAAGTCCGTGCCCAGCGGATACTCCGGGAACAACCGCGAGTGCCGCGCCCTGATCGCCTCCAGGCGCTGCGGCGTGTTGTCGGCAAAGCGCGCCTCCAGTTGAAAGTCTTTGGCCAGCTTGCCGGCATCCTTTGCCTGCTCGATCAGCCCCTGCTGGAACCGTGAATCACATACCGCCAGCAACCGCGTGATCACCTCGCTGTCGGTCTGCCCACGCAGGTCGGCGATGCCGTACTCGGTCACCACGATATCGCGCAGGTGCCGGGGGATGGTGCAATGGCCATAGTTCCAGAACAGGTTCGAGGTTACCTCCCCGCCCGCCTCACGCCAGCTGCGCAGCAGCAGGATCGAACGCCCGCCCTCCAGCGCATGGCCCTGGGCGACGAAGTTGTACTGCCCGCCCACGCCACTGAGTACCCGGCCATCCTCCAGCTGGTCGGCCACCCCGGCGCCGAGCAGGGTCATGCCGAACACGGTGTTGATGAAGCGCGCATCACGGCGTTGGCGGCGCTTGAGTTCCTCCTGCCCGTACAGCTCGTTGATGAAGCTGATACGCGTCATGGCAAACCGTGCGCGCTGTTCCAGCGGCATGTCGCGCAAGCGCTGGTAGAACGCCTGGGGGCCGAGGAAGAAACCGCCATGCAGCACTGCCGCCCCCTGCTCGTCCGCCGGGCGCCGCAACAGGCCCGCTTCGGCCAGCGCCAGCAAGCCGTTGACGAACATCTCGCTGCAGCCGTACAGGCCTTGGGCGAAGGTATCCAGGCCCCCTTCCCGTTCGATCAGCGCTTGCCACGAGCCAGCACCCAGCGCGTCGAGCACGGCACGATAACCGGCGTTGTCACCCTGGCGCGCCAGCAATGCGGCAGCTACCGCATCGCCCATGGCACCAATGCCGATCTGTAGCGTGCCGCCGTCGCGAACCAGGCTGCTGGCGTGCAGGCCGATGCAGTGGTCCTGGGTGTTGACCGGCATGTTCGGCGTGGAGAACAGGCGGCGTTGCTCGGCTGTATCGATCAGCAGGTCGAACGTATCGATGGGTAGCTCGGCGTCACCCGGCATGTAAGGCAGTTCGGCATGCACCTGGCCGAGCATGAGGATGGTCTCGCCGGCGGCGCGGCGCTTGGCGATCATCGGCAGCAGGTCGAGGGTGATGTCGGGGTTGCAGGCCAGGGTCAGGTGCACCGGCCTCTCGGGGGTGGCGGCCACCAGTTGCGCGATCAGGTTCAGGCCCTTGGCGTTGATGTCGCGTGCGGCGTGGCTGTAGTTGCTGCTGATGTAGCTCTGCTGGGCTGACGCGCTGTGCAGCAGGCTGCCCGGCTGCATGAAGAACTGTTCGACGCGGATGTTGGATGGCAACGTGTCGTTGCGCAGGTCGGTGAGGTAGGCGAGTTCTTCGTAGTCGGCGAAAACGCGTTCGACAAAGGGTTCGAGAAATCGCCGTTGCAAACCGTCACCCAGTGACGGGCGTCCGAGGGACAGGGCCGTGTAGATGGTCAGCTGCCGTTCGGGCAGCTCGCGGATGCGGGCGTAAAGCGCATTGACGAAGGCGTTGGGCTTGCCCAGGCCCAGCGGCAGGCCCATTTGGATATGGGCTGGCAGGCGCGACAGGACTTGCTCGACGGCCTGGTCGATGGAGCAGAGGTGCATCGGGGCCTCCTGAGACATCCATGGGTTCAGGGGTTGGACATGGGCCTGAAGTATTTGGTTGCCTGTGCCGGCCTCTTCGCGGGCTTGCCCGCTCCCACAGGAACACCGCTGCCGACAGGTCCCGTGACAACCTGTGGGAGCGGGCAAGCCCGCGAAAGGGCCGGTAAAGGCGCCGCAAAAACAAAGCCCGCCATCAACGGCGGGCCTCATGCAATTCAGCTGTTTCTCACAGCCCGGACATCTTCTTGATCGCCCCTTTCAAGTCGTCATCCGAGCAGTCTGCGCAGGTGCCTTTCGGTGGCATGGCGTTGATGCCGGTAATGGCCTTGGCCAGGATGCCGTCCAGGCCGCCCTGGTGGTCGGCGCGTTCCTTCCACGCCGCGGTATCGCCAATCTTCGGTGCGCCGAGCAGGCCGGAGCCATGGCAGGCATTGCAGTGCTTGGCGATGATCTCGTCCGGCGTCTTGGCACCACCGCCACCTGCGGCGGCGGCCACTTCCATGCCTTTGCACTCTTGGCCCTGGACGCACACCTGGCCAACCGGCTCCAGGCGCTTGGCGATGTCATCATTGGTCGCAGCGGTTGCGCTCATTGCCCAGAGGGCGAATACGGCTGCTGGTACGGCCAGCATCTTCTTGATTTGGTTCACGCGAACACCCTCATGGTGGCTAATCACGCTCGCGGCCACGGATCGGCGAGCGTTGAAAAGTATAGCGGGAACCCAGAGGCCGTGAAACGACCCCACACAGGAAAGGGGTATTGCCGAATCAATGCACTGCGCTGGATCAAAAGTTTGAAGGCGTCGCCGCACTGATCAGCCGCGCCGGCCGGTCGAACGGGTTGCGAAAGCGGTGCGGACGGGTGCTTTCGAAGTAGTAGCTGTCGCCCTCTTCAAGGATGAAGATCTCGTTGCCGACCACCAGCTCCAGGCGGCCTTCGAGCAGGATGCCGGTTTCTTCGCCGTCATGGGTAAGCATTTCGGCCCCCGTATCGGCACCCGGTGGATACACCTCGGTGAGAAAGGCGATGGCACGGTTGGGGTGCGACTTGCCGACCAGCTTCATGGTCACCGCCCCGTCGGAGATATCGATCAGCTCATGGGCCTTGTAGACGATCTGCGTGGGGCTTTCAGGTTCCAGTTCGACCGAGAAGAACTCGACCATGGACATGGGAATGCCGCTCAGCACCTTGCGCAGCGAGCTGATCGACGGGCTCACGCTGTTCTTCTCGATCATCGAGATGGTGCTGTTGGTCACGCCGGCACGCTTGGCGAGTTCACGCTGGGACAGGCCCTTGAGCTTGCGGATGGCTTGCAGTCGTTCGCCGACGTCCAAAGCTGGAGCCTCCTGAAACGGTGGAAAGGGGGGTGGATGTGAACGATATCATGGCAATGCCGTTCAGTATTTACAACACACCGCCCTTCAACCTGTCCGCTTCAGCGTGTCATTCGCCGACGTAGTCCCGAGGTACCCGCTTCAGGTTGCAGAAAATCTGGTACGGAATGGTACCCGCGTGCGCCGCCACTTCAGTGGCCAGCACATGCTTGCCCCACAGTTCGACGGGGCTGCCGACGGTGGCTTCCGGCACGTCGGTCAGGTCGATGCTGAGCATGTCCATCGACACCCGGCCGATCAGTTGGGTGCGCTTGCCGGCGACCAGCACCGGGGTACCGTTGGGCGCCTGGCGCGGGTAGCCATCGGCATAGCCCATGGCAACCACACCAACGCGGGTTGGCCGTGGGCTGACGAACTTGGCGCCGTAGCCCACCGGCTCGCCGGCAGGCAGCTCGCGCACGCTGATCACCCGCGATTGCAGGGTCATCACCGGTTGCAGGCGCTCGGCCTCGGCCTGGGCCACTTCGAACGGTGTGGCACCGTACAGCATCAGGCCCGGGCGCACCCAGTCGCTGGGGGCCTGCGGCCAGCCAAGCACACCGGGGGAGTTGCGCAGGCTGCACTCCGCGGCCAGGCCCTGGCGAGCGGCCTCGAACACGGCGATCTGCTGGGCGGTAGCGTCGGCATCCAGTTCGTCGGCGCGAGCGAAGTGGCTCATCAGCACGATGCGCGCGACCTTGCCGCTGGCCAGCAGGCGCTGGTAGGCCTCGTGGTAGTCCTTGGGGTGCAGGCCGACGCGGTGCATGCCGCTGTCGAGCTTGAGCCAGACGGTGAGCGGCTTGTGCAGCTGGGTCTTTTCGATCGCTTCCAGTTGCCACAGCGAGTGCACCACGCACCACAGGTCGTGTTCGGCGATCAGGGCCAGTTCGCTGGCTTCGAAGAAGCCTTCCAGCAGCAGCACCGGGGCCTTGATACCGGCGGCGCGCAGCTCCAGCGCTTCTTCGATGCAGGCCACGGCAAAGCCGTCGGCTTCGGCCTCCAGGGCCAGGGCACAGCGCACGGCGCCGTGGCCGTAGGCGTCGGCCTTGATCACGGCGAGGGCTTTGGCACCGGTCAGTTCACGGGCCAGACGGTAGTTATGGCGCAGGGCCTGGAGGTCGATCAGGGCGCGGGCGGGACGCATGGCGGCTGCCTTATGGTGGTTCACAGGTTGAAAACGGTGTTGGGTTCTTCGCGGGCTCGCCCGCTCCCACAGGTACTGCACAGTTTTCAATATCTGTGGTGTTCCTGTGGGAGCGGGCGAGCCCGCGAAGAGGCCGGTACAGGCGAACTTACTGCTGGTGAGCCGGCGCAGTCTGCCCGTGCTTGGCCACTTCCGGGCTGTTGCCATAACGGGAAATGTCCAGGCCTTCGGCACTGATCTGCGGCTTCTTGCGCGCAATCAGGTCGGCCAGCAGGCGACCGGAGCCGCACGCCATGGTCCAGCCCAAGGTGCCGTGACCGGTGTTCAGGAACAGGTTGCGGAACGCCGTGGCACCAACGATCGGCGTGCCGTCCGGGGTCGCCGGGCGCAGGCCGGTCCAGAAGCTGGCCTGGCTCAGATCACCGCCGCGAGGATAAAGGTCGTTGACGATCATCTCCAGCGTTTCGCGCCGACGCGGGTTCAGCGACAGGTCAAAACCGGCAATTTCAGCCATGCCGCCGACGCGGATACGGTTGTCGAAACGGGTAATGGCGACCTTGTAGGTCTCGTCGAGAATGGTCGAGGTCGGGGCCATGTCGGCGTTGGTAATCGGCACGGTCAGCGAGTAGCCCTTCAGCGGGTACACCGGGGCCTTGATGCCCAGCGGCTTGAGCATCTGCGGCGAGTAGCTGCCCAGCGCCAGCACGTAACGGTCGGCGGTTTCCAGCTTGCCGTCGATCCACACGCCATTGATGCGGTCACCCGCGAAGTCCAGGCGCTGGATGTCCTGGCCGAAGCGGAACTCCACGCCCAGCTTCACGGCCATTTCGGCAAGCTTGGTGGTGAACAGCTGGCAGTCGCCAGTCTGGTCGTTTGGCAGGCGCAGGGCGCCGGCCAGGATGTCCTTGACGCCAGCCAGGGCCGGCTCGACGCGGGCAATGCCGTCGCGGTCGAGCAGCTCGTAAGGCACGCCGGACTGCTCCAGCACGGCAATGTCCTTGGCCGCGGCATCCACCTGGGCCTGGGTACGGAACAGCTGGGTGGTGCCCAGGCTGCGGTTTTCGTAGGCGATGCCGGTTTCGGCGCGCAGTTCGTCGAGACAGTCACGGCTGTACTCGGACAGGCGCACCATGCGCTCCTTGTTCACCGCGTAACGGCTGGCGGTGCAGTTGCGCAGCATCTGTGCCATCCACAGGTACTGGTCGACGTCGCCGGTGAGCTTGATGGCCAGAGGCGCGTGGCGCTCCAGCAGCCATTTGATGGCCTTCAGCGGCACGCCTGGGGCGGCCCAGGGCGAGGCATAGCCGGGCGAGATCTGGCCTGCGTTGGCAAAGCTGGTTTCCATGGCCACCGCCGGCTGGCGATCGACCACCGTTACTTCGAAACCTTGCCGGGCCAGATAGTAGGCACTGGCGGTTCCGATCACACCGCTACCAAGTACCAGAACTCGCATCGTTTTATCCCTCGCACGCGGCGCGCCGCAGACTTTTATTGAAATGGCATGAATGCGCGCAGTATAGGAATTTGAAGGCAGTGCAATTCACTATATAAAAGCCTATTATTGGCGAGAATTCTCGGCAAAATCGCCTTTCACGGAGGGGCATCCCCTATGAGAACCCAGCACCAGAGCAAGCGTGAACTGGACAAGATCGACCGTAACATCCTGCGTATCCTGCAGAATGACGGGCGTATTTCCTTCACCGAACTGGGCGAGAAAGTTGGGCTTTCCACCACCCCTTGCACCGAGCGGGTCCGCCGCCTGGAGCGCGAGGGCATCATCATGGGCTACAACGCCCGCCTGAACCCGCAGCACCTCAAGGGCAGCCTGCTGGTGTTCGTGGAAATCAGCCTGGACTACAAATCGGGCGACACCTTCGAGGAGTTCCGCCGCGCGGTGCTGAAACTACCCCACGTACTGGAATGCCACCTGGTTTCAGGCGACTTCGACTACCTGGTGAAGGCGCGTATTTCCGAGATGGCCTCGTACCGCAAGCTGCTCGGCGACATCCTGTTGAAGCTGCCGCACGTGCGCGAATCGAAGAGCTACATCGTGATGGAAGAGGTGAAGGAGAGCCTTTGCCTGCCGATCCCGGACTGAAGTCAGACCAGCACCTGGCGGGTGGTGGCAATGAACTGGTGGACCAACTGCTCGGCAGCGGGCTCGATCATCTGTTCAGGGCCACGGCCACGCGGGCAGGCCAGGCGCGGGGTGGTGCCGAACAGGCGGCAGATCATCGGGCGCTCTTCATACACCGTGCAGCCGTTGGGGCCCAGGTGCACACAGTCCAGGCGCTCCAGGGCGGCGTCCTGCTCGGCCTGGGACTTGCGCGGCAGGCGGGCCATTTCTTCCGCCGAAGTGGTGACCGGGCCGCAGCAGTCGTGGCAGCCGGGCTCGCACTCGAAGGAAGGGATGAGTTCGCGCAGGAAGTGGATCTTGTGGCGGTTGCAGGACATGGCAAGGTACAAGTTTGAGAGCTGAGGTTGGATTATAGGGCCAATCGCCGGCAAGCCGGCTCCCACAGGTACCCCGCCGGTCTCAAGTGCCACGCGGACCCTGTGGGAGCTAGCTTGCCGGCGATGAGGCCGGTTGCCCCTCCCCAAAGCCCCGGCTTATCCTCCTCCCCTCAGCCCACCAGCCTCAGGACCTGCCCAATGATCCACAGCGCGCAGCACGCCGCCTCCTATTACGCCGCCAGCAGCGCGCCACACCCCGACCACTCCTTCCTGCAAGGCGAGCACAGCGCCGACGTGTGTATCGTCGGCGGCGGCTACTCGGGCCTGAACACCGCCATCGAGCTGGCCGAACGCGGCTTCTCGGTCATCCTGCTGGAAGCGCGCAAGCTCGGTTGGGGCGCCAGCGGGCGCAATGGTGGGCAGCTGATCCGTGGCGTCGGCCACGGCCTGGAACAATTCCTCCCGGTCATCGGCGAGGAAGGCGTGCGCAGCCTGAAACTGATGGGCCTGGAAGCCGTGCAGATCGTCCGCGAGCGGGTCGAAAGGCATGCCATCGCCTGCGACCTGACCTGGGGTTACTGCGACCTGGCCAACAAACCCGCCGAACTGCTGGGCTTTGCGGAGGATGCTGAAGAACTGCGCAGCCTCGGCTACGCACATGAACTGCGCCTGGTCGGCAAGGACGATATCCACAGCGTGGTCGGCGCCGACTGCTATGTCGGCGGGCTGGTTGACATGGGCTCCGGGCACCTGCACCCGCTCAACCTGGCACTGGGTGAGGCTGCCGTGGCCAGCCGCCTGGGCGTGAAGCTGTTCGAGCAGTCCGAGGTCACACGCATCGACTACGGCCCGGAAGTACAGGTACACACCGCCCAGGGCCGGGTGCGCGCCAAGACTCTGGTGCTGTGCTGCAACGCCTACCACAACGACCTCAACCGCGAACTGGGCGGCAAGGTGCTGCCAGCCGGCAGCTACATCATCGCCACCGAGCCGCTGGGCGAGGAACGTGCCCGTTCGCTGCTGCCGCAGAACATGGCGGTGTGTGACCAGCGGGTGGCACTGGACTATTACCGCCTGTCCGCCGACCAGCGCCTGTTGTTCGGCGGTGCCTGCCACTATTCAGGCCGCGACCCGAAGGACATCGCCGCCTACATGCGGCCAAAGATGCTCAAGGTTTTCCCGCAACTGGCCGACGTGCGCATCGACTACCAGTGGGGTGGCATGATCGGCATCGGCGCCAACCGCCTGCCACAGGTTGGCCGCCTGGCCAGCCAGCCGAACGTGTATTACGCCCAGGCCTACTCCGGCCATGGGCTCAACGCCACCCACCTGGCTGCGCGCCTGCTCGGCGAAGCCATCAGCGGCCAGGAAAGCGGGCGGTTCGACCTGTTTGCCAAGGTGCCGCACATCACCTTCCCCGGCGGCCAGCACCTGCGCTCGCCGCTGCTGGCGTTGGGGATGCTGTGGCATCGCCTGAAGGAGCTGATCTGAGCCACCGCGCCTGCCCTGTGGGAGCGGGCATGCCCGCGAACACCGGCAAAGCCGGTGCCAGCCACCGCGTCGCCTGTTTCGCGGGCACGCCCGCTCCCACAGGGACTGTACAGGCTTCAAAAACCGGTATGAGCTTCAGTCCTTCCAGAAGGGCTTACGCCCCTCGGTCCGGGCCTGCTCCCAGCTCAGCCCGATATCGCGCAACTCGTCATCGGTCAACTGCAGCAGCGCCCTGCGGGTGTGCCAGCGATGCAGCATCAGCCCCCAACGCCCCAACCCTTCCGGCGCGTTGAACACCTTGGCTTGCTGCCCGGCTTCCAGTTCCTTGGCCAACAGTTGCAAGCGCACATCGCTCATGCCACCCATCACCGCATCCTCTCGTTCAGTTGATACCGTGGTGAAAGCATGCGCGTCGACAGCACCGGCAATACAGATCCAATACAGCCTTATTATTCCCATACAGAATTGGCCGCAGGCCGACTGAATGCTGTATTTTCAGTGCAACTGTACCGGTCGCCACGCTATTGCAGCGAAGGAGTATGCCGTGACCCTTTACCTGAACCTCGCCGAGCTGCTCGGTGCGCGCATTGAACAGGGCCTCTACCGCCCCGGCCAGCGCCTGCCGTCAGTGCGCGCCCTGAGTGTGGAGCACGGGGTCAGCCTGAGCACCGTGCAGCAGGCCTACCGCATGCTGGAAGACAGCGGCATGGTCTCGCCCCGGCCCAAGTCCGGCTACTTCGTCAACGACCACCGCCATCTGCCAGCCCTGCCCGCCGTCAGCCGCCCGGCCCAGCGCCCGGTAGACATCTCGCAATGGGAGCAGGTGCTGGAACTGGTGCGCAGCACCCCACGCCAGGGCGTGATCCAGCTCGGCCGCGGCATGCCCGACATCGACAGCCCCACCCTCAAGCCACTGCTGCGCAGCCTCGCCCAGCTGAGCCGGCGGCAGGACATGCCCGGCCTGTACTACGACAACATCCACGGCAACCTGGCCCTGCGCGAACAGGTGGCCCGGCTGACGCTCGACTCCGGCTGCCGCCTGGGCCCGGGCGACCTGGTGATAACCACCGGCTGCCATGAGGCGCTGTCATGCAGCATTCGCGCGGTGTGCGAGCCGGGCGATATCGTCGCGGTCGACTCCCCCAGCTTCCACGGCGCCATGCAGACCCTCAAGGGCCTGGGCATGAAAGCCCTGGAAATCCCCACCGACCCGGTCACCGGCATCAGCCTGGAGGCGCTGGAGCTGGCCCTGGAGCAGTGGCCGATCAAGCTCATCCAGATCACCCCCAGCTGCAACAACCCGCTCGGCTACATCATGCCCGAGGCCCGCAAGAAGGCCCTGCTGAGCCTGGCCCAGCGCTACGACGTGGCGATCCTCGAAGATGATGTATACGGCGACCTGGCCTACACCTACCCGCGCCCACGCACCCTCAAGTCGTTTGACGACGACGGCCGCGTGCTGCTTTGCAGTTCGTTCTCCAAGACCCTCGCCCCCGGCCTGCGGATAGGCTGGGTGGCGCCCGGTCGTTATCTGGAGCGGGTGCTGCACATGAAGTACATCAGCACCGGCAGCACGGCCAGCCAGCCGCAGTTGGCCATTGCCGACTTCATCGCCGGCGGGCACTACCAACCCCACGTGCGGCGCATGCGCAGCCAGTACCAGCGTGGCCGCGACCTGATGAGCGACTGGGTAACCCGCTACTTCCCGGCGGGCACCCGGGTCAGCCGGCCGCAAGGTGGCTTCATGTTGTGGGTGGAATTACCCGAACATTTCGATACGCTGCGCCTGAACCGGGCTTTACTGGAGCAGGACGTACAGGTTGCCGTGGGCAGCATCTTTTCGGCCTCGGGCAAGTTCCGCCACTGCCTGCGCATGAACTTCGCCGCGCGGCCGACGCCGCAGATCGAAGCCGCCGTGCGCAAGGTTGGTGAAACCGCCCTTCGTCTACTGGATGAAGAAAGCGCCGGCGCGTAACTTTGCGCCGCCCGCCACGGTCCAACCTATCAAGCCTTTGCTGCACAGGACGATCCACCCTTGAGACTCCAGCGAGCCCTGCCTCTGCTGCTGGTGCTACTGCTCGGCCTCGCCGGCTGCGCCAGCGTCGGCACGCCCCGCGAAACCAGCCAGGCGCTGCCGGCCAACGACTCGGCCTTCGGCCGTTCGGTTCTGCGCCAGGCCGCTCCCTACGGCGGCCGCTCGGGCTTTCGCCTGCTGCCCAACAGCAACGAGGCGTTCCGCGCCCGCGCCGAACTGATCCGCAACGCCCAGGCGAGCATCGACTTGCAGTACTACATCGTCCACGATGGCCTCAGCACCCGCGCCCTGGTGCATGAACTGCTGCGCGCCGCCGACCGTGGCGTGCGCGTGCGCATCCTGCTCGACGACACCACCAGCGACGGCCTGGACGTCATCATGGGCACCCTCGATGCCCACCCGAACATTCAGATACGCGTGTTCAACCCGCTGCACCTGGGCCGCAGCACCGGCGTGACGCGCGGTGTGGGCCGCCTGTTCAACCTGTCGCGCCAGCACCGACGCATGCACAACAAGCTGTTCCTGGTGGACAACAGCATGGCCATCGTCGGCGGGCGCAACCTGGGCGATGAGTATTTCGATGCCGAACCCAACCTCAACTTCACCGACATCGACTTGCTGGGCGTCGGCCCGGTGGCCGAACAGCTCGGCCACAGCTTCGACCAATACTGGAACAGCGCCCTGAGCCGGCCGATTACCGACTTCCTCTGGCGCGACCCGGATGCCAGCGACCTGCGCGCCAGCCGCCACCGCCTGGAAGTTTCACTGGCCGAAGCCAGGACCCAGCGCAAAGCCCTGTATGACCGCTTGATGGCCTACCAGTCGCAGCCACGCCTGGATGTGTGGCGCAACGAGCTTATCTGGGCCCATGCCCAGGCGCTGTGGGATGCGCCGAGCAAGGTGCTGGCCGATGACGAACCGGACCCGCAACTGCTGCTGACCCAGCAACTGGCCCCTGACTTGAGCAAGGTGCAACACGAGCTGATCCTGGTATCGGCGTACTTCGTGCCCGGCGAGTCCGGCCTGCTGTACCTGACCCACAGCGCCGACGCGGGCATATCGGTCAAGCTGCTGACCAACTCGCTGGAGGCTACCGACGTGCCGGCGGTGCATGGCGGCTATGCGCCGTATCGGCGGGCGCTGCTGGAGCATGGCGTGCAGCTGTACGAGCTGCGCCGCCAACCAGGCGACCCCAGCGCCCGGCACAGCTTGAGCTTCCATGGCAGTTCGGACTCGAGCCTGCACAGCAAGGCGATCGTGTTCGACCGGCGCAAGACCTTCATCGGCTCGTTCAACTTCGACCCGCGTTCGGTGTTGTGGAATACCGAGGTCGGGGTGCTGGTGGACAGCCCGGAGCTGGCCGAGTACACCCGCGCGCTGGCGGTACAGGGCATGGCCCCGGCCTTGAGCTATCAGCCGACGCTGGTGGGTAACCAGATGGTGTGGGTGACCGAGGAAAATGGCAGGCGGCGCATGCTCACATCCGAACCGGGCGGGATGTGGCGGCGGTTCAATGCCTGGATCAGCAAGGCGGTAGGCTTGGAGAAGATGCTGTAGCTGATGGCCTCATCGCCGGCAAGCCAGCTCCCACAGGGACTGCACAGCATTCAAGGCCTATGGAGAACCTGTGGGAGCTGGCTTGCCGGCGATGGGGCGCAAAGCGGCCCAAAAAACCATCAGGCAGAGGCAGGCTCGAAGGCCCCGCGCCGCCGGGTCAACACCACCAACCCCGCGGCCCCCGCCGCCATCAGCAACGGCAACGCATGCCCGCTGATCCACTGGCTGCCTGCCCCGGCCAGCAGCGGCCCGAGCAGGCAGCCAATACCCCACAGCTGCGCCACATGGGCGTTGGCCCGCACCAGCGCATCATCCCGGTAGCGCTCACCAATCAGCACCAGCGACAAGGTGAACAAGCCCCCCGCACTGGCCCCGAACAGCACCCACAGCGGCCAGATCGCCGGTGTATGCAGCAGCAACGGAATCGCCAGGCTGGATACTAGCAGGGTCACCGCACAGCCGGTGAACAGGGCGCGCCGCGACATATGGTCGGCCAGCGCACCGATGGGCAGTTGCAGCACCGCATCGCCCACCACCACGGTACTGACCATGAACAGGGCGATTTCAGTGGTAAAGCCTTGCTGCAGGCAATACACCGGCAGCAAGGTAAGGATCATCGCCTCGAACGAGGCAAATAGGGCAATGGCCCAGGCGATCACCGGCAAGCGCCGGCAGAAGGCGAACAGGTCGCCGAAGGTGACGCTGCAGGCCTCTGTGCTGGGTGCCCCGCCACGGCCCAGGAGAATCAGCGGCGCCACCAGCAGCAGGCCGGTAGCGGCCCAGAAGCCGAAGTCGTCATCCGAGCCGAGAAAGCCCAGCACCAGCGGCCCGGCCAGCTGGCTGAGCGCATAGCTGCTGCCATACAGCGCCACCAAGCGGCCGCGCCATTGCTCGATCACCAGTTGGTTGATCCAGCTTTCGCCGAGGATGAACACCACGGTCAGTGACATACCGATCAGCAGCCGCAACAGCAGCCACAGCGGGTAGCTGGGCAGCAGTGCGACCAGGCCGATCGACAGCGCCCCGCCCCACAGGCACAGGCGCATGGCCGAGGGCACGCCGACCCAGCCGGCCAGGCGGCTGGCCAGGCTGGCACCTACCAGCACGCCCAGCGCCGGCATTGCAGCCATCACGCCGATGGCGAAGCTGCCGTAGCCCCAGGCCTCCAGGCGCAGGGATACCAGCGGCATGCTCACGCCGAGTGCCAGCCCGACGCTTAGCACCGATGCCAGTACGGCGAAGTAGGTACCCCAACGCATTGCAGCCTCCCAGGCAGAATTCTTGAACAGCAAAAACGACGAAGCCGGGGCAGCGTGAGCCGACCCGGCTATTTTTGGGGCTGCTGTGCAGCCCATCGCCGGCAAGCCCAGCTCCCACAGGTACAGCGCTGGCCTCAAGGGCTGCGAATAACTTGTGGGAGCTGGCTTGCCGGCGATTGGGCCGCAACGCGGCCCCCTGGGATTACAACTTGATCCAGGTCGCCTTCAGCTCGGTGTACTTCTCCAGCGCATGCAGCGACTTGTCACGGCCGTTGCCCGACTGCTTGAAGCCACCGAACGGCGCGGTCATGTCGCCGCCGTCGTACTGGTTGACCCAGACGCTGCCAGCACGCACGGCACGGGCGGTCTTGTGGGCCTTGGAGATGTCCGAGGTCCAGATGCCAGCGGCCAGGCCATACGGCGTGTCGTTGGCAATGGCGACGGCTTCTTCGGCGGTATCGAAAGCGATCACCGACAGCACCGGGCCGAAGATTTCTTCCTGGGCGATCTTCATGGCGTTGGTCACGCCGTCGAAGATGGTCGGCTCGACATAAGTGCCACCGGTTTCTTCCAGGGTGCGCTTGCCGCCGGCCAGCAGCTTGGCGCCGTCCTTGTGGCCAGCCTCGATGTACGACAGCACGGTGTTCATCTGCTGGGTGTCGACCAGGGCACCGACAGTGGTCTGTGGGTCCAGCGGGTTGCCTGGCTTCCAGCCTTTCAGGGCCTCGACCACCATCGGCAGGAACTTGTCCTTGATCGAACGCTCGACCAGCAGGCGCGAGCCGGCGGTGCACACTTCGCCCTGGTTGAAGGCGATGGCGCTGGCGGCAGCTTCGGCGGCAGCTTGCAGGTCCGGAGCGTCAGCGAAGACAATGTTCGGGCTCTTGCCGCCGGCTTCCAGCCAGATGCGCTTCATGTTCGATTCGCCCGCGTAAACCATCAGCTGCTTGGCGATCTTGGTCGAACCGGTGAATACCAGGGTGTCGACGTCCATGTGCAGGGCCAGGGCCTTGCCCACGGTGTGGCCGTAGCCTGGCAGCACGTTCAGCACGCCAGCCGGGATACCGGCTTCGATGGCCAGCTGGGCGATGCGAATGGCCGTCAGCGGCGATTTTTCGGACGGCTTGAGCACTACCGAGTTACCGGTGGCCAGGGCCGGGCCGAGCTTCCAGCAGGCCATCAGCAGCGGGAAGTTCCACGGTACGATGGCACCGACCACACCCACCGCTTCGCGGGTGACCAGGCCGAGCTGGTCATGCGGGGTTGGGGCGACTTCGTCGTAGACCTTGTCGATGGCTTCGGCAGTCCAGTGAATGGCATTGGCCGCGCCAGGTACGTCGATGCTGGAGGAGTCGCCGATCGGCTTGCCCATGTCCAGGGTTTCCAGCAGCGCCAGCTCTTCGACGTTCTTGCGCAGCAGGTCGGCGAAGCGGATCAGCTTGGCCTTGCGCTTGGCCGGGGCCAACTGCGACCACACGCCGGAGTTGAAGGTGGCACGGGCGTTTTCCACAGCGCGGTTGGCATCGGCCAGGTCGCAGCTGGCAACCTTGGCCAGGAAGCGTCCGTCGACCGGGCTCAGGCACTCGAAGGTTTCACCGGATGCGGCATCGGTGTATTCGCCGTTGATGAAGGCACGGCCTTCGATCTTCAGTTGCTGGGCACGTTGTTCCCAGTCCGCACGAGTCAGGGTGGTCATACGAAACTCCTCCTCTTGTATAGGTGCAACGCCGCACTGAGGACTCACAGGCGTTGTCAGAATTCTGCCCAAGCGTCGAGGGCATTTTAGCTACCGACACCCTAAACCAGCCCGTGTAAACTATCAATATATTTGACACGAATGGCTCAAAAGCCTACTCATGTGCATTTTATTAAACAACAACAGGAGCCGAACCATGAGCATCGACAGCATCATCGACTTCGCGCAGGTCATTACCGAGGCCGAACGCTACCGCCCGGCGGCGGAAAAAATCCTCAAGGGCGAGCCCGACCAGGCTGTCTACAACCATTATTCCAGCCCCTGCGGGCAGTTTGCCGCGGGCGTGTGGGGAGGCGAGGTGGGGCAGTGGACGGTGAACTACACCGAGCATGAGTACTGCGAGATCGTCCAGGGCGTTTCGGTGCTGCGTGACCAGGATGGCGGAGCCAAGACCCTGCGTGCCGGTGATCGGTTTGTCATCCCGGCCGGATTCAAGGGCACCTGGGAGGTGCTGGAGCCTTGCCGCAAGATCTATGTGATGTTCGAGCAGAAATGATTTGAGGCTGTGCCGGCCTCTTCGCGGGTGAACCCGCTCCCACAAGGATTTCACCGCCCTAAAGGCTTGTGATGTACCTGTGGGAGCGGGTTTACCCGCGAAGAGGCCAGCACAGGCATAAAAAAACCCGCCTCCTTTCGGATGCGGGTTTTTTCAGGTCGCCGATCAATTACTTGATCTTGGCTTCCTTGTACACCACGTGCTTGCGAACAACCGGATCGTATTTCTTGATCTCGATTTTGTCCGGAGTGGTGCGCTTGTTCTTGTCGGTGGTGTAGAAGTGGCCAGTGCCAGCACTCGAAACCAGACGGATCAATTCACGCATGACGTTCTCCTTAGAACTTTTCGCCGCGAGCGCGCAGCTCGGCCAGCACTACGTCGATACCACGCTTGTCAATAACGCGCATGCCTTTGGCAGATACGCGCAGACGCACGAAACGCTTCTCGGATTCAACCCAGAAACGGTGGTGCTGCAGGTTCGGCAGGAAACGACGACGGGTTTTGTTGTTTGCGTGGGAAATGTTGTTCCCGGTTACTGGACCCTTACCAGTAACTTGACAGACTCTCGACATGACTCAGCCCTCTAAAACCACATGCCCAACCCGGCATGGGTTGGCCGCTTAATCTCTCAGTCTTTGGCGCCTAGGCGCCGTGATTCTGGAGGTCTTATCGACCGGATCCGCTTATGCGACAGGCCGAGCCCCTAGAAAAGAGCGCTGCTTTATACCAGAAAGACTTGGCCGCAACAACATTAGATGCACATTGTCACGAGCCGGAACGCGCCGGGCCAGCATAGCGGCAGGCCCCGCCAGCCGTCGACCGCCCGTCGCCAATTTTGTAAAAAAGGGTGTGGTCATTTTCCGACGGGCACACTAGGGTAGGCCTTTTCCAGACTGCACTGGCAGATGGGCCACTGACAGCCAAGGAGCCACTATGCGTGCTGCCGCCCTTTCCTTATTGTTCAACTCCTTGTTCGCCGCCGGCGCCCTGTTCGCCGCCGGCGTTGCCCAGGCCGCCCCGCTGAGCGTCTGCAGCGAGGCCAGCCCCGAAGGCTTCGACGTGGTGCAGTACAACTCGCTGACCACCACCAACGCCACGGCCGATGTGCTGATGAACCGCCTGGTGGAGTTCGACGCGGCGCAAGGCAAGGTGGTGCCGAGCCTGGCGACCAGTTGGACGGTATCGGCCGACGGCCTGATCTACGACTTCACCTTGCGCGATGACGTGAAATTCCACACCACCGCCTACTTCAAGCCAAGCCGCGCACTGAACGCCGACGATGTGCTGTTCAGCTTCCAGCGCATGCTCTACCCCGCCCATGCCTGGCACAAGACTGCGCCAGGCGGCTACCCGCATGCCCAGTCGCTGCAACTGGGCAGCCTGATCAAGGCAATCGAGGCGCCGGCACCGAACACCGTGCGCTTCACCCTCAGCCACCCGGACGCCACCTTCCTGGCCACCCTGAGCATGGGCTTCGCCTCGATCTACTCCGCCGAGTACGCCGACAAACTGCTCAAGGCCGGCACGCCGGAGAAGCTCAACAGTCAGCCGGTCGGCACCGGGCCGTTCATCTTCCAGCGCTTCCAGAAGGACGCCGTGGTGCGCTATCGCGCCAACCCCGACTACTTCGCCGGCAAGCCGGCGGTCGACCCGCTGATCTTCGCCATCACCACCGATGCCAACGTGCGCCTGCAGAAGCTCAAGCGCGGCGAGTGCCAGGTCGCGTTGTCGCCCAAGCCGCTGGACATCGCCGAAGCCGGCAAGGACGGCAACCTCCAGGTGGCCACCACCCCGGCGTTCATGACCGCCTTCGTCGCCATCAACAGCCAGCACCCGCCGCTGGACAAGCCGGAAGTGCGCCAGGCCATCAACCTGGCCTTCGACAAGCAGGCCTACCTCAAGGCCGTGTTCGAAGACTCCGCGGTGGCCGCCAACGGCCCCTACCCGCCCAACACCTGGAGCTACGCCAAAGACCTGCCCGGCTACCCGCTGGACCTGAAGAAAGCCAAGGCCCTGCTGACCAAGGCCGGCCTGGCCGAGGGCTTCAGCACCACGATCTGGACCCGCCCGTCGGGCAGCCTGCTCAACCCCAACCCCAGCCTCGGTGCGCAGATGCTGCAGGCCGACCTGGCCAAGATTGGCGTCAAGGCAGAGATCCGCGTGATCGAGTGGGGCGAGCTGATCCGCCGCGCCAAGGCGGGCGAGCATGACTTGCTGTTCATGGGTTGGGCGGGTGACAACGGCGACCCGGACAACTTCCTCAGCCCGCAGTTTTCCTGCGCAGCGGTGCAGTCGGGGACCAACTTCGCACGCTTCTGCGACAGCCGCCTGGACCAGTTGATCAGCGCCGGGCGCACCACCAACGACCAGAGTGTGCGCAGCCGGCTTTACCAGCAGGCACAGACGCTGATCCAGCAGCAGGCGCTGTGGGTGCCGCTGGCGCACCCCACGGCGGCGACCCTGCTGCGCCAAGGGGTCGAGGGGTACCAGGTGAGCCCGTTCGGGCGGTTGGATTTCAGCAAGGTGTCAGTGAACAAGTAAGCCTGCACCGGCCTCTTCGCGGGCTTGCCCGCTCCCACAGGGACAGCACAACACTCAAGGTTGGCGCGATACCTGTGGGAGCGGGCGAGCCCGCGAAGAGGCCGGGACAGGCAGCACAAATGCCTAAGCCACAATCCACCCATGCTCGACCATCGACAGCGGCTCCCCGTCACCGATGATGATGTGATCCAGAACCCGCACATCGATCAACGCCAGCCCCCGCTTCAGCGACAGGGTCAAGTGCACATCGTCCTGGCTGGGCTCACTGTTGCCCGAGGGGTGGTTGTGGCACAGGATCAAGGCCGCTGCGTTATGCAGCAATGCCCGCCGCACCACTTCCCGCGGGTAGACGCTGGCCCGATCTATCGTGCCTCGGAAGAGAATCTCAAACGCCAACGGCCTGTGCTTGGTATCGAGAAAGAGGCACCCGAACACCTCGCTGACTTCATGTCGCAGCATCGCTTTCAAATAGCGCCTCACCGTTGCCGGGCTGTCCATCGCGGATTCACGCTCAATCGAAGTTGCAAGGTGCCTGCGCCCGATCTCCAGCAGCGCCTGCAGCTGGCTGAACCTCACCGGGCCCAACCCAAGCTCGCCGACGAAAGCCTCACGGTCGGCCTCCAGCAACTGGCGCAAGCCCCCGAACTTCACGAGCAGACCTCGCGCCAGCTCCACGACATTGCGCCCACGCACACCTGAGCCGAGAAATACAGCCAGCAATTCGGCGTCCGTCAGGCTACCGGCCCCACGCTGCAGCAACTTCTCCCTCGGCCGCTCTTCAGCCGGCCACTCCCTGATATTCATCCCGCCCCTCTGCCTTTGCTGCGGCCCATTTCGGCCCTGTGTTAATCTATTTCGCCTCGTACATGCGACGTTCTGCCGCAGGCATTTTCAAACGTCGCCGCCCGCTCTCACTGGAAAAAGGCAAGCCTATGCAGCGGCTGTATCGCAAGCGCATCGTTCTCGGCGTGGGTGGCGGCATTGCCGCCTACAAAAGCGCCGAACTGATTCGCCGACTCCTGGAGCACGGCGCGCAGGTGCGCGTCGTCATGACCCGTGGTGGTGCAGAGTTCATCACCCCGCTGACCCTGCAGGCGCTGTCGGGCCACCCGGTGCACATGGACCTGCTCGACCCTGCCGCCGAAGCGGCCATGGGCCACATCGAACTGGCCAAATGGGCCGACCTGGTGCTGATCGCCCCGGCCACCGCCGACCTCATGGCGCGCATGGCCCAAGGCATGGCCGACGACCTGCTGACCACCCTGGTGCTGGCTACCGATGCCACCGTCGCCGTGGCCCCGGCCATGAACCAGGCCATGTGGCGCGACCCGGCCACCCAAGCCAACCTCGAACTGCTCAAGAGCCGTGGCATCCAGGTGTTCGGCCCGGCGTCCGGTAGCCAGGCCTGTGGCGATGTCGGCCTGGGCCGCATGCTCGAAGCCACCGACCTGGCCTGGTGTGCCGCGGAAAGCTTCAAGCGCCAGGCACTGACCGGCAAGCACGTGCTGATCACCGCCGGCCCGACCCAGGAAAACATCGACCCGGTGCGCTACATCACCAATCATAGCTCCGGCAAGATGGGCTTCGCCCTGGCCGAAGCAGCCGCCGAAGCCGGGGCTCGGGTGACCCTCGTCACTGGCCCGGTGCACCTGCCAACCCCCGACCGGGTCAGCCGTATCGACGTGGTCAGCGCGCGGGACATGCTCGCGGCCTGTGAAGCGGCCATGCCGTGCGACCTGTTCATCGCCTCTGCGGCGGTTGCGGACTACCGCCCGGAAGTCGTTGCCACGCAAAAATTGAAGAAAGATCCTACGACCGGCGACGGCATGCTGCTGCAGATGGTGCGCAATCCCGATATCCTTGCCACCATCGCTGGCCGCGCCGACCGCCCGTTCAGCGTCGGTTTCGCCGCCGAGACCGAGCACTTGCTCGATTACGCCACGCGCAAGCTCAAGGACAAGAACCTCGACCTGATCGTCGCCAATGATGTGGCCAACCCCAGCATCGGCTTCAACAGCGAGGAAAACGCCTTGACCGTGATCGACCGCCAGCAGCACCAGACCCTCTTCGCGCAGACCAGCAAGGGCAAGATTGCCCGGCAACTGCTCGCCTTCATCGCCGAACGGCTCAATCAGGTTCAATAAGTTACATGCACGCTCTTCAAGCCAAGATCCTCGACCCACGCCTGGGCACCGAATTCCCCCTGCCGCAGTACGCCACCCCCGGCTCCGCCGGCCTGGACCTGCGCGCCCTGCTCAAGGAAGACACCGTCCTCGAGCCAGGCCAGACCCTGCTGATCCCCACCGGCCTGTCGATCTACATCGGCGACCCGGGCCTGGCGGCGGTAATCCTGCCGCGCTCGGGCCTGGGCCATAAGCACGGCATCGTGCTGGGCAACCTGGTCGGGCTGATCGACTCGGACTACCAGGGCGAGTTGATGGTGTCGTGCTGGAACCGCGGCAACACCCCGTTCACCATCGCCGTTGGCGAGCGCATTGCCCAGCTGGTGCTGGTACCGGTGGTACAGGCCCATTTCGACATCGTCGAAGCGTTCGATGAAAGCCAGCGCGGTGCTGGCGGCTTCGGCCATTCCGGCAGCCACTGAGCCGAGAAATGACCGTTCAGGCCAAGGATGGCGAACTCTCTGGCGAAACCACCGTCCAAGCGTTCAGTTTGCGCCTGCCCAGAAAGCCTTTGACTAATGGAGCTTCCAGAGATGAACGACATGGCCCACCTGGTACCCGCCGCACTGCCAGACAGCATTTTCCGCGCGTATGACATTCGCGGCGTGGTCGGCAAAACCCTTCACGCCGAAACCGCCTACTGGATCGGCCGCGCCATCGGCGCGCAGAGCCTGGCCCAGGGCGAACCGAAGGTTTCGGTCGGCCGCGATGGCCGCCTGTCCGGCCCGATGCTGGTCGAACAGCTGATCAAGGGCCTGGTCGATGCCGGCTGCCAGGTCAGCGACGTCGGCCTGGTGCCCACCCCGGCGCTGTACTACGCAGCCAACGTGCTGGCCGGCAAGTCCGGTGTGATGCTGACCGGCAGCCACAACCCGTCGGACTACAACGGCTTCAAGATCGTCATCGCCGGCGATACCCTGGCCAACGAACAGATCCAGGCCCTGCTGACGCGCCTGAAAACCAACGACCTGACCCGCGCCGAAGGCCGCGTGGAAAAGGTCGAGATCCTTGACCGCTACTTCCAGCAGATCGTCGAAGACGTGAAGCTGGCCAGGAAGCTCAAGGTGGTAGTGGACTGCGGCAACGGTGCCGCCGGCGTGGTCGCGCCGCAACTGATCGAAGCCCTTGGCTGCGAAGTGATCCCGCTGTTCTGCGAGGTCGACGGCAACTTCCCCAACCACCACCCGGACCCGGGCAAGCCGGAAAACCTCGAAGACCTGATCGCCAAGGTCAAGGAAACCGGCGCCGACATCGGCCTGGCCTTCGACGGTGACGGCGACCGCGTCGGCGTGGTGACCAACACCGGCAGCATCGTCTACCCAGACCGCCTGCTGATGCTGTTTGCCCAGGACGTGCTATCGCGCAACCCGGGCGCCGAGATCATCTTCGACGTCAAATGCACCCGTCGCCTGACCCCGCTGATCGAGCAGCACGGCGGCCGCGCTCTGATGTGGAAGACCGGTCACTCGCTGATCAAGAAGAAGATGAAGCAGACCGGCTCGCTGCTGGCCGGCGAGATGAGCGGTCACATCTTCATCAAGGAACGCTGGTACGGTTTCGACGACGGCATCTACAGCGCTGCACGCCTGCTGGAGATCCTCAGCAAGGCCGGGCAGAGCGCCGAAAACCTGTTCGCCGCGTTCCCGAACGATATTTCCACGCCGGAAATCAATATTGATGTGACCGACGAGGGTAAATTCAGCATCATTGATGCACTGCAACGCGACGCCGACTGGGGCGAAGCCAACCTGACCACCATCGACGGTGTGCGGGTGGATTACGCCCACGGCTGGGGCCTGGTTCGCGCCTCCAACACCACCCCGGTGCTGGTGCTGCGCTTCGAGGCCGACAGCGACGCCGAATTGCAACGTATCAAGGATGTTTTCCGTACTCAGTTGCTGCGGGTTGAGCCTGAGCTGCAACTGCCGTTCTGACCGACTATCTGTTCCTTACAGGAGCCCTGCATGACCCTCGATCGCGATGCCGCTTCCCATGTAGCCGAGGTTTTGTCCGAAGCACTGCCTTACATCCGCCGCTTTGTCGGCAAGACCCTGGTGATCAAGTACGGCGGCAACGCGATGGAGAGCGAGGAGCTCAAGACCGGCTTCGCCCGTGACATCGTGCTGATGAAGGCTGTGGGCATCAACCCGGTGGTGGTCCACGGTGGTGGCCCGCAGATCGGCGACCTGCTCAAGCGCCTGTCGATCGAAAGCCACTTCATCGACGGCATGCGCGTCACCGACTCGGCGACCATGGACGTGGTGGAGATGGTGCTGGGTGGCCAGGTCAACAAGGATATCGTCAACCTGATCAACCGCCACGGCGGCAGCGCCATCGGCCTGACCGGCAAGGACGCGGAGCTGATCCGCGCCCGCAAGCTGACCGTCAGCCGCCAGACGCCCGAGATGACCACCCCGGAAATCATCGACATCGGCCACGTTGGCGAAGTGGTAAGCGTGAACACCGACCTGCTGAACATGCTGGTGAAGGGCGACTTCATCCCGGTGATCGCGCCGATCGGCGTGGGTGCCAATGGTGAGTCGTACAACATCAACGCCGACCTGGTGGCAGGCAAGGTAGCCGAAGCGCTGAAGGCCGAGAAGCTGATGCTGCTGACCAACATCGCCGGCCTGATGGACAAGCAGGGCGAGGTACTGACCGGCCTTACCACCGAGCAGGTCAACGAGCTGATCGCCGACGGCACCATCTACGGCGGCATGCTGCCGAAGATCAAGTGCGCGCTGGATGCGGTGCAGGGCGGCGTCAACAGCTCGCACATCATCGATGGCCGCGTGCCGAATGCGGTGCTGCTGGAGATCTTCACCGACAGCGGCGTGGGTACCCTGATCACCAACCGCAAGCAGCGCTGATTGGTTGGTTAGCCTGCACTGGCCCTATCGCCGGCAAGCCAGCTCCCACAGAGATCCCACAAGATTCGAAACCTGTGGGGTATTTGTGGGAGCTGGCTTGCCGGCGATGAGGCCGGTGCAGACAGAAACAAAAAAGGCGACCTTCACAAGAAGGTCGCCTTTTTCATTTCCGGGCCCGGATCAGATACCGTACTGCGCCCGGTAAGCCTCGACAGCTGGCAGATGCTGCTTCAGCTGTGGGTCATCGGCCAGGAACTCCAGCACCTGGGTAAGCGAAACGATGCTGACCACAGGGATACCGAAGTCACGCTCCACTTCCTGGATCGCCGACAGCTCGCCATTGCCGCGCTCTTCGCGGTTCAGCGCGATCAGCACGCCAGCGGCCTTGGCCTGCTGGGCATTGATGATCTGCATGACCTCACGAATGGCGGTACCGGCGGTGATCACATCGTCGATGATCAGCACGTCACCTGCCAGCGGTGCACCGACCAGGCTGCCACCTTCACCGTGGTCCTTGGCTTCCTTGCGGTTGAAGCACCATGGCACGTCGAGCTGATGCTGATCGGCAAGGGCCACGGCAGTAGTCGCTGCCAGCGGGATACCTTTGTAGGCCGGGCCGAACAGCACATCGAACGGGATCTTGCTGTCGACGATGGCTGCGGCATAGCAACGGCCCAGTTCGGCCAGGGCGGAACCGGTGTTGAACAGGCCGGCATTGAAGAAATACGGGCTGGTACGCCCCGATTTCAGGGTGAATTCACCGAAACGCAGTACCCCGCGATCGATGGCAAAACGGATGAAGTCGCGCTGATACGGCTGCATGGATAGTCCCGGACACCACGGATTTAGCTAAATGGGTTGAGCTCGGGTATCATACACGCACGAGATTTTTGGGGCCATTTATGCGGATCATCAGTGTGAACGTAAATGGCATTCAGGCTGCGGCCGAGCGTGGTTTGCTCAGCTGGCTGCAAGCTCAGAATGCCGACGTCATCTGCCTTCAGGATACCCGCGCCTCGGCCTTTGAACTCGATGACCCAGCTTTCCAGCTCGATGGCTATTTCCTTTATGCCTGCGACGCGGAGGTGCCTGCCCAAGGTGGTGTGGCCCTGTATTCGCGCATGCAGCCCAAGGCAGTCATCACCGGCCTGGGCTTCGAGACAGCCGACCGCTACGGGCGTTACCTGCAAGCAGATTTCGACAAAGTCAGTATTGCCAGCCTGCTGCTGCCTTCGGGTATGAACGGCGACGAAGACTTGAACCAGAAGTTCAAGTTGATGGACGACTTCGCCAAGTACCTGGACAAACAGCGTCGCAAGCGTCGCGAATACATCTACTGCGGCTCGTTCTACGTGGCGCAGCAGAAGCTCGACATCAAGAACTGGCGTGACAGCCAGCAGTCGCCGGGCTTCCTGGCGCCGGAGCGTGCCTGGATGGACGCGATCACTGGCGAGATGGGTTACGTCGATGCCCTGCGCGAAGTCAGCCGTGAGGGCGACCAGTACAGCTGGTGGCCGGACAACGAGCAGGCCGAGATGCTCAACCTGGGCTACCGGTTCGACTACCAGATCCTCACCCCGGGCCTGCGCCGCTTCGTGCGCAATGCCCGCCTGCCGCGTCAGCCGCGCTTCTCCCAGCATGCGCCGCTGATCGTCGACTATGACTGGACGTTGACCATTTGAATGCGATTGGGGCTGCTTTGCAGCCCATCGCCGGCAAGCCAGCTCCCACAGGTACACCACAGGTTTCAAAAACTGTGGTGATCCTTGTGGGAGCTGGCTTGCCGGCGATGGGCCGCAGAGCGGCCCTAACTGCTATTTGATCGGCCGCCAGATCATCGGGTAGCGATACGGCTTGCCCTCATTCGCCCGCACAGCCGCAATGATGATCAGGATCATCACCGCGACCATCAGCATGGCGAACAGCACCAGCCCGATGAACACGAACATCAGCAGGAAGCAGATGAACCCGGCAATGGTCACGCTGATCTGAAAATTCAGCGCCTCTTTGCCCTGGGCGTCGATGAAAGGGTCTTGCTCGCGCTTGAGGTGCCACAGCACCAGCGGGCCCAGCAAGTGCCCGAGCGGCACCACCAGGCCCAGCAGCGCGGAGAGGTGGCAGAACATCGCCCACTGCCGGATTTCGGCATTGGGCGGGGTGATCGACAGGTTCGATTCGCTCATGCCCCGCACCTCCCTGGCTGGGTTCAGTCGGCCAGTGCCGCCTGCTGCAGTTCGAAGATCTCGCTCATGCCCTTCTGTGCCAGGGCGAGCATGGCGTTGAAGTCTTCAGGCTGGAACGGCGCGCCTTCGGCAGTACCCTGCACTTCGATGAAACCACCGGCGCTGGTCATGACCACGTTCAGGTCGGTTTCGGCGGCGGAGTCTTCCAGGTAGTCCAGGTCGAGCACCGCTTCGCCCTGGTACATGCCCACCGACACTGCGGCGATCATGTGCTTGAGCGGGTTGCCGGCCTTCAGGCCACCGCGCTTCTTGATCACCGCCAGGGCGTCGCACAGGGCGACCATGGCACCGGTGATGGATGCGGTACGGGTGCCACCATCGGCCTGGATCACGTCGCAGTCGACGTACAAGGTGATGTCACCGAGCTTGCTCATGTCCAGCGCGGCGCGCAGCGAACGGCCGATCAGGCGCTGGATTTCCAGGGTGCGGCCACCCTGCTTGCCACGGCTGGCTTCGCGCTGGTTACGCTCGCCGGTGGAACGCGGCAGCATGCCGTATTCGGCGGTCAGCCAACCTTGGCCCTGGCCTTTGAGGAAGCGCGGCACACCGTTTTCCACGCTGACCGTGCAGATGACCTTGGTGTCACCGAACTCGACCAGTACCGACCCTTCGGCGTGCTTGGTGTAGTTGCGGGTGATGCGGATCGAGCGGAGCTGATCGGCGGCGCGACCACTTGGACGTTTCATCTGGGATACCTGTACTGGGACTTTGAATCTGCCGAGCATTATAGAGCCCACGGCCCGGGGAAGACATGCCTATTGTCGCGCCCGACACAGCCCGTCGCCTTTTCCTGCCGGCCAGGCCACCCGTCGGTAACATGGGTGGATTGGGCGCCAAGGCCCCACTGCGCTACAATCCTGCGCCTTGCAGCCGAGAGGCTCCCACCGTTCATTCATATACGCGAGGTACTCCCCATGGTGCACAGCATGACCGCTTTTGCTCGTGTCGAGCGCGCCGGCAGCCAAGGCACCCTGGTCTGGGAGCTGCGTTCGGTCAACCACCGTTACCTGGAGCCGCACCTGCGCCTGCCCGAGGCCCTGCGCGACCTCGAAGGCGCCGTGCGCGAAGGCCTGCGCCAGGGCCTGTCGCGGGGCAAGGTGGAATGCACCTTGCGCCTCAACGAAGACAGCAACGGCAAACCGCTGAAGGTGGACCGCGAGCGCGCCGCGCAGCTGGTTGCCGCCGCCGAGGAAGTGGCCGGCCTGATCAAGCAGCCGGCACCACTGAACCCGCTGGAGGTGCTGTCGTGGCCAGGCGTGCTGGTGGCCGACGCCAGCGACCCGCAGGCACTGAATACCGAAGCCATGGCGCTGTTCGATGAAGCACTGGCCGAGCTCAAGGCCGGGCGCCAGCGCGAAGGCCAGGAACTGGCCCGGCTGATCAACGAACGCCTGGACAACATGGCCAGCGAAGTCACCACCCTGCGCGCCCTGGTGCCGCAGATGCTGGCAGCTCAGCGGCAGAAGATCCTCGACCGCTTCGGCGACATGCAGGCCGAACTCGACCCGCAGCGCCTGGAGCAGGAGATGGTGCTGCTGGCCCAGAAGAGCGACGTGGCCGAGGAACTCGACCGCCTCAGCACCCACGTCACCGAAGTGCGCCGAGTGCTCAAGGGTGGCGGCGCCGCCGGCCGGCGCCTGGACTTCCTGATGCAGGAACTCAACCGCGAGGCCAACACCCTCGGCTCCAAGGCCTTCGACCCACGCAGCACGCAAGCGGCGGTCAACCTGAAGGTATTGATCGAACAGATGCGTGAACAAGTACAGAACATCGAGTAAGGCCACCCCGACCATGAACCACAGCAGCGGCACCCTCTACATCGTTTCGGCCCCTTCGGGCGCCGGCAAGACCAGCCTGGTCACCGCCCTGATCAAGGCCGACAAGCGCGTAAGCGTCTCGGTCTCGCACACCACCCGCGCCATGCGCCCGGGCGAGCAGCACGGCGTGAACTACCACTTCGTCAGCCATGACGACTTCAAGGGGCTGATCGCCAAGGGTGACTTCCTCGAGCACGCCGAAGTGTTCGGCAATTTCTACGGGACTTCGCGCAGCGCGCTGCAAGAGGTACTCGACCAGGGCAATGACCTGATCCTGGAAATCGACTGGCAAGGCGCCCAGCAGGTACGCAAGCTGATGCCCGAGGCTTTGTCGGTGTTCATCCTGCCGCCGAGCCAGCAGGCCCTGCGCGAGCGCCTGGATGGCCGCGGGCAGGACAGCGAAGAGATCATCGCCGGGCGCATGAAGGAAGCGGTCAGCGAGATGGTGCATTACGACGAGTATGACTACGTGATCATCAACGATGACTTCGACGTGGCGCTGGAAGACTTGAAGGCAGTGTTCCGCTCGAACCGCCTGGTGCTGAAGAAGCAGCAACAGCGCAACAGCGGGCTGCTGAAAGAACTGCTCTCCTGATAGACCCCATGGGGCTGCTTTGCAGCCCTTCGCGGGCACGCCCGCTCCCACAGGTTACTCACTTCCTTTGAGGCCTGTGCTGTACCTGTGGGAGCGGGCGTGCCCGCGAAGGGCCGCAAAGCGGCCCCAATCATTTATTCCTGCAGTGGCAAGGTAGCCTGCTGACGCAGGGTAGCCCCCAGGAAGTACGCCGGCGCGCGCAGGCGCGACAGCATCATCAGCACTATCCCCAGCACCGAGATGATCGCGGCGATCACGAACACCAGCCCCAGCCCACCCACATGCGAGCCGCTGCCGAAGTCCGGCGAGGCGCTGTCGATGGCGGTACGCACGAAGATAACCGACAAGATCACCCCACCCACCAGCGGGCACAGGCCGCGCATCAGGAAGTGGCGCAGGCTGTCGAACAGGCTGTGGCGGAAGTACCAGACACAGGCGAAGGCCGTCAGCGAATAGTAGAAGCAGATCATCATGCCCAGTGCAGTGATGGTATCTGCCAACACGTTCTCGCTCAGGGTGCGCATGGTCACGTAGAACAGGCCCGCGGCCACGCCGGCGCAGATAGTGGCGTAACGCGGGGTCTGCGAACGAGGGCAGACGCTGGCGAACTTCTGCGGCACCGCACCGTAGTAACCCATGGCCAACAGGGTGCGCGCCGGCGACACGAAGGTCGACTGCAGCGACGCCGCAGTACTGGCCAGCACGGCGATGGACATCAGGATCGCCAGCGGCCCCATGACCGGACCGGCCAGGTGGGCGAAGACGTTTTCCTGGATGCGCGGGTTGTTGAGGCCCAGGCCTTGTTCGCTGATACCGGCAAACTGCAGGGTGGCAATCGCGGTGAACAGGTACAGGCCGAGGATCAGCAGCACGGTCCAGGTGGCCGCCTTGCCCGGCACCTCGTCACTGCCGACCGATTCCTCGCTGACAGTCAGGCACACGTCCCAGCCCCAGAAGATAAAGATCGACAGCGACAGCCCGGCGGCAAAGGCCGAGAACGATTCGACGCCGAACGGGTTGAACCAGGCGAAATCGAATTCCAGCGGTGGCGGCGCAGTGGTTTCGCCGAAAGCGGCAAAGGCAAAGCCGATCAGCACCAGCAACTGCAGGGCCACCAGGCCGTATTGCACGGTCATGGTGGTGGTCATGCCGCGGCAGCAGATCCACACCGCCAGGGCGATGAAAACGCAACAGGTGGTTATGTTGATGAGCAGGTTGTCGGCCAAGGCCGCCAGTTCATGCTTGCCGGTGATCTGGCCAAGGAACAGGTAGAAGAAGTCGACCGCCACCCCTGCCAGGTTCGACAACACGATGGTGGTGGCGACCACCAGGCCCCAGCCACCGATCCAGCCGATCATCGGGCCGAAGGCACGCGCCGACCAGGTAAACGAAGTACCGCTGTCCGGCTCCGCCGAGTTCAGTTCGCGGTAGCCCAAGGCTACCAGCAGCATCGGCAGGAAGCCGACGATGAACACCGCCGGCAGGTGCGCGCCCACTTCACGCACGGTCGGGCCAAGGGCACCGGTAAGGGTGTAGACCGGGGCGATGGTGGAAATGCCCAGCACCACGCTGGCCAGCAAGCCCAGCCGGCCGGTGGCCAGGCCCTTGCTGCGCTGGGTGTTGCCCGCGTCGGCCGCCACGTCGGGTGGGCGGCCGGCTTCTGTGTAATTGCTCATGAGTATTTGCCGTAAATTTTGGAATTGTTTTCACAGGCCTTGCGTACAAGGCCCGCTTTCACTCATTGAAAGCTTGCTGCCGGGAACAAGTCATCCGAGACCTTCGGGTGACGTCAGAATGCCTCCTGCCGTGCGCCCTCCCGTGTAGCGTAAGCAATGCAGGCCTCGCGAAACGCCTGGAACAGGCGCAGCGAGACCGGGTTTTCGGTAAATCGCCACTCCGGGTGCCACTGCACGCCGAGCACAAAACCCGGCGCCGCAGGCATGGACACTGCTTCGATCAGGCCATCCGGGGCCCGTGCCTCGACGCGCAGGCCCGGGGCCAGGCGGTCGATGCCCTGGCTGTGCAGCGAGTTGACCTCGAACTGCGCCGCCAGGCCCAGGCGCTCGAACAACCCGCCAGGCTCGATGCCGACAAGGTGACGAGGGCCGTATTGCACCTCCAGGGGTGCGTCCTCAGGTTCACGGTGGTCAAGGTAGCCGGGCAGCTCCTGCACGCGCTGGTGCAGGCTGCCGCCCAGGGCCACGTTCAATTCCTGGTAGCCACGGCAGATACAGAACACCGGCACACCGGCGGCAATGGCCGCCTGCAACAACGGCAGGGTCAGGCGATCGCGTGCCAGATCGTGTCGGGTACCCGTCGCGCTGGGGGCGCCATTGTAATGATGCGGTTCGATATTTGAAGGTGACCCGGTAAAAACAATGCCGTGCAGACGGACCAGCAGCGCCTGCGTGTCGCTGCCCCCGTCACGGGCCGGCAAGATCAATGGCAAGCCGGCAAAGCCGGCCGCCTCGACATACTTGTCGCCTACCGTATGCGACGAGTTGTTCCCCACCTGCTGGCGGCAGGCGCTGACACCGATCAAGGGGACCGCATTTGCGCTCATGGGCTTACACCGTGTGCAGGTACCAGTTGTACTCGAGGTCGGAAATCGACACTTCGAACTCGGCCAGTTCGCTTTCCTTGCAGGCCACGAAGATATCGATGTAGTCCGGGCTGATGTATTGGTTGAGGACTTCGCTGTCGTCCAGCGCGCGCAGGGCATCGCGCAGGTTGTTCGGCAGGCTCTGCTCCAGCTGTTCGTAGGAGTTGCCTTCGATCGGTGCCTGCGGCTCGACCTGGTTGGTCAGGCCGTGGTGAACACCGGCGAGGATCGCCGCGAGCATCAGGTAGGGGTTGGCGTCGGCACCGGCCACGCGGTGCTCGAGGCGCACGTTGTCGCTGCTGTCGGTGGGCACGCGCACCGCCACGGTACGGTTGTCCAGGCCCCAGCTTGGCGCATTGGGCACGTAGAACTGCGCGCCGAAGCGGCGGTAGGAGTTGATGTTCGGGCAGAGGAAGGCCATCGACGCCGGCATGGTCTCCAGCACACCACCGATGGCATGGCGCAGCGCGTCGCTTTGCAGCGGGTCGTCGCTGGCGAAGATGTTCTTGCCGGTTTTCTTGTCCAGCAACGAAATGTGCACGTGCAGGCCATTGCCTGCCTGGCCCGGGTAGGGCTTGGCCATGAAGGTGGTGTCCATTTCATGGTCGTAGGCAACGTTCTTGATCAGGCGCTTGAGCAAGATCGCGTAGTCGCAGGCCTTCAGCGGGTCGGCAACATGATGCAGGTTGACCTCGAACTGTGCCGGGGCGCTTTCCTTGACGATGGCGTCGGCGGGCAGGCCTTGCTCCTTGGCCGCTTCGAGCATGTCCTGCAGGCAGTCGGCATATTCATCGAGGTCGTCGATCAGGTACACCTGGGTCGACTGCGGGCGTTTGCCGGAAATCGGCGAGCGCGGCGGCTGCGGGCGACCGTTGAGGTTGTCCTGGTCGATCAGGTAGAACTCCAGCTCGAACGCGGCGCAGATATCCAGGCCCAGGTCATCGAACTTGCTCACCACTTGGCGCAGTACTTCGCGCGGGTCGGCGAAGAACGGCTGGCCATCCAGTTCGTGCATGGTCATCAGCAGCTGGGCGGTGGGGCGCTTCTGCCACGGCTCGTCCGACAGCGTGCCGGGGATCGGGAAGCAGATGCGGTCGGCATCGCCGATGTCCAGGCCAAGGCCGGTGCTCTCGACGGTGGACCCGTTGATGTCCAGGGCGAACAGCGATGCCGGCAGGTTGATGCCCTTCTCGTACACCTTGTGCAGGCTGGCCCGCTCGATGCGCTTGCCACGTACCACGCCGTTCATGTCGGAGATCAGCAGGTCGACGTACTGCGTGTCCGGATGGGCCTGGAGGAAGTCATTCATCTCGCTGGAAGAACTGGCGCACGGGGTTACCGACGTCATGGCTGTACATCCTTTGATTTGCTGCGGCGATGTGGGGGATACGGCTGGCGCCTCACGGGCGACGATGGTTGCAGCTGTTGTTCTTTTCACTTTCCCATCGTGGGGATTGGTTACCCGACCGGGCGCATTGATTCCCGGGGGCCGTTTCACTATAAAATGGCCAAAACGCAACAGACATTGGCAATTCGGCAAGCAGAGCGTGCACCAATGCAATATCAGATTACCCATGCCGACCTCTCCCTGGTCCTGGCCCTGGAACGTGGCCGCTCGCTGGCCAAGGCTGCCGAGTTGCTCAAGGTCGATGTTTCGACGGTGTTCCGCTCGATCCGCCGGCTGGAGTCGGCGCTGGGCACAGCCTTGTTCGTCAAGAGCCGCAAAGGCTACCTGCCGACCGACACCGCCCAGGCCCTGGCCGAGCAGGCCGAACGCGCCGAGCAGGCGCTGGAGGCGGCGCGCATCGCCATGACCAGTGGCGAGCAGGTGGTCAGCGGCACCGTGCGCCTGACCTGTACCGAGGCGGTGATGCACAGCCTGCTGCTGCCGGCGCTGGCCGAGTTCATGCCCAACTACCCGGCCTTGTCGCTGGAGATGGGCACTTCCAATACCTTCGCCAACCTCAGCCGGCGCGATGCCGACATTGCCCTGCGCCTGACCAACACGCCGCCGGAGCACCTGGTGGGCCGCAACCTGGGGTCCACCTCCTACGTGATCTGCGGCCAGCCGCAGTGGCGCGAGCGCCTGGCCGAATCACCTGCCAGCGTGCCGTGGATCGCCCCCGACGACTCGATGCAGGACCACCCTACGGTGGTCTGGCGCAACCAGCAGCACCCGGGTTTGAGCCCGCGCTACCAGTGCAGCGGCATGTCGACCATCGCCCAGCTGGTCACGGCCGGGCTCGGCGTGGCAGCGTTGCCGGACTACATGGTGCACGCGCTGCCCGGGGTGGATGCGCTGAGCGGACCGCTGCCGGGTTGCGACACCCAGCTGTGGCTGCTGACCCGCCCGGACTGCCGGGCGTTGCGCTCGGTGCAGACCCTGTTCGAGGAGCTGACCCCGCGGTTGCGTGACGCGATGCTCTGAGGTTATCGTCAGGTTCAAGTATTGATAGCGTCTGCTCCGGCCTTTTCGCGGGCACGCCCGCTCCCACAGGTAAAGCGGCGGCGGTGAGAACTGTGCAGGACTTGTGGGAGCGGGCGTGCCCGCGAAGAACTCCACACCGATCTACCCGACAAAACAGCGCTTCCCTATTGGCTGGTGATTTTTTAAACTATCGAGTCCGCCTGCCCATTATTGGGCTGCACGCCCACCGCAATTGCTACTGAGGAAGACCATGGCCCGCGTAACTGTTGAAGACTGCCTGGAACACGTGGATAACCGCTTTGAGCTGGTCATGCTCTCGACCAAGCGCGCTCGCCAGCTGGCGACCGGCGGCAAAGAGCCACGCGTTGCGTGGGAAAACGACAAGCCGACCGTTGTTGCCCTGCGTGAAATCGCCGAAGGCATCGTCACCAACGAGTTCATCGCCGCTGAAGAGATCGTCACCGAGGATCCGGTGTTCGCCGCGTTCGAGGACGAGAACAACGAGGCTGTCTGATTGATGCCAGGACGACGTCGCACGGCGCAAGGCCCCCTTCCTCGGCAGGAGGTGAACCCATGCCGGGTATAGAAGCCTTGGCCGAACGGCTGTCGACCTATCTTGGCCCCGAACAGGTCAACCTGGTCCGGCGCGCCTATTTCTACGCCGAACAGGCCCACGATGGGCAGCGCCGCCGCAGCGGCGAGCCCTACGTGACCCACCCGCTGGCCGTGGCCAGCATCCTCGCCGACATGCACATGGACCATCAGAGCCTGATGGCGGCCATGCTGCACGACGTGATCGAAGATACCGGCATCGCCAAGGAAGCCCTCAGCCAGCAGTTTGGCGAGACCGTGGCCGAACTGGTCGATGGGGTCAGCAAGCTGACCCAGATGAACTTCGAGACCAAGGCCGAGGCGCAGGCCGAAAACTTCCAGAAAATGGCCATGGCCATGGCCCGCGACATCCGCGTGATCCTGGTCAAGCTGGCCGACCGCCTGCACAACATGCGCACCCTGGAAGTGCTGTCCGGCGAAAAACGCCGGCGCATCGCCAAGGAAACCCTCGAGATCTACGCCCCCATCGCCAACCGCCTGGGCATGCACACCGTGCGCGTGGAGTTCGAGGACCTCGGCTTCAAGGCCATGCACCCGATGCGTTCGTCGCTGATCCACCGTGCGGTGAAAAGTGCTCGCGGCAACCGCAAGGAGATCGTCGCCAAGATCGAGCATTCGCTGGCCAACTGCCTGGCCGCCGACGGCATCGAGGGCGAGGTCAGCGGCCGGCAGAAACACCTCTATGGCATCTACAAGAAGATGCGCGGCAAGCGCCGCGCCTTCAACGAGATCATGGACGTGTACGCCTTCCGCATCGTCGTCGACAAGGTCGACACCTGCTACCGCGTACTCGGTGCGGTGCACAACCTGTACAAGCCGCTGCCCGGTCGCTTCAAGGATTACATCGCGATCCCCAAGGCCAACGGCTACCAGTCGTTGCACACCACGCTGTTCGGCATGCACGGCGTGCCCATCGAAATCCAGATCCGCACCCGCGAGATGGAAGAGATGGCCAACAACGGCATCGCCGCGCACTGGCTGTACAAGTCCAACGACGACGAGCAGCCCAAGGGCAGCCACGCCCGCGCCCGTCAGTGGGTCAAGGGCATCCTCGAGCTGCAGCAACGTGCCGGCAACTCGCTGGAATTCATCGAAAGCGTGAAGATCGACCTGTTCCCGGACGAGGTCTACGTGTTCACGCCCAAAGGCCGCATCATGGAGCTGCCCAAAGGCTCCACAGCGGTCGACTTCGCCTACGCGGTGCACACCGACGTCGGCAACAGCTGCATCGCCTGCCGCATCAACCGCCGCCTGGCGCCGCTGTCCGAACCGCTGCAAAGCGGCTCGACGGTGGAAATCGTCAGCGCCCCGGGCGCACGGCCGAACCCGGCCTGGCTCAACTTCGTGGTTACCGGCAAGGCGCGCACGCACATCCGCCACGCGCTCAAGCAGCAGCGTCGCTCCGAGTCCATCAGCCTGGGCGAACGCCTGCTGAACAAGGTGCTCACCGGCTTCGACAGCAGCCTTGAGATGATCCCCCAGGAGCGTATACAGGCGATTCTCGCCGAGTACCGCCTGGAGCTGATCGAAGACCTGCTCGAAGACATCGGCCTGGGCAACCGCATGGCCTACGTGGTCGCGCGCCGCCTGCTATCCGCCGAAGGCGAGCAGTTGCCGGCTCCGGAAGGCCCGCTGGCGATCCGCGGTACCGAAGGCCTGGTGCTGAGCTACGCCAAGTGCTGCACGCCGATCCCGGGCGACCCGATCGTCGGCCACCTGTCAGCCGGCAAGGGCATGGTCGTGCACCTGGAAAACTGCCGCAACATCAGTGAAATCCGCCACAACCCGGAGAAGTGCGTACAGCTTTCCTGGGCCAAGGACATCACCGGTGAATTCAATGTCGAGTTGCGTGTCGAACTGGAGCACCAGCGCGGCCTGATTGCCCTGCTGGCCAGCAGTGTCAACGCCGCCGACGGCAACATCGAGAAGATCAGCATGGACGAACGCGACGGCCGTATCAGCGTGGTCCAACTGGTGGTCAGCGTGCACGACCGCGTGCACCTGGCGCGTGTGATCAAGAAGCTGCGTACCCTGACCGGTGTGGTCCGCATCACCCGCATGCGTACGTAGTCCGCCAACCGCAAGGAGTCATCATGAGCAAGACCGTCATCAACAGCGACAAGGCCCCTGCCGCCATCGGCACCTACTCGCAGGCGATCAAGGCCGGCAACACCGTTTACATGTCGGGCCAGATCCCGCTGGACCCGAAGACCATGGAGCTGGTCGAAGGCTTCGAAGCCCAGACCGTACAGGTGTTCGAGAACCTCAAGGCCGTGGCTGAAGCCGCTGGCGGTTCGTTCAAGGACATCGTCAAGCTGAACATCTTCCTCACCGACCTGAGCCACTTCGCCAAGGTCAACGAGGTGATGGGCCGCTACTTCGAGCAGCCTTACCCGGCCCGCGCCGCCATCGGCGTTGCCGCGCTGCCGAAAGGCGCCCAGGTCGAAATGGACGCCATCCTGGTCATCGAATGATGCCCCCGGTGACGGGCGCCCTGCCCGTCACCTTCCCTTCTCTGCAAGGTTACCCCGTCATGCGTCAAGCACTGCCCCTCGCGCTGGCAGCCCTGCTTCTGGGCGGCTGCGCCAGCCACAAACCCGAAGATTTCAACGGTACCTGGATCAACCAGGACGCCATCAATGCGGCCGTCAAGGGCGGCAGCCTGCGTCAGGCGCTCAATGAGCACGGGCCGGTGTTCGAGTGGAAGCTCGACGTCGCCAGCCAACAGGCCAGCTACAGCAATGGTTTCGAAGCAGCCGACGGCCAGCTGAGCGCCACCGACAAGCAATGGCAGGCCAGCTTCCAGGGCGGCCAGACCGAACAGCTGTCGCTCGATGGCGACGAACTGCAGGCGGTCGATCAACGCGGCGGCAAGCAGACCTTCGTGCGCGCCAAAGCACCGGCGGCGACCAATGCGCCACTGGGCAGCAGCTTCGAGAAAGCCCTGTACCAGGCTTATCTGGGCGGCAACTGGAAGATCATCGAAGGCCAGGGCAAAGGTGCCAGCGTGCGCTTCGGCGACACCGGCAACGTCACCGGCCTGCCTGGGCCAGACCGTTTCGCCCTGTGCCTGGCGGGTGATTGCGCGACCATGGGTGGCAGCAATGACAGCCTGTGGCTGGAGCGCAACCAGCGTGGCGCGCCGTTCATCCTCAAGCGCGATGGCGACAAGCTGGAGATCTTCCAGGCGGTGAACCGCGCGCAGCCGGATGAAATGCCAGTGTTGGCGGCCGGCAAGCGCCAGTGGGTGCTGGAGCTGGACTGAAACCTGCTGAAATCGTGTTCGACCTCATCGGCCTCTTCGCGGGTAAACCCGCTCCCACAGGCACACCGCCAGGCTTGAAACCAGCGGTGCACCTGTGGGAGCGGGTTTACCCGCGAAGAGGCCGGTAGACTCAGCGCAAGCCTTTCAGGATTGCGGCATAGCCTTCCCTGTAGCTCGGATACACCGGCGCCCAGCCCAATGCCCGCGCCCGGGCATTGCTACAGCGCTTGCTGCCGGTACGCCGCACTCGCTGCTCATCCGACCACTCGGTTACCCCCATGTACGCCCGCAGCCAGGCCACCACGTCGGCCAGCGGTGCCGGGTCGTCGTCGACGCCGATGTAGCAGTCGTCGAGCACCTTGCCGTCGGCATCGGCCTGCAACAGGAACGCCAACAGGCTGGCGGCATCCTCGGCATGGATGCGGTTGCCATACAGCGGTGGCTCCTCGGCCACGCGGTAGCCCTGGCGCACCTGACTGAGCAGCCACTCGCGGCCGGGGCCATAGATGCCGGTCAGGCGCACCACGCTGGCCGGGATGCCGCTGGCCAGCGCCAGCCGCTCAGCCTCCAGCATCAACCGCCCGGAATAACCTTCAGGCTCGGTGGCCGCGCCTTCTTCGATCCACTCGCCGTCCTTCTGTGCATACACGCTGCTGCTGGACACGAACAGCAGGCGCCGTGGGCGTTGGCCGCGCTCGGCCAGCCAACCCAGCACATGGCGTAAACCGTCGACATAGGCTGCCTGGTAACCCGCCTCGTCGTGCTGGCTAGCCGCCACGCAATACACCAGGTAGTCCGGCGCGCGCTGCGGCCAGGCGTCGGGGATCGATGGCTCGGACAAGTCCGCCGCCACCGGCACGACCCCCGCAGGCAACTGCCCGACCGAGCGACGCAGGCCGCTCACCTGCCAGCCGCGCGCAAGCATCTGCCGGGCAAGACGCCCGCCTACATCACCACATCCCACCACCATCACGGAAAGGTCTGACATCTCTAAACTCCCTAGACCAATTGATCAGCCCGACCACGCTACACGATGGATGGCTAGACCATAGGCGAAAAAAGCAACAAGATTACTTTTGTTAACAAGAATTACTTGCAATAATGGCCGCCAAATTGTTCTCGGCCTACCTCGAGGCCTTGGAGAACGTTCACTTTATTCTTCATCAGGTCCGGCCAGCATGACACGTACTCAACCTTCCGCTTCGCCAACCCCGTCGCGCGCCTGGCGCGCCTGGCGCGCCATCGCCGCGCTGACGCTCGGCCTGGTGCTGGCCCCGGTGGCCATGGCCGATGAGCCAACCGCCAATGCTGCCGCGCCTGCTGCCGCTACCGCACCAGCTGCGCCGGCCGCTGCCCCAGCCGCAGCACCGGCTGCCGACGCAGTTGCCGCCACCCCGGTTGATGCCCCGGTCGCTGCAGACCCGAGCGTCGAAGCCCTGGTTGAAGACACCTCGCTGGGCATGGCCCACGACCTGTCCCCATGGGGCATGTACAAGAACGCCGACGTGGTGGTCAAGGCGGTGATGATCGGCCTGGCCATCGCCTCCATCATCACCTGGACCATCTGGATCGCCAAAGGCTTCGAGCTGATGGGCGCCAAGCGTCGCCTGCGTGGTGAAATCGCCCTGCTGAAGAAGTCCGCCAGCCTCAAGGAAGCCAGCGACGTTTCCAACAAGGAAGGCACCCTGGCCCACACCCTGGTCCACGACGCCCTCGAAGAGATGCGCCTGTCGGCCAATGCCCGCGAAAAAGAAGGCATCAAGGAGCGCGTCAGCTTCCGCCTGGAGCGCCTGGTACACGCCAGCGGCCGCAACATGAGCAGCGGCACCGGCGTACTCGCCACCATCGGCTCCACTGCGCCGTTCGTGGGCCTGTTCGGTACCGTATGGGGCATCATGAACAGCTTCATCGGCATCGCCAAGACCCAGACCACCAACCTGGCCGTGGTTGCCCCGGGTATCGCCGAGGCCCTGCTGGCCACCGCCCTGGGCCTGGTCGCCGCAATCCCGGCCGTGGTCATCTACAACGTCTTCGCCCGCTCCATCGCCGGCTACAAGGCCCAGGTGTCCGACGCCTCCGCCCAGGTGCTGCTGCTGGTCAGCCGTGACCTGGACCACCAGGGCAGCGAGCGCGCCGCCCCGCACATGGTGAAAGTGGGGTAAGCCATGGGCCTGCATCTCAACGAAGGTGGCGACGACCTCGCCGAAAACCACGAAATCAACGTTACGCCGTTCATCGACGTGATGCTGGTGCTGCTGATCATCTTCATGGTCGCAGCCCCCTTGGCCACGGTCGACATCAAGGTCGACCTGCCGGCCTCGACCGCCAAGCCGGCGCCGAGGCCCGAGAAACCGGTGTTCGTCAGCGTCAAGGCCGACCAGAAGCTGTACGTCGGCGACGATCAGGTCCCTGCCCCTGACCAGCTTGGCCCGATGCTCGATGCCAAGACCAAGGGTGACAAGGAAACCACCATCTTCTTCCAGGCTGACAAAGGCGTGGATTACGGTGACCTGATGGAAGTGATGAACAACATGCGCGCGGCCGGCTACCTGAAAGTCGGTCTGGTAGGTCTCGAGACGGCAGCCAAGAAATGACAAGAACGCGCTCTAACATGGCGCGCTACGGTGGCAGCCTGGCGATCGTGCTGGGCGTGCACGTGGTCGCCGTGCTGCTGACGCTCAACTGGTCGGTGCCCCAGGCCATCGAACTGCCACCGGCAGCCATGATGGTCGAGCTGGCGCCATTGCCGGAGCCTGCGCCACCACCGCCCCCGAAAGCGGCGCCGCAGCCACCGGCGCCGGTCGAGGAACCGCCGCTGCCGAAGCTGGCCGAGGCACCCAAGCCCAAAATCGCCATTCCCAAGCCGCCCAAGCCGAAGGCCAAGCCACAGCCGCCCAAGCCCGAGAAAAAGCCTGAGCCGCCGAAGGAAGCACCGCCGACCGAACAAACGGTAGACGCACCGCCCAGCAACACGCCGCCGCAGAAGTCCGCGGCACCGGCGCCAAGCATTGCGTCCAACAGCAACGCCCTGCCGACCTGGCAGAGCGACCTGCTGCGTCACCTGGCCAAGTACAAGCGTTACCCGGAAGACGCGCGCCGTCGCGGCCTGCAGGGCATCAACCGCCTGCGCTTCGTGGTCGACGCCGAAGGCAAGGTGGTGTCGTACTCCATGGCCGGTGGCTCGGGTAGTGCCGCCCTGGACCGGGCGACCCTGGAAATGATCCGTCGGGCCGGCACGGTACCCAAGCCGCCACCCGAGTTGCTGAACAATGGCACGATCGAAGTCGTGGCACCGTTCGTCTACTCGCTGGACCGCCGCTGAGACTTTTGTTTCTGTCACAAATCGGCAAGTCTGATAACGTGCGTCTATCGATTGCAGCCGCTATGCTGGGCTCGCAACTTCATGGACGCACGTTATGACCCTCACAGAATTACGCTACATCGTCACACTCGCCCAGGAACAGCACTTCGGCCATGCCGCCGAACGCTGCCACGTGAGCCAGCCGACCCTGTCGGTCGGTGTGAAGAAGCTCGAGGATGAGCTTGGCGTGCTGATCTTCGAGCGCAGCAAGAGCGCGGTCCGCCTGACCCCTGTCGGCGAAAGCATCGTCGCCCAGGCGCAAAAGGTACTGGAGCAGGCCCAGGGCATTCGCGAGCTGGCCCAGGCCGGCAAGAACCAGCTGACCGCCCCGCTCAAGGTCGGTGCCATCTACACCGTCGGCCCGTACCTGTTCCCGCACCTGATCCCTCAGCTGCACCGCGTGGCGCCGCAGATGCCGCTGTACATCGAAGAGAACTTCACCCATGTACTGCGCGAAAAGCTGCGCAACGGCGAACTGGATGCGGTGATCATCGCCCTGCCGTTCAACGAAGCCGACGTGCTGACCCTGCCGCTGTACGATGAACCGTTCTGCGCCCTGATGCCGGCCGACCACCCGTGGACGGCGAAAAAGACCATCGACACCGCCATGCTCAACGACAAGAGCCTGTTGCTGCTCGGTGAAGGCCACTGCTTCCGCGACCAGGTGCTGGAAGCCTGCCCAACGCTGAACAAGGGCGGTGAAGGCTCCAAGCACACCACGGTCGAGTCCAGCTCGCTGGAAACCATCCGCCACATGGTGGCCTCGGGCCTTGGCGTGTCGATCCTGCCGCTGTCGGCGGTGCACAGCCACCACTACGCCCCCGGCGTCATCGAGGTTCGCCCACTGACCGCACCGGCACCATTCCGCACCGTGGCCATCGCCTGGCGCGCCAGCTTCCCACGGCCGAAGGCCATCGAGATCCTCGCCGACTCGATCCGCCTGTGCTCGGTCGCCAAAGCCCCTGCGGAACAACCGGCCTGAGTCATGAGTGAGCTGTCGAAGGTCCCGGTCACGGTACTCAAGGGGGTTGGCGAGGCCATGGCGGAGAAACTCGCCAAGGTCGGCCTGGAGAACCTGCAGGATGTGCTGTTCCACCTGCCCCTGCGCTACCAGGACCGCACCCGCGTGGTGCCGATCGGCCAACTGCGCCCTGGCCAGGACGCGGTGATCGAGGGCGTGGTCAGCGGCGCCGACGTGACCATGGGCAAGCGCCGCAGCCTGGTGGTGCGCCTAGGTGACGGCAGCGGCGTGCTGAGCCTGCGCTTCTACCACTTCAGCAACGCGCAGAAGGAAGGCCTCAAGCGTGGTACCCACCTGCGCTGCTACGGTGAAGCCCGCCCCGGCGCCTCGGGCCTGGAAATCTACCACCCGGAGTACCGCGCACTGAACGGCGACGAGCCGCCGCCACCGGTCGAGCAGACCCTGACGCCGATCTACCCGTCCACCGAAGGCCTTACCCAGCAACGCCTGCGCCTGCTGTGCCAGCAGAGCCTGGGCCTGCTCGGCCCGCGCAGCCTGCCGGACTGGCTGCCCGACGAACTGGCCCGGGACTACCAGCTGGCGCCGCTGGACGATGCCATCCGCTACCTGCACAACCCGCCGGCCGACGCCGACCTCGACGAGCTTGCCGAAGGCCAGCACTGGGCCCAGCACCGCCTGGCCTTCGAAGAACTGCTGACCCACCAGCTGTCGCAGCAACGCCTGCGCGAAAGCCTGCGCAGCCTGCGCGCGCCGGTGCTGCCCAAGGCCCAGCGCCTGCAGGCGCAGTACCTGGCCAACCTGGGCTTCCAGCCGACCGGCGCGCAGCAGCGGGTGGCCAACGAAATTGCCTACGACCTCAGCCAGCACGAGCCGATGATGCGCCTGGTACAGGGCGATGTGGGTGCCGGCAAGACCGTGGTCGCCGCCCTGGCCGCGCTGCAGGCCCTGGAGGCCGGCTACCAGGTGGCCTTGATGGCGCCCACCGAGATCCTCGCCGAACAGCACTACATCACCTTCAAGCGCTGGCTCGAACCGCTGGGCATCGAAGTGGCCTGGCTGGCCGGCAAGCTCAAGGGCAAGGCTCGGGCAGGCGCCCTGGAGCAGATCGCCAACGGTGCGCCAATGGTGGTCGGCACCCATGCGCTGTTCCAGGAAGAGGTGAAGTTCAAGCACCTGGCCCTGGCGATCATCGATGAACAACACCGTTTTGGCGTGCAGCAACGCCTGGCCCTGCGCAAGAAGGGCGTGGCCGGGGAATTGTGCCCGCACCAGCTGATCATGACCGCCACGCCCATTCCACGCACCCTGGCCATGAGCGCCTACGCCGACCTGGACACCTCGGTGCTCGACGAGCTGCCGCCCGGGCGCACCCCGGTGAACACCGTGCTGGTGGCCGACAGCCGCCGCTTCGAAGTGGTCGAGCGGGTGCGCGCCGCCTGCGCCGAAGGGCGCCAGGCCTATTGGGTGTGCACCCTGATCGAAGAATCCGAAGAGCTGACCTGCCAAGCCGCCGAAAGCACCTACGAGGAGCTGGGCAGTGCCCTGGGCGAGCTGCGGGTGGGGCTGATCCACGGGCGCATGAAGCCGGCGGAAAAGGCCGAGATCATGGCCGAGTTCAAGGCCGGCAACCTGCAGTTGCTGGTCGCCACCACGGTCATCGAGGTGGGCGTGGACGTGCCCAACGCCAGCCTGATGATCATCGAGAACCCCGAGCGCCTGGGCCTGGCCCAGTTGCACCAGCTGCGCGGCCGGGTTGGCCGGGGCAGCGCCGTCAGCCATTGCGTGCTGCTGTACCACCCGCCACTGTCGCAGATCGGCCGCGAGCGCCTAGGGATCATGCGGGAAACCAACGACGGCTTCATCATCGCCGAGAAAGATCTGGAACTGCGTGGCCCTGGCGAGATGCTCGGCACGCGCCAGACCGGCCTGTTGCAGTTCAAGGTCGCCGACCTGATGCGCGACGCCGACCTGCTGCCGGCCGTGCGCGACGCCGCCCAGGCCCTGATCGCACGCTGGCCGGAGCACGTCAGCCCACTGCTCGATCGCTGGCTGCGTCATGGCCAGCAATATGGCCAAGTGTGACGCTGGTCCCATAATGGATCCAGTTTTGCCCCCAGGCTGGTTATACTTCGCGTTTAAAAGAATCAGTGGATACGGACCATGACTGAAGTTGCCCTGGACACCGCAACCCCACACGCTCCCTCGGTCATCCGGCTGCTGCTCGACAAACTCGGCGTGGCCTACCGCGAGGTGATCGAACATCCGCACCTGCCGGCAGCGTCGCGGGTACAGGCCGTGCTGCTCGACGACGAGGTCGGCGCCCTGATGGTGCTGTTCCCGCAGAGCCAGCTGCTGGACCTCAACCGCCTGGCCGAACTGACCGGGCGCAAGCTCACCGCGGTGTCGGTGCCGCGCCTGAAGCAGATGCTGGACAAGCACCAGCTCAAGGCCCTGCCGGGCATCCCGGCGCTGACCAGCTCGCCGTGCCAGTACGAAAAGAGCCTGCTCGACGCCGATAAAGTGTTGATCCAGTCTGGCGAAGCCGGCCTGCTGCTGGAAATCGAACGCGCGCACTTCAAGCGCATGCTGGTCAAGGCCAGCGCCAGCAGCTTCGGCCAGGAAGTCGAGGCCATCAGCCCCAACCTCGACCGCCCCGATGATGACACCCGGGAAATCACCAACGCTGTCCAGGCCTTCACTGCCCGGCGCATCCAGAAGCGCCTGGAAGAAACCATCGAAATCCCGCCGCTGGCCGACACCGCGCAAAAGATCATCAAGCTGCGGGTAGACCCCAACGCCAGCATCGACGATATCACCGGCGTGGTCGAAACCGACCCGGCGCTGGCAGCACAGGTGGTGAGCTGGGCGGCATCGCCCTACTACGCCTCACCTGGCAAGATCCGCTCGGTAGAAGATGCCATCGTGCGTGTGCTGGGCTTCGACCTGGTGATCAACCTGGCCCTGGGCCTGGCGCTGGGCAAGACCCTGAGCCTGCCGAAAGACCACCCGCAGCAAGCCACGCCGTACTGGCAGCAGTCGATCTACACCGCCGCGATCATCGAAGGCCTGACCCGCGCCATGCCACGGGCCGAGCGCCCCGAGGCCGGCCTGACCTACCTGGCCGGGCTGCTGCACAACTTTGGCTACCTGCTGTTGGCGCACGTTTTCCCGCCGCACTTCTCGCTGATCTGCCGCCACCTGGAGGTCAACCCGCATCTGTGCCACACCTACGTGGAACAACACCTGCTGGGCATCAGCCGCGAGCAGATCGGTGCCTGGTTGATGAAGCTGTGGGACATGCCGGAAGAACTGTCCACCGCGCTGCGCTTCCAGCACGACCCGGCCTATGAAGGCGAGTTTTCGGCGTTCCCCAACCTGGTGTGCCTGGCCACCCGCCTGCTGCGCTCGCGGGGGATTGGCTCGGGGCCGCAGCAGGAGATTCCAGACGAGTTGCTGGAGCGGCTGGGGATTACCCGGGACAAGGCCGAGGATGTAGTGAACAAGGTGCTCGAGGCAGAGAGCCTGCTGCGTGAACTGGCTTCGCAGTTCCACACACCTCACTGATATCAAATGGGGCCGCTTTGCGGCCCAATCGCCGGCAAGCCAGCTCCCACAGGGATAGCACTGCCCTCAGGCCTGTGTCGAACCTGTGGGAGCTGGCTTGCCGGCGATTGGGCTGCAAAGCAGCCCTACAATTTCAGCCCTTCTTCTTCGGCTTCAGGTACTTCATCAACCCCTGGAACCACATCACCAGCGCCGGGTTGCCCTTGATCTGGATGTGCTTGTCTTGAATCCCCTGCATGAACGCCAACTGCTTGTTACCTGCCTGCATGGTGGCGAAGCCATAGGCGGCGTCCTTGAAGGCAATGGCGAACGCCGGCTGCGGGTGCGCGCCGCCCTTGCTGCTGACGCGTTCGTTGTTGACGATGAAGTGCCGGGCGACCTTGCCGTCCAGGGTCTGCATCTGGAACACCAGGTCCTTGCCCTTTAGCTGCTGCTGGAACGCCGGGTTGTTGCGGCTGGCCCTGGCCATCAACAGCCCCATGGCCCAGAGAAGAAAGCGGAACTTCATCAACGCGCCTCGAATTAAAAGTGACTAAGGCGCGCAGTCTATCCTTTTACGGAACTATTTATCCAAGTTCGAAACATTTTGCCTGCAGAAAGCACAACGGGCGCCCTGGGGCGCCCGCTTGGCTGACACTGGGGTTGTCAGGGAGCGATCACTTGCCTTTCTTGGCCGGCTTGACGGGGGCGTTGACGCTGTCGCGCAGGTTCTTGCCTGGCTTGAAAGCCACGGTATTGCTGGCCTTGATCTTGACCGGTTCACCGGTTTGCGGGTTCTTGCCGGTACGCGCACCGCGATGACGTTTTTCGAAGGTGCCGAAACCGACCAGGGTCACGGTGTCCCTGTCCAGGGCACCCGTGATGCTGTCGAGAATCGCGTTCAAAACCTGATTGGCCTTTTCCTTGGTCAGATCGGCCTTTTCGGCGATGACGGCGGCGAGTTCTGGTTTGCGCATAGTGAAGCCTCTTTGACGGAATTCTTGTTGTTATGCCGTGCTGCCCTGGGAGCAGCGCTCAAGGCACCGCAGGCTCTAATCTGCGGCAGACGGAAGTGAGGATGGCACGTGCACAGGGGCCGCGCCAGTATCTGGGCGGCCATTGTGCTAGCAACAACAGGATAAATCCGACAGAACGCCAGCTATTTACGCCATCACGGCCGGCAGCTGGCGATTCAGGGCCAGCTTTTCCATCACGGCCGCCCCGGTGAGGGCGTAGCCCAGCAACTTGCCCTCTGCATCAAGGCAGAGCACCTTGAGGTCACTGCCCTGCCCCTCTACCTGCCAGGTGCCTTCGTGGCCCTGGGGCGGCGGCGAGACCACCAGCGGGCAGGCCGGGGTTTTCACGGTGATCGGCATCGGCCCGTAGGCGACCGTTGTCGGCTTGCCGGCCAGGGTTTGCGCCAGGGCCCGGGCACAGCTCATCAGCGGCATCACATAGAGCAGGTTGATGCCATCGACTTCGGCACAGTCGCCAAGGGCGAATATGTTGGCGTGGGACGTGCGCAACTGGCGGTCCACGCAAACGCCGCGGTTGGTCTGCAGGCCAGCGGCTGCGGCCAGGTCGGTGCGCGGGCGCAGGCCGATGGCCGAAACCACCAGGTCGCAGGCGATCACGCTGCCGTCGGACAGGTGCGCCTCCAGGCCTTGGGCCACCTGCTGCAGGCGGGTCAGTACCGGGCCGAGGTGAAAGCGCACGCCCAGGCCTTCCAGCCCGGCCTGCACGGCAGTGGCAGCGGCCGGGTGCAGCAGGGTCGGCATGACTTGCTCGCACGGCGCTACCACATCGACCTGGAAGCCGCCCAGGCTCATGTCGTTGGCGAATTCGCAGCCGATCAGGCCGGCACCGAGGATCAGCACGCGCTGTTTGCCGACGGCGGCGGCACGGAAGCGCGCGTAGTCTTCCAGGTCGTTGATCGGGAACACCCGATCGCCACCATCACCTTCGATCGGCACCTGCACCGTCTGCGCGCCCCAGGCCAGCACCAGGTCGCGGTATTCCACCGCCTCTTCACCTATCCACAAACGCTTGTGGCCCGGGTCGATGCCGCTGATGCGGGTATGGGTGCGAATCTCGGCATTCAGTTGCTCGGCCATGGCGCCCGGCTCGGCCATGCACAGGCCGTCGGCGTCCTTCTGCTTGGCAAAGCCGGTGGACAGCATGGGCTTGGAGTAGGAACGACCGTCATCGGCGGTGATCAGCAGCAGCGGCGTCTGCGCATCGAGCTTGCGAAATTCACGGGCCAGGTTGTAGCCCGCAAGGCCGGTACCGATGATTACCACAGGGGACGTCATGTCGTGCTTTCCTCGATTAGCCGATGGAGATCATTTCAAAGTCGCTCTTGCCCACGCCGCAGTCGGGGCACAGCCAGTCTTCAGGCACGTCTTCCCAGCGGGTGCCGGGGGCGATGCCGTCGTCTGGCCAGCCTTCGGCTTCGTCGTAGATCAGGCCACAGACAATACATTGCCACTTTTTCATGGGGGTGGGTTTCCTCGGTTCAGGCTGGAGCTTTGTGTTGCTGCTGATGGCCTCTTCGCGGGCATGCCCGCTCCCACAGGAATTGTGCATAACCTGTAGGAGCGGGCGCGCCCGCGAAGAGGCCAGCGCGCAATTCGTGGGGCTTTGTAGCGGCCCTGTCGGCAGTATGCAAGCAGTCGGGGCAATCATGCTAAGCTCGCCGCCTCTCTGGTTGTAACAAGCAGACCGACGTGTCGTACGAATCCCCGCAAGCAGCCGCTGTCGCGTGGCTGCCGTATTCACGGCTGGCGACCGACATCGACCAGCCCACCCTTGACTGGCTGTTCGACGAGGGCTCGCTGACCCGCCGCCTGACCCGCCTGTCCAACGATCATTTCTCCGTCACCCCGCTGTTCGAGGGCTGGCGGCCGCTGCGCGATGACGAATGCCAGGCACTGGGCATCGCCGCTGGCGCCGAAGGCTGGGTGCGTGAGGTGTACCTGCGCGGCCATGGCCAACCCTGGGTGTTCGCCCGCAGCGTCGCCAGCCGCAGCGCCCTGGAGCGCGGCGGGCTGGACCTGGAAACCCTGGGCAGCCGTTCGCTGGGCGAGTTGCTGTTCTGTGACCAGGCGTTCATCCGCCACCCCATCGAGGTGTGCAGTTATCCACAGGCCTGGCTGCCGGGCGAAGCCGCCCACGCGGCGCTGTGGGGCCGCCGTTCGCGCTTCGAACGTGGCGGCCTGGACCTGCTGGTGGCAGAGGTGTTTCTGCCAGCATTGTGGCAAGCGGCCAAGGAGGAAAACCGCTGATGTACCTGCAACTGCTCAAGTCACTCAACCGCCTGCACCCGCGGGCCTGGGACTTCGTCCAGCTCAGCCGCATGGACCGGCCAATTGGTATCTACCTGCTGCTATGGCCGACCTTGTCGGCGGTGTGGATTGCCGGCAACGGTTCACCAACCCTGGCCAACGTGCTGATCTTCGGCCTCGGTGTGGTGCTGATGCGCGCTGCAGGTTGCTGCATCAACGACTTTGCCGACCGCAAGGTGGACGGCCACGTCAAACGTACCGCCGACCGCCCCCTGGCCAGCGGCCGGGTCCGCCCGCGCGAAGCACTGGCGCTGTTCGCCATCCTGGTCGGAGTGAGCTTCCTGCTGGTGCTGTGTACCAACAGCCGCACGGTTTGGCTGTCGTTCGGTGCGGTGGCACTGGCGTTCTGCTACCCGTTCATGAAGCGCTACACCTATTACCCGCAGGTGGTGCTGGGGGCGGCGTATTCCTGGGGCATTCCCATGGCCTTCACCGCAGCGGGTGGCGAGTTGCCGGCCAGCGCCTGGCTGCTGTATATCGCCAACCTGCTGTGGACGGTGGGCTACGACACCTACTACGCCATGGTCGACCGTGATGACGACCTGAAGATAGGCGTGAAGTCGACCGCTATCCTGTTCGGCGACGCAGACCGCACCATCATCCTGACCTTGCAGCTGCTGTCGCTGGGCTGCCTGTTGCTGGCCGGCAGCCGCTTCGAGCTGGGTGGCTGGTTCCACCTGGGGCTGCTGGGCGCGGCGGCGTGCTTTGCCTGGGAGTACTGGTCGACGCGCAAGCTGGACCGGGAGTCGTGCTTCAAGGCGTTTCTGCACAATCACTGGGCGGGGATGCTGGTGTTTATCGGGGTAGTATTGGATTACGCACTGCGTTGAAGCTGAGGGCCCTATCGCCGGCAAGCCAGCTCCCACAGGTGCAGCGCTGCCTTTACAGCTTGCGCATAACCTGTGGGAGCTGGCTTGCCGGCGATGGGCCGCAAAGCGGCCCCGGCAATCTCAAGGCTTGGCAACGTGCCAGACGTCCTTCATGCCGTCACCGGTCATATCGCCGGCCTTCTTGTCCTTGACGAAGGTGTACAGCGGCTTGCCGTCATAGGCCCACTGCTTGCTGCCATCATCGCGCATCACCACTGTCCACTTGTCCTTGGCCGGTTCGTCATTGGCCTTGACCATCAGCGGCGGCCAGTTGGTGGCGCACTCGCCATTGCACATCGACTTGCCGCCCGCATCCTTGTCGAAGGTGTACAGGGTCATGCCGGCATGATCGACCAACATCCCGCCCTTCTCCATCGCATGGTCGGCCAAGGCCACCCCCGGGAGCGCCAGCGCAGTGAAAAGGGCCATCCAGCTCAGCGTTTGTCGTGTCATTGGATTCACCATTGTTTCGGGGGGATTGAGTTCTGGTTGCCACAACTACGGCCCTTTCAAGCCTAGTTCAGTCATGGAATGTCGCCAGAACGGCCAACACCCTGTCACACAGCTGCAATAATTCCGTTATCTAATGCGGGCCAAGACACCGTATCCAGGAGAGGTTTTGAGCATGGTTGGCAGGAACATTCTGATCGTCGACGACGAAGCACCAATTCGCGAGATGATCGCCGTTGCCCTGGAAATGGCCGGCTATGACTGCCTGGAAGCGGAAAACTCCCAACAGGCCCACGCGATCATCGTCGACCGCAAACCGGACCTGATCCTGCTCGACTGGATGCTGCCGGGCACCTCCGGCATCGAGCTGGCCCGCCGCCTCAAGCGCGACGAGCTGACCGGCGACATCCCGATCATCATGCTCACCGCCAAGGGTGAAGAGGACAACAAGATTCAGGGCCTGGAAGTGGGCGCCGACGACTACATCACCAAGCCGTTCTCGCCGCGTGAACTGGTCGCCCGCCTGAAAGCCGTGCTGCGCCGCACCGGCCCGAGCGACAGCGAGGCACCGATCGAAGTCGGCGGTCTGCTGCTCGACCCGATCAGCCACCGCGTGACCATCGACGGCAAGCCGGCCGAGATGGGCCCTACCGAATACCGCCTGCTGCAGTTCTTCATGACCCACCAGGAGCGCGCCTACACCCGTGGCCAGCTGCTGGACCAGGTGTGGGGCGGTAACGTCTATGTCGAAGAGCGCACCGTCGACGTACACATCCGCCGCCTGCGCAAGGCGCTGGGTGAAGCCTACGAAAATCTGGTACAAACCGTCCGGGGCACCGGCTACCGCTTCTCGACCAAGAGCTGATCGAGCTGAAAAGCGCCAAGCTGCACGTCGTTGTACAAGGACCGTCAATTGAACCAGAACTGGCACGCGACCCTGATTCGCCACCTGCTGCTGCTGATAACCGTCTGCCTGATCGGCGGGCTGGTCAGCGGCTACTATGGCTGGAGCCTGGCCATCGGCCTGGCGCTCTACCTGGGCTGGACCCTCAAGCAACTGCTGCGCCTGCATGACTGGCTGCGCAACCACCAACCCGACGAAGCACCGCCCGATGGCTACGGCCTGTGGGGCGAAGTGTTCGACAGCATCTATCACCTGCAACGCCGCGACCAGCGCGTGCGCGGCCGCCTGCAGGCGGTGATCGACCGGGTGCAGGAGTCTACCGCCGCGCTGCGTGACGCGGTGATCATGCTGGACAGTGACGGCAACCTGGAATGGTGGAACCGCGCCGCCGAGACCCTGCTGGGTTTCAAGACCCCACAGGACGGCGGCCAGCAGGTGACCAACCTGGTGCGCCACCCGCGCTTCAAGGAATACTTCGAGGCGGAGAACTACCTCGAGCCGCTGGAAATCCCCTCGCCGATCAACGACCGCATGCGCGTGCAGCTGCACATCACCCGCTACGGCAACAACGAGCACCTGATGCTGGTGCGCGATGTTACCCGCATCCACCAGCTGGAGCAGATGCGCAAGGACTTCGTCGCCAACGTATCCCACGAGCTGCGCACGCCGCTGACGGTGATCACCGGCTACCTGGAAACCCTGCTGGACAACGTCGAAGACGTGAACCCGCGCTGGGGCCGAGCCCTGCAGCAGATGAGCCAGCAAGGCTCGCGCATGCAGACACTGCTCAACGACCTGCTGCTGTTGGCCAAGCTGGAGGCCACCGACTACCCGTCGGACAACCAGCCAGTGGCGGTCGATGCCTTGCTCGCAGCGATCAAGAACGACGCCCAGGCCCTGTCCGGGCCCCGCAACCAGCGCATCACCCTGGAAGCCGCGCCCGGCGTGCAGCTGAAAGGCAGCGAGTCGGAGCTGCGCAGTGCCTTTTCCAACCTGGTGTTCAATGCGGTCAAGTACACCCAGGACGAAGGCAGCATCCGTATTCGCTGGTGGGCCGATGCCCAGGGCGCGCACCTGTCGGTGCAGGACTCGGGGGTGGGCATCGATGCCAAGCACCTGCCACGCCTGACCGAGCGCTTCTACCGGGTCGATTCCAGCCGTGCGTCGAATACCGGCGGCACCGGGCTGGGGCTGGCGATCGTCAAGCATGTGCTTATGCGCCACCGCGGCAAGCTGGAGATCAGCAGCGTGCCGGGGCATGGCAGTACCTTTACCTGTCACTTCGCGCCGGCACAATTGGCCAACGGCAAGGCTTGAGATCGGGGCTGCTGCGCAGCCCTTCGCGGGCACGCCCGCTCCCACAGGGACCGCAATAAGTCCGCCACCCTTTGCTTTTACGGCCCCAGCCGCTACATTGGACCCCCTGTGCCAGCAAGAGCTGGCACTTTTTTTCTCTCTATCTCGAAGACGGACCCCGTAAAAACTCCATCATGGACCCTTCCCCTGGTATCAGCCTCACCTCGTTATTCGCCGACTTCGGCATGATCATCTTTGCCTTGCTCCTGGTGCTGCTCAACGGCTTCTTCGTTGCCGCCGAGTTCGCCATGGTCAAGCTGCGCGCCACCCGCGTCGAGTCCATCGCCGAGCTGCACGGCTGGCGTGGCAGCATCCTGCGCAAGGTACACAACCAGCTCGACGCCTACCTGTCGGCCTGCCAGCTGGGCATCACCCTCGCCTCGCTGGGACTGGGCTGGGTCGGTGAACCGGCATTCGCCCACCTGCTCGAGCCGCTGCTGGCCTACCTGGGCGTGGACACGCCCGAGCTGATCAAGGCCATCTCGTTCTTCGTCGCCTTCTTCGTCATCTCGTACCTGCACATCGTGGTCGGCGAGCTGGCGCCCAAGTCCTGGGCCATCCGCAAGCCCGAGCTGCTGTCGCTGTGGACCGCCGTGCCGCTGTACCTGTTCTACTGGGTGATGTACCCGGCCATCTACCTGCTCAATGCCAGCGCCAACACCATCCTGCGCATTGCCGGCCAGGGCGAGCCCGGCCCACACCACGAGCACCACTACAGCCGTGAAGAGCTCAAGCTGATCCTGCACTCCAGCCGTGGCCAGGACCCGAGCGACCAAGGCATGCGCGTGCTGGCCTCGGCTGTGGAAATGGGCGAGCTGGAGGTGGTCGACTGGGCCAACTCGCGCGAGGACATGGTCAGCATCGACGCCCATGCGCCGTTGAAGCAGATCCTGGCCCTGGTGCGCCGCCACAAGTTCAGCCGCTACCCGGTGTACGACGCCGAGCGTGAAGAATTCACCGGCCTGCTGCACATCAAGGACCTGCTGCTGGAGCTGGCCGAACTCGAGCACCTGCCCGAAACCATCGACCTCGACGACCTGGCACGGCCACTGGAGCGCGTGTCGCGGCACATGCCGCTGGCGCAGTTGCTGGAGCAGTTCCGCAAGGGCGGCGCGCACTTCGTGCTGGTGGAGGAAGCCGATGGCAAGGTGATTGGCTACCTGACCATGGAAGACGTGCTGGAAGTGCTGGTGGGCGACATCCAGGACGAGCACCGCAAGACCGAGCGCGGCATCCTCGCCTACCAGCCGGGCAAGCTGCTGGTGCGTGGCGACACGCCGCTGTTCAAGGTCGAGCGCCTGCTGGGCGTCGACCTTGACCATATCGAGGCGGAAACCCTCGCCGGGCTGGTCTACGAGACGCTCAAGCGCGTGCCTGAAGAAGAGGAAGTGCTGGAGGTCGAAGGGCTGCGCATCATCATCAAGAAGATGAAAGGGCCGAAGATCGTGCTGGCCAAGGTGCTCAAGCTGGATTGAGGGCCAGGGGGCTGCTTTGCAGCCCATCGCGACGCAAGGCCGCTCCTACAGGGGTTCGCGTATCCCTGTAGGAGCGGCCTTGTGTCGCGATAGGGCCGCAAAGCGGCCCCAAAAATCTCAAGGGTTACCCGCAGTGAAGTCAGGCAACCCTCCGATCGGCCTGTCGAACCGATAAGGTATCGACTCCAGCGCCAACCCCACATTGCGCTGCACCACGAAATGCAGGTGGGGCCCGGTGCTGTTGCCGGTATTGCCCGACTTGGCCAGCATCTGCCCCTGCCGCACCCGTTGCCCCTCTGCCACCACCACCGAACCGCGCATCAGGTGCAGGTACACGCTCATAGTGCCGTCCGGGTGCAGGATCCTGACGAAATTGCCCGACGGGTTGGGGCCGCGCCCGCTCTGGCTGTTCTCCGTCTTCACCACCACCCCTTCCCGCGCCGCGATGATGGTGGTGCCTTCGGGCATGGCGATATCCATGGCATAACGCCCCTTGGGCCCAAAATGACTGACCCGGCCATTGGGGCCCTGGGTCACGCGGAACGGCCCGCCAATCCAGGGGAATGCATAGCGGAAGCCCTGGGGCCGCTTGCCCGGGTCGCCCATGGCCTGCAGCAGGGTCGAGCGGTAGTTCAGCAACATCCCGGGCCGCCCCCTGAGCACGCTGAGCATTTGCGTGGTGCGCGGCGGCAGTACCCGGCGCACGGTACGCGGGGCATTGCCACCTTGTGCGTTCACCAGGTTGTCCAGGCGCAGCTCTACCTCCACCGGCACATGCAGCTGGTTGCGGGCCGAAAAGCTCACGCCGCCGTTGAAGGTTATCGCGTTCAGCAGCACCTGGCCTTCGGGCACTTCGACCATGGGTACGCGCCGCACAAAGGTTTTGGCACCGGGGCCGGGCCGATCGGAATAGGAGGTCACACGGCCATCATCGGTGATCTCGTAGATAGTCATGCCCAGGCTCGACGCCGAGGCCATGAGCAATGCACAGAACAGCAGCAGGCGGGCGGGCATGATAGTGGCTTTTTGACAGTTATGATTTGTCGAAGCCTAGCAGGGGGTTTTGCGGTGGGTATGACAGTTGGTCGGATGGCGTCAACAGGACTGGCCCCATCGCCGGCAAGCCAGTTCCCACAGGAAATGCACAGGGCCAGAGGTTGACGCTGTACCTGTGGGAGCTGGCTTGCCGGCGATGGGGCCAGTAGTCATTACTCAGGCGCCCGGGGTGAAATGCTTCTGCGCCGTCCCGCGGGCAATCAGCCGCGACAGGTAGTCGAGCTTCTGGGCATCCTGGTCGACGAACTTGAAGGTCAGTTGCAACCAGTCACTGTCAGGCTTGGGTTCCAGTGCCGCGACGGCATGCAGGTAGCCGTTAAGGCGCGCGACTTCGGCGTTCTCGCCCTGCTCCAGGTCCAGCACTGCGCCTTCCAGCACTTGAGGCAGCGCTTCACCACGGCGCACCACCAGCAGGGCCTCTTTCAGGCTCAGCGCCTTGATCACGCATGGCTGCATGCCGCCGGCCAGGCGCAACTGGCCCTGGCCACGGCCGGTCGGCGCAGGAGCGGCGGGCCGGGGGGCATTGGCCACTGGCCTGGCGAGTGCAGGTGCCGGCGCTGGCGCCGTGACCTTCACCGCTTCAGGCTTGCCGGCTGTCAGCGCATTCAGCGAGTCATTGGCGAACGCCGAGTTGACCCGTGCCGGGCCGCTGGCCATCAGGCTGTCGAGCTTGCCGATCTTGGTCAGGGCCTTTTTCACCTTGGTCAGCAATTGCTCGTTGGTGAACGGCTTGCCGACAAAATCGGAAACGCCCGCCTGAATCGCCTGGATGACGTTTTCCTTGTCGCCACGGCTGGTCACCATGATGAACTGCAGGTTCTTCAACTCAGGCTGCTGGCGGCACCAGGTGAGCAGTTCCAGACCGGACATTTCCGGCATCTCCCAGTCGCACAGAACCAGGTCGAACGCTTCCTTGCCCAGCATGGCCATGGCCTTGCGACCGTTGACGGCGTCGTCGATGGTCATGCCCGGGAAGGCATTGCGCAGGCATTTGCGGACCAGGTCACGGATAAACGGGGCGTCATCCACGACCAGCACATTCACTTTACTCATCGATACTCCTTCTGAATCCCGACTAGCCTACCGCCGAATAATGGCCACTTGCTACAACCTGGTCACGCCGGGACTTCTTCACATCGTTCGCGGGTGCCTGCCGGCTCCTCGACCGCAAACGAAAACGCCCGGCCAAGGCCGGGCGTCGATGCTCGGGAGCAACCTTACTTATCGTCAGGTTCGGCCGGAACATTAGCGTTTTCGCCGTCGGAAACAGCAGTGCCCTGCACTTCTGCCGTCATGCGCTTGAGGCCCATGTGACGCACGTCGGTGCCGCGCACCAGGTAGATCACCAGCTCGGAGATGTTGCGCGCATGGTCGCCGATACGCTCCAGCGAACGCAGGACCCAGATAACGCTCAGTACCCGCGAGATCGAGCGCGGGTCTTCCATCATGTAGGTCACCAGCTCACGCAGGGCAGTCTTGTATTCACGGTCGATGGTCTTGTCGTACTGAGCCACCGACAGTGCCAGGTCGGCGTCGAAGCGGGCAAAGGCGTCCAGCGCGTCGCGGACCATGTTGCGTACCTGATCGCCGATGTGACGCACCTCGACATAGCCGCGCGGCGACTCGCCTTCCTCGCACAGCTGGATGGCGCGACGGGCGATCTTGGTCGACTCGTCACCGATGCGCTCCAGGTCGATCACCGATTTGGAGATGCTGATGATCAGGCGCAGGTCGGAGGCCGCCGGCTGACGACGGGCGAGGATGCGCAGGCACTCCTCGTCGATGTTGCGCTCCATCTGGTTGATCTGCTCGTCGACTTCGCGCACTTGCTGGGCCAGGCCCGAGTCGGCTTCGATCAGCGCAGTGACTGCGTCGTTGACCTGCTTTTCGACCAGGCCGCCCATGGCCAGCAGGTGGCTACGCACCTCTTCGAGCTCGGCGTTGAACTGCTGGGAAATGTGATGCGTAAGGCTTTCTTTGTTGATCATCGTTCGCTCCGCGAAGAAGCTGCAAGCTTCAATTTGTTCGTCTCGTTCCCTGGTTTGTGGGAGCGGGTTTACCCGCGAACACCGGCGAAGCCGGTGCCAGACACCGCGGCGCCTGCTTCGCGGGTAAACCCGCTCCCACAGGGGCCAGGTACCTATCCGGAGCGGCGATCAGCCGTAGCGACCGGTGATGTAGTCTTCGGTCTGCTTCTTCGCCGGGTTGGTGAACAGGGTGTCGGTATCCCCGAATTCGACCAGTTTGCCCATGTACATGAACGCGGTGTAGTCCGAAACACGGGCCGCCTGCTGCATGTTGTGGGTCACGATGACGATGGTGTACTTGGATTTCAATTCGTAGATCAGTTCCTCGACTTTCAGCGTCGAGATCGGGTCCAGTGCCGAGCACGGTTCGTCGAGCAGCAGCACTTCCGGCTCCACGGCGATGGTTCGGGCGATGACCAGACGCTGCTGCTGGCCACCGGACAGGCCCAGTGCCGAGTCGTGCAGGCGATCCTTGACCTCGTCCCACAGGGCCGCGCCCTTCAGCGCCCACTCGACCGCTTCGTCGAGCACGCGCTTCTTGTTGATGCCCTGGATGCGCAGGCCGTAGACCACGTTTTCGTAGATGGTCTTGGGGAACGGGTTGGGCTTCTGGAACACCATGCCCACACGGCGGCGCAGCTCGGCCACGTCTTCGCCCTTGCGGTAGATGTTGTTGCCGTACAGGTTGATGGCGCCTTCCACGCGGCAGCCGTCAACCAGGTCGTTCATGCGGTTGAAGGTGCGCAGCAGGGTCGACTTGCCGCAGCCGGACGGGCCGATGAAGGCGGTCACGCGCTGCTTGGGGATGTTCATCTGCACATCGAACAGCGCTTGTTTGTCGCCGTAGAACAGGCTCAGGCCCGGCACTTCGATGGCTACGGTCTCTTCGGCCAGGCGCAGGCTCTGCTTGTCGCGGCCCAGGGCAGACATGTCGATGCCGTGGGTATGGGATTCTTGCTGCATGGTCAACTCCATACGCTAACAATTCGTTTCAAAGGGCCGCCCGGCTCACGGGCGGCACGCTTGCAATCAGGATCAGCTGTCGAGGGCCTTGTACTTCTCGCGCAGGTGGTTACGGATCCACACCGCCGAGAGGTTGAGGGCCGCGATCACCAGCACCAGCAGCAACGCCGTGGCGTATACCAGCGGCCGCGCGGCTTCGACGTTGGGGCTCTGGAAGCCGACGTCATAGATGTGGAAGCCCAGGTGCATGATCTTCTGGTCCAGGTGCAGGTACGGGTAGTTCCCGTCCACCGGCAGCGACGGGGCCAGCTTCACCACACCTACCAGCATCAGCGGTGCCACTTCACCGGCGGCGCGGGCCACGGCGAGGATCATGCCGGTCATCATCGCCGGGCTGGCCATCGGCAGGACGATCTTCCACAGGGTCTCGGCCTTGGTCGCGCCCAGGGCCAGCGAGCCTTCGCGCACGGTACGCGGGATACGCGCCAGGCCTTCCTCGGTGGCCACGATCACCACCGGCACGGCCAGCAACGCCAGGGTCAGCGATGCCCACAGCAGGCCCGGGGTACCCAGGGTTGGCGCCGGCAGTGCCTCGGGGAAGAACAGGCGGTCGATCGAGCCACCCAGCACATAGACGAAGAAGCCCAGGCCGAACACGCCGTAGACGATCGCCGGTACACCGGCCAGGTTGTTCACCGCGATGCGGATCAGGCGGGTCACCGGGCCCTGTCTGGCGTATTCGCGCAGGTACACGGCAGCCAGCACACCGAACGGGGTGACGATCACGGCCATGATCAGGGTCATCATCACGGTACCGAAGATGGCCGGGAAGATACCGCCCTCGGTGTTGGCTTCACGCGGATCGTCGCTGAGGAACTCCCAGACCTTGGTAAAGTAGGCGCCCAGCTTGGTGAACCCCGACATGGCGTTCGGCTGGATGGCGTGCACCACCTTGCTGAGGTTGATTTCCACTTCACGGCCGTTGCCATCGCGGGCCACCAGGCTGTCGCGGGCGAAGGCCTGGTGCAAGCCGGTCAGGCGGTCTTCGATGGCCTTGTAGCGGCTGTTCAGCTCGGCGCGCTCGGCGTCCATGTCGGCCTGGGCGGCGGCGTCCAGCTTGCCGTCCAGCTCCAGCTTGCGCGCCTGCAGACGCAGGCGCTCGAGGCCATGGTTGATGGCACCGATGTCTTTCCTCTCGAGGCTTTGCAGTTCGCTGTTGAGCTGGTTGGCGCGCTTGAGGCGGGCCTGCAGCTCGGCCCAGGCGGCAGCACCTTCGGCGACCACGCGGCCTTCTTCCTTGACGCTGACCAGGTAGCCGTAGAAGTTGCCCCACTCGCGACGCTCCAGGGCAATCAGGTCGGCCGGGTGCTTTTCGTCGACCAGCCAGTCGCCGACCACCCAGGTGAAGTCGCTGCCGTTGAGGTCGCGGTTGCCCACCTTGATCAGCTCACGGGTCATGAACTCCGGGCCTTGGTCAGGCACTGGCAGGCCGGCGCCCTTCAGGCGGGCACGGGGTACTTCTTCCTTTTGCACCACTTCGCCAATGACGACGTGGTCGGCCTGGCCCGGCACCTTGTAGGTGGCCTGGACAAGATCGGCCGGCCAGAAGTGGCCCAGGCCGCGCACGGCAATCACCGCCAGCAGGCCAACGGTCATGATCACTGCCATGGCCACCGCGCCGCCGCTCATCCAGACGCCTGGGGCGCCGCTCTTGAACCAGCCTTTGAGGGAATCCTTTTTCACGGATCGCTACCTTTCTATCAAAGCGACGAGTATTTCTTGCGCAGACGCTGGCGAATCAGCTCGGCCAAGGTGTTCATGATGAAAGTGAACATCAGCAGCACCAGTGCGGCCAGGAACAGCACGCGATAGTGGCTGCCGCCGACTTCCGACTCCGGCATTTCCACGGCCACGTTGGCGGCCAGGGTGCGCATGCCCTCGAACAGGTTCAGCTCCATCACCGGGGTGTTGCCGGTGGCCATCAGCACGATCATGGTCTCGCCCACCGCACGGCCCATGCCGATCATCAGCGCCGAGAAGATACCCGGGCTGGCGGTGAGGATGACCACGCGAGTCAGGGTCTGCCATGGCGTCGCTCCCAGGGCCAGGGAGCCCAGGGTCAGGCTGCGCGGCACGCTGAACACGGCGTCTTCGGCGATAGAGTAGATGTTCGGGATGACCGCGAAGCCCATGGCGATACCCACGACCAGGGCGTTGCGCTGGTCGTAGGTTATCCCCAGGTCGTTGGTGATCCACAGGCGCATGTCGCCGCCAAAGAACCAGTTCTCGAGGTGCGGGCTCATGGTCAGGGCGAACCAGCCGGTGAACAGGATGACCGGGATCAGGATCGCCGCTTCCCAGCCATCCGGGATACGCAGGCGGATCGACTCGGGCAGGCGAGTCCAGGCGAAGCCGGCCAGCAGGATACCGAGCGGCATCAGCAGGAACAGGCTGAACACGCCCGGCAGGTGGCCTTCCAGGTAGGGGGCGAGGAACAGGCCGGCGAAGAAGCCGAGGATCACGGTCGGCATCGCTTCCATCAGTTCGATCACCGGCTTGACCTTGCGGCGCATGCCAGGGGCCATGAAGTAGGCGGTGTAGATGGCCGCGGCAATCGCCAGCGGGGCCGCCAGGATCATGGCGTAGAACGCGGCCTTCAGGGTACCGAAGGTCAGCGGCGACAGGCTCAGCTTGGGCTCGAAGTCGGTGTTCGATGCGGTAGATTGCCAGACGTATTTCGGCTCGTCGTAGTTCTCGTACCACACCTTGCCCCACAGCGCGCTGAAGGAAATTTCCGGGTGCGGGTTGCGCAGGCTCAGTGGCAGCAGCTTGCCGCCTTCTTCGATGATGATGCGGTTGGCACGTGGCGAAAGGGCCAGGATGCCGGGGCCTTCGGCGGCCGGCTCGACCAGCAGGGTACGGTGCGCGGTGCTGTGGAACACGCCCAGCTCGCCTGCGGCGTCGAGGGCGACGAAGCCCTTGCGGCGCTCTTCAGCGTCGATCTGCACGACCGCGGCCTTGCCCATCTGGAAGGTGCGGATCAGCTTGAAGCGGGATTCGCCATCCGGGTCACGGGCCATGAACCACTGGGCCAGGCCGCCCTTGGAGTCGCCGATGATCAGCGAGATGCCGCCGACCAGCTGGGCGGTGGCGGTAATTTCGGTGTCGGCGCTTTCAGACAGCTTGTAGCGGCCGTTGAGGCTCTTGTCGCGCAGGTTGAACACGTCCGCGGTGGCGCGACCGTTGATCACGTACAGCCACTGCTGACGCGGGTCGATGAAGATGTTCTTCACCGTTTCGGTCATCTGCGGCAGTTCGATGCGGTTCTGCTCGGTGGTGACCTCTTCGGTCATCATGTTTTCGGTGCGGGTCAGCTCGACCACCTGCAGGTGCGCGCCGGTGGAACCGGCCATCAGCAGGGTGTCGCCATTGACGTTGACGCTGACATGCTCCAGCGCACGGCCCTGCTCGTCGAGCACGAACGGCTGCTCGCCGTACGGGTAGTCGATGCCGGGGGCGATGGTTTTCTTGTTGTCCGGGTAGGTGATCTTGTAGGTGTGGTGGAACACCAGCGCCTGGCCATTGGACAAGCCCAGCACCACCAGCGGGCTACCCGGCTGGTCGGCACTGATCGAAGTGACTTGGGTGCCTGCCGGCACTGGCAGGTCGAAACGCTTGAGCTCGTTACCGGTCTTGGTATCGAAGAACAGTGCCTGGCCCTTGTCCGAAACGCGCATGCCCACCAGGTTCTGCTCTTCAAGCGCGATCATCAGCGGCTTGCCGGCATCCTGTTGCAGCCAGGTCGGCTCCAGGGCTTTCTTGCTGGTCAGCTCGGCGCCCTGGAACAGCGGCAGCACCACATAGGCCAGATAGAAGAAGATCAGGGTGATCGCCGCCAATACGGCAAGCCCTCCCACCAGTACATACCAGCGGGTCAGGCGGTCCTTGAGCGCGCGCATGCGGCGCTTGCGTTGCAACTCCGGCGTATTGAAATCAATCCGCACGGGCTGGGAGTTTTGGGTCATGTTGGAGTTGGCCAGATCATTCATGCGCACACCCTAGCGGTCCCGTGTGACAAAAACATTACAAAGTGGTGACGCACGAAAGCCCGCCGCACAGGAAACCTGGCTTCGGACTGGAACTTCGTGGAAGAGGCCGGGCATCAGCGCCGGCCTCCCCTTCAGTTACTTACTTTTTTGCGACGTTACCTGCGTGGGACAGGCCCAGGTCAGCCAAGGTCTTGTCGACGACTTTGGCCGGCAGCGGGATGTAGCCATCCTTCACCACGACCTGCTGGCCAGCTTGCGACAGCACCAGCTTGACGAACTCGGCTTCCAGCGGGGCCAGAGGCTTGTTCGGGGCCTTGTTGACGTAGACGTACAGGAAGCGCGACAGCGGGTAGGTGCCGTTCAGGGCGTTGGTTTCGTTGTCTTCAACGAACTCGCCGCCTTCCTTCTTGGCCAGGGCCACAGTCTTGACGCTGGCGGTCTTGTAGCCGATGCCCGAGTAGCCGATGCCGTTCAGCGAGGAGCTGATCGACTGCACGACCGAAGCCGAGCCAGGCTGTTCGTTGACGTTAGGCTTGAAGTCGCCTTTGCACAGGGCTTCTTCCTTGAAGTAGCCGTAGGTGCCCGATACCGAGTTACGGCCGAACAGCTGTACTGGCTTGTTGGCCAGGTCGCCGGTCACGCCCAGGTCACCCCAGGTCTTGACGTCGGCTTTGCCACCGCACAGGCGGGTGGAAGAGAAGATGGCGTCGACCTGGGCCATGGTCAGGCCTTTGATCGGGTTGTCCTTGTGCACGAACACAGCCAGGGCGTCTACGGCGACCGGGATGGCGGTCGGTTTGTAGCCGTACTTCTGCTCGAAGGCCTGCAGCTCGACGTCCTTCATCTTGCGGCTCATCGGGCCGAGGTTGGCGGTGCCTTCGGTCAGCGCGGGTGGCGCGGTGGAGGAGCCGGCAGCCTGGATCTGGATGTTTACGTTCGGATATTCCTTCTTGTAGGCCTCGGCCCACAGAGTCATCAGGTTGGCGAGGGTGTCCGAACCGACGCTGGAGAGGTTGCCCGAAACACCGGTGGTCTTGGTGTAGGTCGGGATCGCAGGATCGACAGCGGCTACCGCGTTGGCGGTTGCAACGCCAGCGGCGGCAAAGGTGAGGGCCGCCATCAAACGCTTCAGTTTCATGCCTTGCTCCTAGCAGGAATATTGGGGTGTTGGATGGAACGGGCCCAAGTATCTGCAGGCCGCATGAATACGATATGACTTGAATATGACAATTGGATGAAAGGCCATCACTGAAGAGCGCACGCTTTCTCGCCACAGACGCCGATCTTTGTGGGAGCGGCCTTGTGTCGCGAAAGGGCTGCAAGGCAGCCCCGGTAATTCATGCTTCTGCGCTGAGCCCTTGGGGCCGCGCTGCGGCCCTTTCGCGACACAAGGCCGCTCCCACAATGACTGTGCCAGCCATGCCGATCAGCGCTTGTTGGCGAGCAGGTACAGGCCCACAACCAGACCAACGGCACACAGCCCCGCCACATAGTAGGCCGGCGCCATCGGGCTCACTTTCAGCAGCGCAGTCACCACCATCGGCGTCAGCCCGCCAAAGATTGCGTAGGCCACGTTGTACGAGAACGACAGCCCGCTGAAGCGCACCACTGCCGGGAATGCCTTGACCATCACATAAGGCACCGCACCGATCACACCCACGCACAGGCCGGTCACCGCATACAGCGGGAACAGCAGCTCGGGGCGCGTAGGCAGGCTGTGGTAGAAGGTCCAGGAGGTCGCCAGCAGCAACAGGCTGCCGATCACGAACACCCGGCCCGCGCCAAAGCGATCGGCCAGGCTGCCAGCGCCGATGCAGCCGAAGCTGAGCAGCACGATGGCCAGGCTGTTGGCCTTGAGCGAGTCGGTGGGACTGATGTGGTAGATGCTCTGCAGCAGCGCCGGAGTCATCAGGATGAGCACCACGATGGCGGCCGACAGCATCCAGGTCAGCAGCATCGACAGGATGATCGCACCGCGATGGTCACGCAGCACCGCGCGCAACGGCAGCTCCTCGGCCAGCGCCTTGCGCTGCTGCATCTCGGCGAACACCGGGGTTTCGTGCAGCCAACGGCGCAGGTACACCGAGAACAGGCCGAATACACCGCCGAGCAGGAACGGGATACGCCAGGCGTAATCGGCCACTTCCTGTGCGCTGTAGACGCTGTTGATCAGGGTCGCCACCAGCGAGCCAAGCAGGATGCCCGCGGTCAGGCCTGCGGTGAGGGTGCCGCAGGCGTAGCCGGTGTTGCGCTCTGGCACGTGCTCGGACACGAATACCCAGGCGCCCGGTACCTCGCCACCGATAGCCGCGCCCTGGATCACGCGCATCAGCAGCAACAGGATCGGCGCCCACATGCCGATCTGTGCATAGGTGGGCAGCAGGCCCATGATCAGCGTTGGCAGGGCCATCATGAAGATGCTCAGGGTGAACATCTTCTTGCGCCCGAGCAGGTCACCGAAGTGGGCCATGATGATGCCGCCCAGCGGCCGCGCCAGGTAACCGGCGGCAAAAATGCCGAAGGTTTGCATCAGGCGCAGCCATTCGGGCATGTCGGCGGGGAAGAACAGCTTGCCGACCACCGTGGCGAAGAACACGAAGATGATGAAGTCGTAGAACTCCAGCGCGCCGCCCAGGGCGGACAGTGAGAGAGTCTTGTAGTCACTGCGGGTCAGCGGCCGCGAGGGCTGCTCGATACTGCTCGGCACGGAAGTCATCGCTGATTGTTCTCTTTGTAGGCATGCAGGCCGCTTGGCACGCGGCTTCTGGATTGGGAGACAAGCGAAGATAGCAAATTGCCGAGCTGCGCCGAAAGCGATACAAAATCCCTACACATATTCATGAATGCACGGTCGTCGCTGGCCGTTATGCTCTATATACTGGCAGTTCGTAGGAAAAGGTTGCTGCTAGCGTGGGATGTTGTGCGAAAACGCCGGTCTTTATGTCAGGCGGTTTCGCAGAGTTTCCCTACGGCCGCTCAGTGAAACGAAATCGGCGTAGTATGTTTCAAGCTGAATCGTTTACCCGGCCTTTGCGCCACACCAACGAAAAGCGTCACGGGTCAGAGGCCCCATCGCATGATTGAGCTCGAACAAGAAGATCCAATCCCGCAAGGCGACCTGGCCTTGCAGATCACCGCACTGCCGCGCGAGACCAACGGGTTTGGCGACATCTTCGGCGGCTGGCTGGTCGCCCAGATGGACCTGGCCGGTACCGCCATGGCCAGCCGTGTCGCCGGCGGCCGCGTGGCCACCGTGGCCATCGACCGCATGGCCTTTCTGGTCCCGGTCGCCGTCGGCGCGCAGCTGTCGTTCTATACCCAGACCCTGGAAATCGGCCGCAGCTCGATCCAGATGATGGTCGAAGTGTGGAGCGACGACCCGCTGTCCAGCGAATGGCGCAAGGTCACCGAAGCAGTCTTCGTCTTCGTCGCCATCGACGGCAGTGGCCGCACCCGCTCCGTACCTCGTCGCTGAGCCACGCCGGCGGTAAACTCATTGCATGTGCCCGGGTCCAAGGCCCACTGGCAATCAATGAGATGAATGCAATGGCTACCTTCCAGGTCGTAACCGAGCAACATGGCGAACTCAACTGCTGGCGTATCAGCAGCGACCACGCCGAACTACTGATCGCCCAGCAGGGCGCGCAGATCCTCAGCTACCAGCGCGTTGGCCAGCCACCGCTGCTGTGGCTGAGCGACCAGGCCATCTTCCGTCAGGGCAAGTCGGTACGCGCCGGTGTGCCGGTGTGCTGGCCATGGTTCGGCAACCTGCAGCGCAACCCCCAGGCCGTGCAGGCCATGTACCACGGCAAACAGGCACCCGCCCACGGCCTGGCGCGCGCGCGCGACTGGCAATTGCTGGGTATCGAGGAAGTGGGCGAAGGCCTGCGCATCGAATTCGAACTGCCGGAAGCGCAGGGTGACCTGCCTGGCTGGCCTCATGACGTCGAGCTGAAGCTGGTAGTGGAGCTGGGCGAGGACCTGCAGCTGAACCTGACCAGCCGCAACATGGGCAATACCCCCGTCACCATCAGCCAGGCCCTGCACAGCTACTTCGCGGTCAGTGACGTGCGCCAGGCGCGGGTCGAAGGGGTGGAGGGGCTGAGCTATATCGAGACCCTGGCTGACTGGGAGCAGCGCCAGCAGAAGGGGCCGCTGGCGTTTGCCGGGGAGACTGACCGGATCTACCTGGCGACCCCGCAAACCCTGAGCATCGTCGACCCGCACTGGGAGCGGCGCATTACCTTGACCAGCAGCGGGTCGCGCTCGGCGGTGATCTGGAACCCTTGGACTGAACGGGCCAGGGAACTGCCGGACATGGCCGACGATGGGTGGCAGCGGATGCTGTGCATCGAGACGGCGAATGTGTGGGATGACCTGGTGGAATTGAAGCCTGGGAGCAGCAGCTCGCTGGGGGTCAGGATTGGCTGTGAAATGATCTGAGTCTTGCAGTGCCTATGCGGGCCCCTTCGCGGGCTTGCCCGCTCCCACAGGTACTCCACAAGCCTTGAAAATTGTGGAGTACCTGTGGGAGCGGGCAAGCCCGCGAAGAGGCCGGTGCAGGCAATCAGAGGTCTGCGTCCTCCACCACCCTCACCTTCCCGGCATCCAGCGCATAGGCCGCATCGGCCAGGTCATTGCTGACCTTCTCCACCTTCAGCTTGCCGCTGACCCACAGCGGTGTGTAGATATCATCGATCTTCAGGCCTTTCGGGTAGCGCACCAGTACCAGCTGGTTCGGTGGCGGTGGCGGCACATGGATGCACGCGCCCGGGTACGGCACCAGGAAGAACAGCGTGCTGTTGCCCTTGGCATCGCTCTCCAGCGGCACCGGGTAGCCGCCCAGGCGAATATCCTTGCCGTTCATGGCCGCCACGGTCTTGGTCGAGTACATCACCGCCGGCAGGCCCTTGCTCTGCTTCAGGCCGCCCTTGTCGGTAAAGGTGCCCATGGCTTCCGGCGAGTTGTGGTCGATATCGGGCATTTGCTCGAGCGCCTGCTGGTCCGACTTGGGCATCAGCTCCAGCCAGTCGGTTTCAGGCAGTTCGGCATGGGCCAGGGTGCTGGCCAACAGCAGTGGGGCGAGGAAAAAGGCACGCATGAAAATGCTCGGCAACTCGAATGAATTGCCGGGCATTCTAACCAGTATTCAGCGTTTCTTGATGAATCCGTAGATCACCAGAAGGATCACAGCACCGATCAGCGCGCCAAGGAAACCGGCAGCCTGCCCGGCCTGGTAGATACCCAGCGCCTGGCCGCCGTAGGTGGCCAGCAGGGAGCCGGCAATCCCCAGCAGGATGGTCATGATCCAGCCCATGCTGTCGTCGCCCGGCTTGATGAAGCGGGCCAGCAGGCCGACGATAAGGCCGATGAAGATGGTCCCAATGATACCCATGGCAATCCCTCTGCAGTGAAGATGGAACAAGCCAAAGCCTAGACAGCGCTTTGGCTTGTTGCCATTTCAGAGGGCAAGCCGCTGGTAGAAGTTCGATCAGTTGCCGATCAGGGCTTCTACTTCGGCAATCTTGCGCTCGAGGGTGGCCATGTCGTGGCAGCGCAGGGTGGCGTGGCCAACCTTGCGACCAACCTTGAAGGCCTTGCCGTAGTGGTGCAGGTGGCAGTCACCGATGGCAACCACCTTGTCCACCGCCGGCACTTCACCGATGAAGTTGAGCATCGCGCTCTCGCCGACCTTGGCAGTCGAGCCCAGCGGCAAGCCGGCGACGGCGCGCAGGTGGTTCTCGAACTGGCTGCACTCGGCGCCTTCGATGGTCCAGTGCCCGGAGTTGTGCACGCGCGGGGCGATTTCGTTGGCCTTCAGGCCGCCGTCGACTTCGAAGAACTCGAAGGCAATCACGCCCACATAGTCCAGTTGCTTGAGCACACGGCCCACGTAGTCTTCGGCCAGGGCCTGCAGCGGGTGCGCCTGGCTGGCGACCGACAGGCGCAGGATGCCGCTTTCGTGGGTGTTGTGCACCAGCGGGTAGAAGCGGGTTTCGCCATCACGGGCACGCACGGCCACCAGCGACACTTCGCCGGTGAACGGCACGAAGCCTTCCAGCAGGCAAGGTACGCTGCCCAGCTCGGCAAAGGTACCGACCACGTCCTCAGGCGTGCGCAGCACCTTCTGGCCCTTGCCGTCGTAACCCAGGGTGCGGGTTTTCAGCACGGCCGGCAGGCCGATGCTGGCCACCGCGGCGTCCAGGTCGGCCTGCGAGAGGATGTCGGCGAAGGCCGGGGTAGGGATACCCAGGTCGCGGAACATGCTCTTCTCGAACAGGCGGTCACGGGCGATGCGCAGCGCTTCGGCGCTGGGGTACACCGGCACGAACTGCGAGAGGAAGGCCACGGTCTCGGCCGGGACGCTTTCGAACTCGAAGGTGACCAGGTCGACTTCGTCGGCCAGCTGGCGCAGGTGGTCCTGGTCGCCGTAGTCGGCACGCAGGTGCTCGCCCAGCGGCGCAGCGCAGGCGTCCGGCGCCGGGTCGAGGAAGGCGAAGTTCATGCCCAGCGGGGTACCCGCCAGGGCCAGCATGCGGCCCAGCTGGCCGCCACCGATTACACCGATCTTCATGGGTTGAGCCTCAAGCCTGGCGCGGGTCTGGGTTGTCCAGCACGGTGTCGGTCTGTTCCGTGCGGAACTGCTTGAGCGCCGCGTGGTACTGCGGGTACTTGGCGCCGAGGATGCTGGCCGACAGCAGCGCGGCGTTGACCGCACCGGCACGACCGATGGCCAGGGTGGCAACCGGCACGCCGGCTGGCATCTGCACGATCGACAGCAGCGAATCGACACCCGACAGCATCGACGATTGCACGGGCACGCCCAGCACCGGCAGGTGGGTCTTGGCGGCACACATGCCTGGCAGGTGGGCTGCGCCACCGGCACCGGCGATGATCACCTCGATGCCACGGCCCTCAGCCTCCTCGGCATACTGGAACAGCAGATCCGGGGTACGGTGGGCGGAAACCACCTTCACCTCGTAGGGAATGCCGAGTTTTTCCAGCATATCGGCGGTGTGGCTAAGGGTGGACCAATCGGACTTGGAGCCCATGATCACGCCAACCAGTGCACTCATCGTCGAGCCTCTTCGCTTGTGCGCCCTTGGGCGCGTCAAAAAACAACAAGCCACGCGGGACGACCGGCGTGGCTTGTTTGCTGATCAGGACCGGACGCATCCGGTCGAAAGGCCGCGCAGTATACCGTAAGGTGGTGCGTTTAAGGCACCCCGGCGACCAACTGTCGCCCCTTATTTTTCGGGGCTTTGACTGACTTTTGGGTCAACCATCGCCGCCCCCTCGAGCTTGCGCCACAACAGCCTCACATTGGCCTTGCGCACCAGGGCGCAGCGGTACAGGCGGATTTCCAGCGGCACGTGCCACTGGCTGCCGCCACAGATCGCCAGTTCGCCCCGTTCCAGTTCGCCACGCATCGACAGGCGCGGCACCCAGGCGATGCCCATGCCTTCCAGCGCCATGCTCTTCAGACTGTCGGCCATGGCGGTTTCATAGACGGTGGTATAGCGCAGGTTGCGCTGACGCAGCAGCAAATTGACCGAGCGACCGAGGAAGGCGCCGGCGGTATAGGCCAGCAGCGGCACGCTGCCCTCGCCTTCCAGGTCGAACAACGGCTTGCCCTCGGCATCCACGGCGCATACCGGCAACATTTCAGTGGTGCCCATGTGCAGCGACGGGAAGATCTCGGCATCCATCTGCAGGGCGGCATCCGGGTCATAGAAGGCAAGCATCAGGTCGCAGCCACCTTCGCGTAATGCATGCACGGCATCTCCGACGTTGGTCGCAACCAGGCGGGTGGCGATGTTCAACCCGTCGTTGCGCAACTGGGCCACCCAACGCGGGAAAAAGCCCGATGCCAGGGAGTGTGCCGCGGCCACCTGCACCACTTCACCCTGCCCGCCTTCCAGATGATGCAAGTGGCGGAGAATTTCGCTCAACTGGTCGACAACAGTACGCGCCGTGACGAGAAACAGCTGGCCGGCCTCTGTCAGTTCGATCGGCGTACGGGAACGATTCACCAATTGCAGGCCCAAGGCTGCTTCCAGGCTGCGAATGCGCCGGCTGAAGGCCGGTTGGGTGACGAAACGCCGCTCTGCCGCCTGGGAAAAACTGCGGGTGGCGGCCAGCGCGCTGAAGTCTTCCAGCCATTTGCTTTCAAGGTTCACGAAGCACATCTCCTGGCGTGCACCAAAATGGAACACGCTCGAATGTCAATTGGCGTCACATGAAACACTATGCCGTTTGTGCATAGGTTAGCGTGCAACAGCATTGGCCGCAAAATCACCTTCAGGCCTAGGATTGGCGCCATTCCGGCATGTGCCGGGTCAAAATCGAGATGATATACATCATGTCCTCCGCTGCATCGTTCCGCGTCGAAAAAGATTTGTTGGGTACCCTTGAAGTTCCTGCAGATGCCTACTACGGCATCCAGACCCTGCGCGCTGCCAACAACTTCCACCTCTCCGGTGTTCCGCTGTCGCACTACCCGAAGCTGGTCGTGGCCCTGGCCATGGTCAAGCAGGCTGCTGCCGACGCCAACCGTGAGCTGGGCCACCTGAGCGATGCCAAGCACGCTGCCATCACCGCAGCCTGCGCCCGCCTGATCAAAGGCGATTACCACGACCAGTTCGTGGTGGACATGATCCAGGGCGGTGCTGGTACTTCTACCAACATGAACGCCAACGAAGTCATCGCCAACGTCGCGCTGGAGGCCATGGGCCACCAGAAGGGTGAGTACCAGTACCTGCACCCGAACAACGATGTGAACATGGCGCAGTCGACCAACGACGCCTACCCGACCGCCATCCGTCTGGGCCTGCTGCTGGGCCACGACGCCCTGCTGGCCAGCCTCGACAGCCTGATCCAGGCCTTCGCTGCCAAAGGTAAGGAATTCGACCACGTACTGAAGATGGGCCGTACCCAGCTGCAGGACGCCGTACCGATGACCCTGGGCCAGGAATTCCGTGCCTTCGCCACCACCATGACCGAAGACCTGCAGCGCCTGCGCTCGCTGGCCCCGGAACTGCTGACCGAAATCAACCTGGGCGGTACCGCCATCGGCACCGGCATCAACGCCGACCCTGGCTACCAGGCCCTGGCCGTACAGCGCCTGGCTGCCATCAGCGGCCAGCCGCTGGTACCGGCTGCCGACCTGATCGAAGCCACCTCCGACATGGGCGCCTTCGTGCTGTTCTCCGGCATGCTCAAGCGTACCGCCGTCAAGCTGTCGAAGATCTGCAACGACCTGCGCCTGCTGTCCAGCGGCCCGCGCACCGGCATCAACGAGATCAACCTGCCAGCGCGCCAGCCAGGCAGCTCGATCATGCCAGGCAAGGTCAACCCGGTTATCCCGGAAGCCGTCAACCAGGTGGCCTTCGCCATCATGGGCAACGACCTGGCCCTGACCGTCGCCGCCGAAGGTGGCCAGCTGCAGCTGAACGTTATGGAGCCGCTGATCGCCTACAAGATCTTCGACTCGATCCGCCTGCTGCAACGCGCCATGGACATGCTGCGCGAGCACTGCATCGTCGGCATCACCGCCAACGAACAGCGCTGCCGTGAACTGGTCGAGCACTCGATCGGCCTGGTCACCGCCCTGAACCCGTACATCGGCTACGAAAACGCCACCCGTATCGCCCGCGTTGCCCTGGAAACCGGCCGCGGCGTACTGGAACTGGTGCGCGAAGAGAAGCTGCTGGACGACGCGATGCTCGACGACATCCTGCGTCCGGAAAACATGATCGCTCCCCGTCTGGTTCCGCTGAAGGCGTAATCAGGCCGCTGTAAACAGTCTCACCAGGTCGAGGGACTAGACACCTCTCAACCTTTCCAAGGCCCGAGCCTATGCTTCGGGCCTTTTTTTTGCCTGAAGGATTTGGGGCTGCTTTGCAGTCCATCGCGACGCAAGGCCGCTCCTGCAAGAGCCCTGCGTACACCGGCCAATGTGGGAGCGGCCTTGTGTCGCGACAGGGCCGCAGAGCGGCCCCCGAACATCGGCACACAACTTGCTCCATAATGCGTCCCAGCCCAACGGGATTACCCAGCATGCTGCACAGCCACCTGACCACCCTCAACGCGGTTTCGCTGATCCTCAACGTCTTCCAGGCAGATGGTTGCGACGCGTCGGCGCTGCTGGCCGGCAGCGGCATCGGCCCGGCAGACCTGGGCCATGCCGATGCGCGCATCACTACCCAGCAGGAACTGCAGGTGTGCGCCAACGCCGTTGCCCGGCGCGAGGATATCGGCCTGGAACTGGGCCGGCGCATGCATGTGTCGTGCTACGGCATGCTCGGTTACGCTCTGCTCTCCAGTGCCACTTTGGGTGACGCCTTGCGCCTGGCACTGCAGTATCCGGCACTGCTGGGAACAGTCTTCAAGCTGCGTTTGCTCGACGACGGCCAGCGCGTCTGGTTCAGCGCCAGCGACTACCACGACAGCCCGACGCTGACTGCCTTCAACGCCGAGTTCTGCCTGGTGTCGCTGAAGGTCATCTGCGACGACCTGCTCGGCCGCCCGCTGCCCCTGCTGGCAGCCCGTTTCGAACACCCACGGCCCGGTTACCACGCACTCTATGCCGGGGCATTCCAGTGCCCGGTCGGTTTTGACGCCGAGGACAATGCCTTTGCCTTCGAACAGCGCTGGCTGGACACGCCACTGCCGCTGGCCGACCCGATTACCCACAAGGCCATGAGCGAACGCTGCCGGCGCCTGAATCTGGAATTCACCGGCCGCCAGGCCTGGCTGGGGCGGATTCGCCAACTGCTGGCGCAGCAACTGGATGCAGCGCCCGGGCTGGAAGGGCTGGCGCGGCAGATGAACTGCTCATCGCGCACCCTGCGCCGGCATTTGCAGGCGTTGGGCAGCAGTTATCAACAGCTGCTGGATGAACTGAGGTTCGAGCGGGCCAAACAATTGCTGGCTGATGAGCAGATGCCGATCTATCGGATTGCCGAGTGCCTGGGGTTCAGCGAGACCGCCAGTTTTCGGCATGCCTTCCAGCGTTGGAGTGGCGTCGCGCCCAGCCATTTTCGCGGTTGACCTGTACCGGCCCTTTCGCGGGTGAACCCGCTCCCACAGGTTCTGCACACACTCAGGTGCAACACTGTACCTGTGGGAGCGGGTTCACCCGCGAAAGGGCCAGTACAGGCCACCAACAAATCCAGCCAAAGAGCTTGGCCATATCGATCCCCTTTTGGCCACTTGCGTCGTTCTCCCCCACTGGCCCGCCCATGAGAATGGGCCCACGCCAGTACCCACCGGAGAACAACAATGCTGACGATCTATTCCGATGACCACCGCCTGCACCACGGCCGCTGCGAGCTGATCGACGGCAAGCTGATGCCCTGTTTCGAAATGCCGTCACGCGCCGACCATGTGCTCGACCAGGTAAAAAAGCGCAACCTCGGCGACATCCAGGGCCCCACCGACTTCGGGCGCGCACCGTTGCTGCGTATCCACAGTGCCGGCTACCTGGACTTCTTCGAAGGCGCCTGGGCGCGCTGGGCCGCACTGGGCCAGGAAGGCGACCTGCTGCCGTTCACCTGGCCCGCACGCACCCTGCGCCAGGTAAAGCCCACCGGCCTGCACGGTGAGCTGGGCTACTACAGCTTCGATGCCGGCGCACCGATCACCGCCGGCACCTGGCAGGCCGCCTACAGCGCCGCCCAGGTTGCCCTCACCGCGCAGGCGGCGATCCAGCAAGGCGCCCATTCCGCCTTCGCCCTGTGCCGCCCGCCAGGGCACCATGCCGCCGGCGAAGTCATGGGCGGCTATTGCTACCTGAACAACGCCGCCATCGCCGCCCAGGCCTTCCTCGACCAGGGCCGGCGCAAGGTCGCCATCCTCGACGTCGACTACCACCACGGCAACGGCACCCAGGACATCTTCTACAACCGCAACGATGTGTTCTTCGCCTCGATCCATGGCGACCCGCGCGACGAGTTCCCGTTCTTCCTCGGCTATGCCGATGAAACCGGCGAGGGTGCCGGTGAAGGCTGCAACATCAACTACCCTCTGCCAGCCGGCAGCGACTGGGCCGCCTGGAGCGCTGCGCTGGAGGACGCCTGCCAGCGCATCGCCGCCTATGACGCCGATGTGCTGGTGATCTCGCTGGGCGTGGATACCTTCAAGGACGACCCGATCTCGCAGTTCAAGCTGGACAGCCCGGACTACCTGGAAATGGGCAAGCGCATCGCCCAGCTCGGCAAGCCGACCCTGTTCGTGATGGAAGGCGGCTACGCTGTGGAAGAAATCGGTATCAACGCGGTCAATGTGCTGGAAGGCTTCCAGCACGCCCAGCCAGGAGCCCGGTAATGGTCCGACTCAAGCGTCTGCTCGCCCCGTTCATCGCCGCTACCCTGTTCACCGGTGCCCTGCACGCCCAGGCCGAACAGCGCACCCTGCGGGTGTACAACTGGTTCGACTACATCACTCCGCAAACCCTCACCGAATTTCAGAAAGACAGCGGGGTAAAGCTGGTCTACGACATCTTCGACACCAACGAGGCGCTGGAAGCCAAGCTGCTGACCGGCAACTCCGGGTATGACGTGGTAGTGCCGTCCAACGTGTTCCTCGCCAAGCAGATCGAAGCGGGGGTGTTCCAGCCACTGGACCGCAGCAAGCTGCCGAACTGGCAGCACCTGGACCCGGCGCTGATGAAGCTGATCGAGGCCAACGACCCCGGCAACAAATTTGCCGTGCCTTACATGTACGGCACCGTGCTGATCGGCTTCAACCCGGCCAAGGTCAAGGCTGCGCTCGGCGACAACGCCCCGGTGGACAGCTGGGACCTTATCTTCAAGGAAGAGAACATCGCCAAGCTCAAGCAGTGCGGCGTGGCCCTGCTCGACTCGCCGTCGGAGATCATGCCGCTGGCGTTGCAGTACCTGGGCTTGCCACCGAACAGCGACAAACCGGCTGATTACAAGAAAGCTGAAGCGCTGATGCTGAAGATCCGCCCGCACATCACCTACTTCCATTCCTCGAAATACATGGCCGACATCGCCAACGGCGATATCTGCGTGGCAGTGGGCTACAGCGGCAGCTTCTCGCAGGCCGCCAACCGCGCTATCGAGGCGAAGAATGGCGTAGTGGTGGACATGCGCCTGCCCAAGGAAGGTGCACCGATCTGGTTCGACATGCTGGCGATTCCGAAGAACGCGGCCAACCCGGAAGATGCCCACGCGTTCATCAACTACCTGCTGCGGCCCGAGGTGATTGCGCCGATCAGTGACTTTGTCGGGTACCCGAACCCGAACAAGGATGCGACCGACAAGGTGAGCCCGGCGATTCGCAACAACCCCAACCTGTATCCGACGGCGGAGGCGATGGCCAAGCTGTATACCCTCAAGCCCCTGGCGCGGGATGCCGAACGGGCTCGGACCAGGGCCTGGACGCGGATCAAGTCCGGTACCTGATTTAGAGCCGGGGGCTGCTTTGCAGCCCAATCGCCGGCAAGCCAGCTCCCACAGGATCTCCACTGATTTCGAGGCAGATGCTGTACCTGTGGGAGCTGGCTTGCCGGCGATTGGGCCGCCCAGCGGCCCTACTCACTTCCTCCAGGCCTTGCGCAAGCGCATCAAAGCCTCGGCAATCTCCCCCTCCGGCACCGCTGCAAACCCCAGCACCAGTCCCGCGCGCTTATCCACAGGCTGCTCGCTGTCCGCCAGCCAGAAATTGCTCAGCGGCGTCACCTCCACCCCCACCGCTTCAGCCTTGGCCACCAGCTCCTGCTCCCGCGCAAAGTTATCCACATCGACCTTCACATGCAGCCCGGCCGCCACCTCCGGCATGCCGCCCAAACCCGGAATATCCACAGGCCAGCCCGCCTTCAGCACATTGCGCCGGCTCAACGCCGCCTTGCGCATGCGCCGGATATGCCGCTGAAAGTGCCCCCTGGCCATGAACTCGGCCATCACGCACTGGCTACTGACCTCCGAATGCCGCACCGCCAGCGCCCTGCCCTGGCTGAACGCCTGCGCCAGTTGCGGCGGCAGTACCAGGTAGCCCAGGCGCAACGCCGGAAAGGCGATCTTGCCGAAGGTACCGACGTACAGTACCCGCCCGTGCCGGTCGAGCGCCGCTAGCGGGGCCAAGGGCGCACCGCTGTAGCGGTACTCGCCGTCGTAGTCGTCTTCGATGATCCAGCCTTCGCTGCGCTCGGCCCAGGCAAGCAGTTCCAGGCGTCGCGCCAGGCTCATGGTCACCCCGGTCGGGTACTGGTGAGCTGGCGTGACATAGGCCAGCCGGCAATCTGTCAGTTGCCCGAGCCGGCGACAGTCCATGCCATCCTCGTCCACCGGCACGCCACACAACCTGCCACCGGCCAGCGCAAAGGCATGCCCCGCTGCGCGGTAACCCGGGTTTTCCACAGCCACACCGTCGCCTGGCTGCAACAGCAACTGTGCACAAAGGCTGATGGCCTGCTGCGCACCACTGGTGATCACAATTTGTTCAGCAGTACAACTCAGCCCACGGGAGCGACGCAGGTAGGCCGCGATCAGCTCACGCAGCAGTGGCTCGCCTGCCGGGTCACCATAACCCAACTGCGCCGGAGCCGGGTTGCGCCAGAAACCCGCCTGCAGCTTGGCCCAGACGTCGAACGGGAACAGGTCGAACGCCGGAATACCGACGCGAAAAGCACGCGGTGCACCACTTCTTGGGGGCGGCAGATGGTTACTTTTCAGGCGCTGCAAAGGCTCGCTGGAACAGCGCTTGCTGGATAAATCCTCAGTGTTTTCTGAGGAAAATGTGGATAAGTCTGTTGATAACCCCCGGGATAACCCTGTGGATACTTGTGTGGATAGTTTTGCAGCGGAGAGTTTCGGTAACTGACTGACATAGGTGCCGTCGCCTACCCGGCTTTCGATGTAGCCCTCGGCATATAGCTGGTCATAGGCCCGCACCACGCTGTTGCGTGACAGCGCCAGCATGGCGGCCAGATCACGAGTGGCCGGTAGCCGCGTGCCACTGCTCAGACGCCCGTCCAGCACCCGCGCACGTAGCGCCTGGTACAGCTGCTGGCTGAGCCCGCGGCGGCGATCGAGGGCGATTCCGGCAGGGTCGAAAGGCAACACTAGGGGGCGCTCGCTCACGGTATTGGACCTATAAAAACAGCTGTTAATGGCTCTTACTATGAACCAATAGCCTGCCTAGGATGGAGCCATCGCACAAGGAAACCGAGCATGTACAACAGCAAACCCCATCAGGAACACGACCTCGGGCGCCTGCACCAGCACATGCTCGACACCCGCCTGGCCATCCTGGTCAGCAAGGGCGAACAAGGCCTGCTGGCCACGCACCTGCCCGTGCTGGTCGATATCGCCGAAGGCGAATTCGGCACCGTCTATGCCCACCTGGCGAGGGCCAACCCCCAGTGGCACGACCTGAAGCAAGGTGGTGAAGCCCTGCTGGTGTTCCCCGGCGCCGATGCCTATGTCAGCCCCGGTTACTACCCGAGCAAGGCCGACAACCCCAAGGTGGTGCCAACCTGGAACTACCTGGCCGTGCACGCCTATGGCCCGGCCGAAGTGATTCACGAAGCCGAGCCATTGCTGGCCATTGTCAGCCGCCTGACCGAGCGCCACGAACAAGGCCGCAGCGAACCGTGGAACGTCACCGATGCCCCGCGTGACTACCTCGATGGCATGCTCCGCGCCATCGTCGGCATCCGCCTGCCCATCGCCCGCTTGCAAGGTGCGCGCAAGCTCAGCCAGAACCGCTCTGAGCAAGACATTGCCGGCGTGCGTGAAGGCCTGAGCGCCAGCCCCGATTACCTGGATAACCAACTCGCGGCGCACATGCGCCAACTCTGAAGGAATAGCCCATGTCCAGCGTTACCCTGCGTCCTGTCACCACCCAAGACCATGCTGCCTGGCTCGCCCTGTGGCAGGCCTACTTGCACTTCTATGAGTCCGAATTGACCGAAGAGGTCAACCTCAGCACCTGGCAACGCCTGCTCGACCCGAACGAACCGACCCATTCGGCCCTTGCCTGGGTCGATGGCAAGGCAGTGGGCATGGTCAACTTCATCTACCATCGTTCCAACTGGAGCATCGGGAACGCCTGCTACCTGCAGGACCTGTACGTGGACAGCACACAGCGCGGCCTGGGCATCGGCCGCCAGCTGATCGAGCACGTCTACGCCAAAGCCAAGGCCGACAACTGCGCCAAGGTGCACTGGCTGACCCATGAGACCAACGCCACCGCCATCAGCCTGTACCAACAGGTTGCCGAGCGCTCGGGCTTCATCCAATTCCGCAAAGAGTTCTAAGCCGAACATGACCGACGCATTGAACTGGAAACCCGCCGCAGCTCCCCAGGCCGAGCCCATCGACGGCCGCTTCATCCGCCTGGAAAAGCTCGACCCGGCGCGCCATGGCGACGATCTCTGGGAGGTGCTGCAAGGCCCGGCGGCCGACCCGGTGCTGTGGGACTACCTGCCCTATGGCCCGTTCACCGAACGTGCCGCCTTCGACCGTTGGCTGGAAGGCAACGCCGCTGGCCGCGACCCGCTGTTCTACACCGTCATCGACCGCGCCAGCGGCCAGGCCCAGGGCATCCTGAGCCTGATGTCGATCGTGCCCGACCACGGCCGCATCGAAATCGGCCACATCGCCTTCGGCGCTGCCATGCAGCGTACGCCCAAGGGCACCGAGGCGGTGTATTTGCTGGGCAAGCTGGGCTTCGAGCTGGGCAACCGCCGGCTGGAGTGGAAGTGCAACAACGCCAACGCACGCTCCAAGCGTGCGGCGGAGCGGTTTGGCTTTGTGTTCGAGGGGGTTTTCCGCAAGCACCTGGTGGTGAAGGATCACAACCGGGATACGGCGTGGTATTCGATTACCGATGATGAGTGGCCGGCGCTGGCGACCGCGTTCGAGCGCTGGTTGAGTGAAGAGAACCAGCGGCCGCAAGGCCAGGTGCGGACACTTGAGGACTGCCGTAGGGGGTGAACGGCATAACCGATCACGGGCCGGCAGGCCCGCGATCGGTGCAAGCCCGGTTATCTGATCGGGCTCGCACGCCTGACGACGCCCATCTGCAAACCGAACGGTTTGAATACCGCGTTCAACGATTTGAGCGTGGGGTTACCGTCCCCCTGCTCGATCTGAATGAGCGTTCGCACGGAAATCTTGCACATCAGCGCAAACTGGGTCTGCTGCATCTTTGCAACTTCTACGCGCAGGCGGCGAACGGCAGTACCCAGCTCGATTGTGCCGTCGGCAATACCTTCGCGCACGCCATCGATCATCAGACCTCGGGCATCGATGGAAACCGTCATGCCAACCCCCACTCCGCCATCCGGCGCTCGAGCTTGCCCAGCGCAATCGCCGGGTGATTCATCACTACCTCCGGGAGCCCAAGGCCGGACAAGATATCGGGCAATGCCAATAGGTGCCGGGCCTCCTGACGCAGGCGCTGGTAAGCCTCATCCGGATCGATGAATTCGGCCAGCGCAACACAGGCTGCCTGCCAGTCGATTTCGCCTGCTCTTTCGATCAAAGCGGGCCACTTCGTCGTTCTGGTTACTCCTTCCTGATCCATCACCATCGGTGCCAAGTCGTAAATGGGTGCAAGACACACCGTGTCGCGGGTACGAATGATCGCTGTATTACGTCCATGGTTATCGGCGTTACCCAGGATCTTGTTGATCAGGTCGCGCCGCAGGTAATCCGCGATCAGATCAGGCACCTCTTTACCCTGCCCGGCCATCTTCCACAAGCCAACGAGCGTCTCGATCACCTCCAAATGCCCCATCCGGCTACCGGGTTCGGTTACACCACACAAGGAATACATCGATTCCACGGCAAACCGCTGTACTCCCTGATCGGTAACCTGACGGTCGAAGCGTTCCATCCACAGGCTGGGCTTGGCTCCCTCTTCCAGCGCCATGTGTTCACTGGCCACCGTCTCGATGCCAAGCTGCTGCAACGCCCTGTAATAGAGGTACTCGGCCCGCAGGATCTCCTGATCATCGGCCAAGGCCTGGTGCCTGGCGAACTTGATGAACCAATGGCGACAGGCCCTCTCATCCGCAAGCACCGCGTCCGGGTACAGCTGGCCGTTTTCATCTTCGGTCATCAGCAGCTTTGGCGCCTCTCCACCGGCGCCTGTCGCGCCACCTATGGCCGCGCCCTGCTCGTAGGCGTACTCCAGAAAACGTTGATCGCGAACGATGACGTCCTGGCGGGTAAAACCGATGGGGTCCGCAAGGTCCAGTAACTCAGCCGACTCCCTGATGCGCATATTGCCAATCGGAGCTGGGGTGGAGCGCCCTAGCAGAAACAAGTCTTCCCCCATGCCCGCCGGTTTTTCACGACCGATATGCCTCAGCAGAAAACGCTTCGCAGCCCCTGCAGGCGCGATGTCGTAAAGGATGCAGGAGCATGCGGTAGACGATGAGAGCCAAAGTCCACCGGGAGCTTGGCACTGGCCGCCTGGCTGAACAGGCTGTCGTACGCATGCAGATTGGTCTTGACGTAGTTGGATGTGTATCCGAACTCGCAAGGGCTGGAGAGGCTTCTTTCCGGTTCGGCGAAGGCGATGGCAATAGCATCATGCCATTTACCTTGGTCATGTAATTGGAGCGTGAGTCGGTACATTGGCCACCTGCAATTTACTGCATGTTTTCGATCAGCCTCAGCCGTCAGCCTGCAGTATAGTGCAGATGTTTTTCTGAACCACACCCAATTTATGCATTTTAGTGCAGATTATGGAGGCTTTGGCGCCTGTAATCTGCACTAAATTGCATATTGCTCCATAAAAAAAGGGGAGCATTCCGCTCCCCAGAGGTTAACCGCTTGTAGATGAAGGCTTATCTCAGCCTTCGATCTCGATCAGGATCTCGCCCGGTGTCACGCGGTCGCCCTTGGCCACGTGGATGGCCACGACCTTGCCAGCGATACCCGCCTGCACTTCGGTCTCCATCTTCATGGCTTCGGTGATCAGCACGGCCTGGCCGGTCTTGACCATGTCGCCTTCCTTGACCAGCACATCGACGATGTTGCCTGGCATGGTGGTGCTGACGTGGCCCGGGGCACTGGCCTGCTTGCGCTTGCTGCTGCCGCCGCCGACGAATTCGTTGAGCGGCTCGAACACCACTTCTTCCGGCATGCCGTCGATCGACAGGTAGAAGTGGCGCTTGCCTTCGGCCTTCACGCCCACACCGGTGATGTCGACGCGGTAGGTTTCGCCGTGCACGTCGATGACGAACTCGGTCGGTACGCCTTCACCGCTATGGGACGCCACTGCGCCCGCTTCAGGAATTGGCAGCAGGACTTCAGGGTTCAGGGTGCCGGCTTCGCGTTCTTCGAGGAACTTGCGGCCAATGTCCGGGAACATGGCGAAAGTCAGCACGTCTTCTTCGCAACGGGCCAGGGCGCCGATATCGGCACGCAGCTTGGCCATTTCCGGCTTCAGCAGGTCGGCCGGGCGCACGTCGATCACTTCTTCACTGCCGATCGCCTGACGGCGCAGCTGCTCGTTGACCACGCCCGGAGCCTTGCCGTAACCGCCTTGCAGGTACAGCTTCACCTCGTTGGTGATGGTCTTGTAGCGCTCGCCGGCCAGCACGTTGAAGAACGCCTGGGTACCGACGATCTGCGAGGTCGGGGTTACCAGCGGTGGGAAGCCGAGGTCTTCACGCACGCGCGGGATCTCAGCCAGCACTTCGTTCATGCGGTTGAGGGCGCCCTGTTCCTTGAGCTGGTTGGCCAGGTTGGAAATCATGCCGCCCGGTACCTGGTTGACCTGCACGCGAGTGTCCACGGCGGTGAACTCGCTTTCGAACTGGTGGTACTTCTTGCGCACGGCATAGAAGTACAGGCCGATTTCCTGCAGCAGCTCCAGGTCCAGGCCGGTATCGAATTCGCTGCCCTTGAGCGCGGCAACCATCGACTCGGTACCCGGGTGGCTGGTGCCCCAGGCGAAGCTGGAGATGGCGGTGTCGATGTGATCGGCGCCGTTTTCCACAGCCTTCAGCTGGCACATTGCGGCCAGGCCGGCAGTGTCGTGGGAGTGGATGAACACCGGCAGCGACTGCTCGGCCTTCAACGCCTTGACCAGTTCGCCGGTGGCGAACGGGGTCAGCAGGCCGGCCATGTCCTTGATCGCCACCGAGTCGCAACCCATGGCTTCCATCTGCTTGGCCTGCTTCACGAAGGCTTCGATGGTGTGTACCGGGCTGGTGGTGTAGGCGATGGTGCCCTGGGCGTGCTTGCCGGCAGCCTTGACCGCTTCAATGGCCACACGCAGGTTACGCACGTCGTTCATCGCATCGAAGATGCGGAACACGTCGATACCGTTGACCGCTGCCTTGGCGACGAACGCCTTGACCACATCGTCGCTGTAGTGGCGGTAGCCCAGCAGGTTCTGGCCGCGCAGCAGCATTTGCAGGCGGGTGTTGGGCAGTGCCGCGCGCAGCTTGCGCAGGCGCTCCCACGGGTCTTCCTTGAGGAAGCGCACGCAGGCGTCGAAGGTGGCGCCACCCCAGACTTCCAGCGACCAGTAGCCGACCTTGTCGAGCTTGTCGCAGATCGGCAGCATATCTTCGGTACGCATGCGGGTGGCCAGCAGGGACTGGTGGGCGTCGCGCAGGATCGTGTCGGTTACGTGAATTTTCTTGGACATTATGGGGTTCCTCACAGGCCTGCGTGGGCGGCGATGGCAGCGGCGATGGCCAGGGCCAGCTCTTCGGGTTTGCGCTTGATCGAGTAGTTGGTCAGTTCCGGGTGGCTTTCGACGAAGCTGGTGTTGAACTGGCCGCTACGGAATTCGGGATTGCGCAGGATTTCCTGGTAGTACGCGGCGGTGGTCTTCACCCCTTGCACGCGCATGTCGTCCAGGGCCCGCAGGCCGCGGTCCATGGCTTCTTCCCAGGTCAACGCCCACACCACCAGTTTCAGGCACATGGAGTCGTAGAACGGCGGAATGGTGTAGCCGGTGTAGATCGCCGTGTCGGTACGCACGCCCGGGCCGCCGGGGGCGTAGTAACGGGTGATCTTGCCGAAGCTGGGCAGGAAGTTGTTCTTCGGGTCTTCGGCGTTGATGCGGAACTGCAGCGCGTAACCGCGATGCTGGATGTCTTCCTGCTTGACCGACAGCGGCAAGCCCGAGGCAATGCGGATCTGCTCACGGACGATGTCGATACCGGTGATTTCCTCGGTGATGGTGTGTTCCACCTGCACTCGGGTGTTCATTTCCATGAAGTACACCTCGCCATCGGCGAGCAGGAACTCCACGGTACCGGCGTTCTCGTAGTTCACTGCCTTGGCCGCACGCACCGCCAGGTCGCCGATGTAGGCGCGCTGTTCGGGGGTGAGCTGTGGGCTCGGGGCGATTTCGATGAGCTTCTGGTTGCGGCGCTGGATCGAGCAGTCGCGCTCGAACAGGTGCACGACGTTGCCAAAGCTGTCACCGAGGATCTGCGCCTCGATGTGCTTGGGGTTGACGATGCACTTTTCCAGGAACACTTCCGCAGAACCAAAGGCCTTGGTAGCCTCGGAGATGACGCGGGGGAAGTTCTGTTCCAGTTCTTCACGGCTGTTGCAACGGCGAATACCACGGCCACCACCACCAGAAGTGGCCTTGAGCATGACCGGGTAACCGATGCGGTCACCTTCACTCAGGGCTTCGTGAATATCGGCAACGTTGCCTTCGGTACCCGGGGTTACCGGTACACCGGCGGCGATCATGGTGCGGCGTGCTTCGGTCTTGTCGCCCATCCGGCGAATGACCTCGGCGGCCGGGCCGATGAACTTGATCCCGCGCTCGGCGCAGATCTCTGCCAGTTCAGCGTTTTCCGACAGGAAACCATAGCCCGGGTGCAGGGCATCACAGCCGGTTTCCACAGCCAGGTTCACCAGCTTGCGCGGGTTCAGGTAACCGGCCAGCGGCTCGGCACCAATGCTGTGGGCTTCGTCGGCGCGCTTGACGTGCAACGCGTGGCGGTCGGCGTCGGAATAGATCGCCACCGAGCGAATGCCCATCTCGGCGCAGGCACGCACGATCCGAACTGCAATTTCACCTCGGTTGGCGATCAGGATTTTTTTTATCACTGGAGTCTTCCCAAAGCCGTAGGAACAGTCGAGCCGGTTCTCCCGGTCGGCGCGTGACCAGACGTTGCTGGCCAGTCGCACATTCACCCTAGCGCTGTAGGTTGATAAACAAAAATCAATATTTGTTAGGGGCTGTATTAGCAAAAGCTTATAGTGCGGTAACAAGGTGTTGCCGAAGGGCGGATAAAAATGCGTAAGTCCTTGATGCGTATGACTTTGCGTCAATTGCAGATCTTCAACGAGGTATGCGATTTGCGTTCGTACAGCCGTGCGGCGGAAGAGATGGCGCTGACGCAACCCGCCGTTAGTCTACAGATCCGCCAGCTCGAAGAGCTGATCGGCCAGCCGCTGTTCGAGTACGTGGGCAAGAAGCTCTACCTGACCGAAGCTGCCGAGGCCTTGCAACGCGCCAGCCGCGATATCTTCGGGCGCCTGGAGAGCCTGGACATGCAGCTTTCGGACATGCAGGGTTCATTGCAGGGGCAGTTGAAACTGGCGATCGAATCCAGTGCCAAGTACTTCGTGCCACACCTGTTCGCGGCCTTCAAGCAGCGTCACCCGGAGGTGAACCTGACCCTGACGGTGGTCAATCGCGCCCAGGCCATCCGCCGCCTGTCGGACAACCGCGACGACCTGATCATCATGTCCATGGTGCCGCAGGACATGGGCCTGGAGTTTCTGCCGTTCCTCAACAACCCGATCGTCGCGGTGGCACCGCCCGAGCACCCGCTGTGCAAGCTGGAGCAACTGCGCCTGCAGGACCTGGAGCCTCATACCCTGCTGGTCCGCGAACAGGGTTCGGGCACGCGCAAGGCTTGCGAGGAATACTTCAAGGACAAGCGCGTGCATTTCACCCAGACCCTGGAGGTGGCCTCGGCCGACGCCCAGCGCGAGTGCGTGATTGCCGGCCTGGGCATTGCCATGCTTACCCGCCATGCGGTCAACCTGGAGCTGGCCACCGGTGTGCTGAGGGAACTGCCCGTGGAGGAACTGCCGCTGTACCGCAGCTGGTGCGTGGTGCAGTCCAAGGCCAAACGGCAGTCGCCGGTGGCCTTGGCTTTCCTGGCGTTCATCCGCAGCGAACGTGCGCTGATCAGCGCGCTGGTTGAGCGTTTTTCGGGGAAGCTGCTGCCGACGCCTGCCAGACCGTGAGCTCTTGCAGCTCGGGGTAGTCCACTAGTTCGCGGAGCAGTTGACGTTGGTCGCAATAGCTTTCGATCGCGCGGCGGTATTCCATGCGGCGCTGATCCTTTTCCTGCTGCTTGCGAGCCTTGGCGCTGGGTTGGTACGTACCGTCGAAGTCACGAGCCATTGCCTGTCTCCCAGATAGGATGCGGGAGTTTCAGACTGGCTTGAGTGGTTTACGGTTTGGCTGTGGAATGGTGACAGAATCGTGAATTTTCACTGCCTGTACCGGCCCATTCGCGGGCTCGCCCGCGAAGAGGCCGGTGCAGGAAGAATTCAGTCGTCGGTAGCCTTGATCGACTTGGGTGACAAGCGCAGGCTGCGCAAGCTGCGCTTCACGCTCTTCAGGTGGTTGACCAGGCTCGGCCCGCGCGCCATGGCCACGCCCATGGCCAGCACGTCGATCACCACCAGGTGGGCGATACGCGAGGTCAGCGGGGTGTAGATTTCGGTGTCTTCATGCACGTCGATCGCCAGGTTTACCGTCGACAGCTCCGCCAGTGGTGTCTGGCTGGGGCACAGGGTAATCAGGTTGGCGCCGCTCTCACGGACCAGGTTGGCGGTGATCAGCAGGTCCTTGGAACGGCCCGACTGGGAAATGCATACCGCCACATCACCCGGCTTCAGGGTCACCGCCGACATCGCCTGCATGTGCGGGTCGGAATAGGCTGCCGCGCTGAGCAGCAGGCGGAAGAACTTGTGCTGGGCATCGGCCGCTACCGCACCGGAGGCGCCAAAGCCATAGAACTCCACACGCTGCGCCTGGGCCATGGCGGTCACCGCCTGCTGCAGCGCCTGCGGGTCGAGATGCTCGCGCACTTCCATCAGGGTGTGCAGCGTGGTGTCGAAGATCTTCAGGCTGTAGTCGGCGACCGAGTCGTCTTCATGGATGGCGAACTGGCCGAAACTGGCCCCCGCAGCCAGGCTCTGCGCCAGCTTCAGCTTCAGGTCCTGGAAGCCCGAGCAACCGATCGCGCGGCAGAAACGCACGATGGTCGGTTCACTGATACCCACGCTGTGCGCCAGGTCGGCCATGGAGCTGTGCATGACGGCAGCCGGGTCGAGTAGCACGTGGTCGGCTACTTTGAGTTCCGATTTGCGCAGCAGGTGGCGCGATTGGGCGATATGTTGCAACAGATTCACAGGCTGGACTCGGTTATGATCGGCTGGCCGGGTTGTAGCTATCTTGTAGTTATACTACATGGACGCCAACCCGCCCAGTTAAACGAACGTGGAGAGTGGTGGTTTGACTATTCCTTGCGACATTCTGGTCTTCGGCGGCACCGGCGATCTGGCCCTGCACAAACTGCTTCCGGCGCTCTACCACCTGTTTCGCGAGGCCCGTCTTAACAACGCCGTGCGCATCATCGCGCTGGCACGACGCAACTTGCCACGTAACGATTATCTCAAGCTCGCCGAGCGCCATTGCCGGGCACAAATTGCCCGCAACGACTTCGACGAAGAGGTCTGGCAGCGGTTTTCCGCGCGGGTCGACTATTTCGCCATGGATGCTTCGCAAAGCGCCGACTTCGGCCGCCTGGCGCGCTACCTGGGCGAACCCGGCGGCTTGACGCGCATCTTCTACCTGGCCACCGCCCCCAACCTGTTCGTGCCAATTGCCAAGCACCTGCATAACGCCGGCCTGGCCGACGCCGAAGCGCGCATCGTGCTGGAAAAGCCGATCGGCCACTCGCTGGAATCGGCTACCGCCATCAACGAAGCGATTGGCGCAGTGCTGGAGGAAAACCAGGTATTTCGCATCGACCACTACCTGGGCAAGGAAACCGTGCAGAACCTGATGGCCCTGCGTTTTGCCAACGCCCTGCTGGAGCCGGTGTGGCGCAACAACCAGGTCGACCACGTGCAGATCAGCGTTTGCGAGACCCTGGGTGTAGAGAATCGCGGCGCCTACTACGACCGCGCCGGGGCGACCCGCGACATGTTGCAGAACCACCTGCTTCAGCTGCTATGCCTGGTGGCCATGGAGCCGCCCGCGCAGTTCGAGGCCGAAGCGGTGCGTGACGAGAAGGTGAAGATCTTGCGGGCCCTCAAGCCCATCACTGGCCAGGACGTGCAGGACAAGACCGTACGCGGCCAGTATGGCGCCGGGCGCATCGGCGGCCAGGAAGTGCCGGCCTATTACTTCGAAAAGGACGTCGACAACGACAGCGACACCGAAACCTTCATCGCCATCGAGGCGCACATCGACAATTGGCGCTGGGCGGGCGTGCCCTTCTACCTGCGTACCGGCAAGCGCATGGCACGGCGCTCATCGCAGATCGTCATCCAGTTCAAGCCGGTGCCCCACGAGCTTTTCAATGGCGGCCAGGTCAACCAGCTGCTGATCCAGCTGCAACCGGACGAACGCATCAGCCTGCGCATGATGACCAAGAGCCCGGGCAAGGGCATGCGCCTGGAACCTGTGGACCTGGACCTGAACCTGGCCCAGGTGTTCAGCCAGACCCGCCGCTGGGACGCCTACGAGCGCCTGCTGCTGGATGTGCTGGAGGGCGACTCGACGCTGTTCATGCGCCGCGATGAAGTGGAAGCGGCCTGGGCCTGGATCGACCCGATCATCAAGGGCTGTGAAGAGCACTTCCAGGCACCGCGACCGTACCCGGCAGGCAGTAACGGGCCGGAGCAAGCCAACAGCCTGCTGGCCAGGCACGGCAGGCACTGGCATAGCTGAAGCACTGCCCTGCTCCCGTGGCAGGCGAAAGGGCAGAAAGTAGCCCCAGCGCGCTGGCGCTACTTTCAACCCGAGACAGGAGCAGACAATGGCTACTATCACCAACCTCGTTGCAATCAACGACATCGCCCACGGCAAGCAGGTTTTCAGGGTTCATGGCACCGTTACGGTCGCCTCTCCGGCCATCGAACCGGTGCTGGTCGAACCCAAGCTGCGCCACCGGGGTGGCTGGGAAGTGCTGGAGCTTCAACTGCTGGATAGCGGCGCAATCACCCCGCAGGTGCTGACCGAAAAAACCGTGGTTTTCGAACGTGCAGGCGGCACTGGCTGGAAAACCGTGGAGATCATCCATGCCGACGGTTCGCAGCGCTGCGAAATTCGCACCATCGAGGCGATTGACTGAACCGCTGCCTGCCAGGCCGCCCGAGCGGTGGCCTGGCACCTGCCATCGGCTCGATGAACGGGCATGCGGCAGGTGAATATTTATACAGTGGAGGTTTGCCCCATTTCCTGCCGCGCCCTAGAATGGCCCGATGCGCACAGACGACCTCTCCCTCCTGCTGAATTCCCTCAACGATGCCCAACGCCAGGCCGTAGCGGCCACGCTCGGGCGTCAACTGGTGCTTGCTGGCGCCGGTTCCGGTAAAACCCGCGTGCTGGTGCACCGCATTGCCTGGCTGATCCAGGTGGAGCAGGCATCGCCGCACTCGATCCTGTCGGTGACCTTCACCAACAAGGCCGCGGCAGAAATGCGCCAGCGGATCGAGCAACTGCTGGGCATCAACCCGGCGGGCATGTGGGTCGGCACCTTCCACGGCCTGGCCCACCGCTTGCTGCGGGCCCACTGGCAGGAAGCACGGCTGGTGCAGAACTTCCAGATCCTCGACAGCGACGACCAGCAGCGCCTGATCAAGCGGGTGATGCGCGAGCTTGGCCTGGACGAGCAGAAATGGCCGGCACGCCAGGCCCAGTGGTTCATCAACGGGCAGAAGGACGAAGGCCTGCGACCACAGCATATCCAGGCCGGGGGCGACCTGTTCCTGTCGACCATGCGCGACGTCTATACCGCCTATGAGCAGGCCTGCGAGCGCGCCGGGGTCATCGACTTCTCCGAGCTGCTGCTGCGCGCCCTGGACCTGTGGCGCGACCACCCGGGCCTGCTGGAGCATTACCAGCGGCGCTTCCGCCACGTGCTGGTGGACGAGTTCCAGGATACCAACGCCGTGCAGTACGCCTGGCTGCGCCTGCTGGCGCGCGGCGGTGACAGCCTGATGGCGGTGGGCGATGACGACCAGTCGATCTACGGCTGGCGTGGTGCCAAGATCGAGAACATTCACCAGTACACTGCCGACTTCCCCGACGCCGAGATGATCCGCCTGGAGCAGAACTACCGCTCCACTGGCGGCATCCTCAAGGCAGCGAACGCGCTGATCGCCAACAACAGCGGGCGCCTGGGCAAGGAGCTGTGGACCGACATGGGCGAAGGCGAACCGCTGACCCTGTATGCGGCCTACAACGAGCACGACGAAGCCCGCTACGTGGTGGAAACAATCGAGAGCCTGGTCAAGCAGGGCAATGCGCGCAACGAGATCGCCATTCTGTACCGTTCCAACGCCCAGTCGCGGGTGCTGGAAGAAGCCCTGCTGCGCGAACGCATCCCCTACCGCATCTACGGTGGCCAGCGCTTCTTCGAGCGCGCCGAAATCAAGAACGCCATGGCTTACCTGCGGCTGATCGAAGGCCGTGGCAACGATGCAGCCCTGGAGCGGGTGATCAACGTGCCGCCACGTGGCATTGGCGAAAAAACCGTCGAAGCCATCCGCGAGCACGCCCGCCACAGTCAGCTGTCGATGTGGGAGGCCATGTGCCAGCTGCTCGCCGCCAAAGCCCTGAAAGGCCGCGCCGCCAGTGCCCTGGGTGCGTTCATCGAGCTGATCGAGGGCTTGGCGGCCAAGGTCGTGGACATGCCACTGCATACCATGACCCAGACCACCATCGAGCAGTCCGGGCTGATCATCTATCACCAGGAAGAAAAGGGTGAGAAGGGCCAGGCACGGGTGGAAAACCTTGAGGAACTGGTCAGCGCAGCGCGCAACTTCGAGTCCACCGAAGAAGACGCCGACCTCTCGCCACTCTCGGCATTCCTCGGCCACGCCTCGCTCGAGGCAGGCGATGCCCAGGCCGACGAGCATGAAGACAGCGTCCAGCTGATGACCTTGCACAGCGCCAAGGGCCTGGAGTTCCCGTATGTGTTCCTGGTGGGCATGGAAGAAGGCCTGTTCCCGCACAAGATGAGCCTGGAAGAGCCCGGCCGCCTGGAAGAGGAACGCCGCCTGGCTTATGTGGGCATCACCCGCGCCATGCGCCAGCTGGTCATGACCTACGCCGAAACGCGTCGCCTGTATGGCAGCGAGACCTACAACAAGGTGTCACGTTTCGTACGCGAAATTCCGGCAGGCCTGGTTCAGGAAGTGCGCCTGTCCAACAGCGTCAGCCGCCCGTTCGGCGGGGCCAAGACGGCCACGAACAGCAACCTGTTCGCCAATGCCAGCATTCCGCAGACCGCGTTCAACCTGGGCCAGCGTGTGCAACATGCGGTGTTTGGCGAGGGTGTGATCCTCAACTTCGAAGGCTCCGGCGCCCAGGCGCGGGTGCAGGTGAATTTTGCCGAAGGCAGCAAGTGGCTGATGCTGGGGTATGCCAAGCTCGAGGCCATCTAAAAGCCTGCACCGGCGCTGGTGGAGGCTTGCTCAAAGTTTTCAAAGCCTGCGCAATACCTGTGGGAGCGGGCATGCCCGCGAAGCCGGCAACTCAGTGTATGGCACCGGCTTCGCCGGTGTTCGCGGGCATGCCCGCTCCTACAGGTATTGCGCCAGCATTCCGAGGGCAGGTCGTGCCGGGTTTGTAACATTCAGGCAAAAGCTCGAAACATTATGTCGCTGGTCATGTGCCCGGGAACCTGTGCACCATGACGCGCGTGCAATCCACAACAGGGGATATCCCACTTATGCAACGTTTTCTTAGCATCGCTCTGGCGCTCTGCGTCGGCCTGACGCTGAGCCTGGACGCCAACGCCAAGCGTTTTGGCGGCGGCAAGAGCTCGGGCTCCGCGCCTATTCACCAGACCCGCCAGGCCACGCCAACCACGCCTGCCGCCGCGCCGACCGCACCTGGCCGTGCCGCTCCGGCCGCCAGCGGTGCTTCGCGCTGGTTGGGCCCTCTGGCCGGCCTCGCCGCCGGTGGCCTGCTGGCTTCCATGTTCATGGGCGACGGTTTCGAAGGCTTCCAGATCATGGACTTCCTGATCGTGGCGCTCATCGCCTTCCTGGTGTTCCGCTTCATCGCCGCGCGCCGCCGCCAGCAGCAGCCGCAAATGGCCATGCCGGGCCATGCGCCGATGCAGCGTGAAGCTCACGCGCAGCCTGCCCAGCCGTCGATCTTCGGTGGTTCGGCCGCACCTGCTGCCGCAGCCGCCCCGGTGATCAACGCCCCGGCCTGGTTCAACGAGCAGAACTTCCTGGCTGCTGCCCGTAACCACTTCCAGGCGCTGCAGCAGCACTGGGACGCCAACGAGATGGACAAGATCGCCGAGTTCGTCACCCCGCAGATGCTCGAGTTCCTCAAGCGCGAGCGCGCCGAACTGGGTGATGGCTTCCAGTCCACCTACATCGACAACCTCGAGGTACAGCTGGACGGTGTCGACGACCGCGCCGACCGTACCGACGCCACCCTGACCTTCCGTGGCGTATCGAAAAACTCGCGCTTCGACCAGGGCGAAGTGTTCAGCGAAAGCTGGCACATGGTTCGCGCCCAGGGCGAAAACCAGCCTTGGCTGGTGGCCGGTATCCGTCAAAACGGCTAACCGCTGCGTGCTGCACAAAAAACCCCGGGCCTGTCCCGGGGTTTTTGCTTTTGCCAGAGTGGCCTACTAGGGTATAACGCGCAGCGTTGTCATCTAGGTCAGAGGAAGTGAACCGTGGAAGAAGTGATCGAACAACTCCGTGAAGCCAACGAGCCAGTGCCGGTGCCCCTTGAGCTTCCCGACGAGGACCAGTTGGTCGAAATCGAGGAAGAGCTGTTCATCAACATTCCGTTCGTGTTCAAAGAGTTCCTGCTGACCGTCAGTGACGTGGTGTATGGCTCACTGGAGCCGGTGACCGTTACCGACCCACAGTCGCATACCTACCTGCCAGAAGTCGCCGCCAACGCCTGGGATGCCGGCGTGCCACGAGACCTGATTCCGCTGTGCCAGGACGGCGACAACTACTACTGCGTCGAAGAGGATGGGACCGTGGTGCTGTGGGATGCCGAAGAGGAAATCGTCGGTGAAGACAGCTGGGAATCGGTGTGGCACTGGGCGCGGGATGTCTGGCTGGAGAGCTGATTCCAACCTCTGATTTGATGCTGCCTGTGCCGGCCTCTTCGCGGGTAAACCCGCTCCCACAGGGATTGCACAGGTGCTGATCATTGTGCGGTACCTGTGGGAGCGGGTTTACCCGCGAAGAGGCCGGCCCAGAAATGGGAATTTTATGGCCTAGTGCTACCGGTATAGTTAATATCGCCAGGCTTTCTGCGCCTGGCGACATCGCTACCGCTCCATCCCCTCGGACGACGGTGAAATCTTGCGCAGGGAGCATTGCCCCCTTCAGTGCGTATTCTCGCGGCTGTTCTCCAGCGTCTCCAGCAAGGCAATCTGCATGCGCGTATGCACGCGGATAAACCAGCGCCACAGCAAGGCCACAACCACCGCAGCCACCACGGCAATCACCAGCAGCAGTTCGCTGGTGGGCAGAATGCTCGCCGACAGCGCCGACAGCAGCAGGAAAATCACCAGCAGCGACAACAGCGGAATCACCTCGGCAATCACACGGCGCACGCGCTGGGTATGCCGCCCGGCCGTTTCCGGTTTGACGCCCATCTCTGCCAGTAGCATCGACAGCGCCTTGAGCTTTCGATAGGCGGCAATCAGGAATGGCAGCGACAGCAACAACGCTGCGCCCCAGATCAGCGCTTTCTGTTGGCTGGCATCGCTGACCCACTCGCTGAGCCAGTTGCCGATCCGCCCGGCGAAATAGCCACCACTGAAGAAGATGGCGATCACCAGCGCCAGGTTCACCCCAACCTGCAACAGGATGCGCCGGATCATCGCCGCGAGCATGGCGCCCTCGCCCTGCGGCTGGATACTGCGCAACCATTCGCCATACAACGACAGCACCCGCGCCAGGCGGCTGGGCACCACCTTGCCCAGCTTGAGCGACAGCGGGTCGGCGGCACGGATCAGGTAGGGTGTCAGCAGCGTGGTGATTGCCGATACCGCCACAGCCACCGGGTAGAGGAAGTCGCTGGTCACCTGCAGGGTCATGCCCAGCGCGGCGATGATGAAGGAAAACTCGCCAATCTGCGAAAGCCCCATGCCCACCCGCAGCGATGTGCGCCCGTCATTTCCGGCAATGAACGCGCCCATGCCGCACGACAACATCTTGCCCAACACCACCGCCAGGGTAATGACCACGATCGGCCAGGCGTAGTCGATCAGCACCTGGGGGTCGATCATCAGGCCGATGGCGACGAAGAAGATGGCGCTGAACAGGTCGCGTACCGGTTCGATCAGGCTCTCGATTTTCAGCAACTGGCGCGATTCGGCCATGATCGCGCCAATCAGGAAGGCGCCAAGCACCATGCTGTACTCGAGCTTCACCACCAGCAGGCAGAAGCCGAAGCACAAGCCCAATACGGTTATCAGCAGCATCTCGTTGCTTTCGAACCTGGCCACGTAGGCCAGCAGGCGCGGCACCAGCAGGATGCCGATGACCAGCGCAACGATCATGAACAGCGACAGCTTGCCGACAGTGGAGAACACCTCGCCCGAGCTGACCGTGCCACTGACGGCGATGCCCGACAGCAGGGCGATGATGCCGATACCGAGGATGTCCTCGACGATCAGCACGCCGAATATCAGCTGGGCGAAACGCTCGTTCTTCATCTTCAGGTCGTTGAGCGCCTTGACGATGATGGTGGTCGAGGAAATCGCCAGGATGGCGCCGAGGAACAGCGAATCCATGGTGTTCCAGCCGAACCAGCGGCCGATCTCGAAGCCGATCCAGATCATCAGCACGATTTCCAGGAACGCCGCGATGAACGCCGTGGCGCCTACCTTGAACAGCTTGCGCAGGCTGAATTCGAGCCCCAGGCAGAACATCAGGAAGATCACCCCCAGTTCGGCGAGGGTCTTGATGGTGTCTTCGTCGTGGATCAGGCCGAACGGCGGGGTGTGCGGGCCGATGATGAAGCCGGCGACGATGTAGCCCAGCACCACAGGCTGCTTGAGGCGGTGAAAGAGAATGGTGACCACGCCAGCAACCAGCATGATGACTGCCAGGTCCTGGATGAAGCTGATGGCATGCATGGCGTGATACTCCTTTTCTCGTCCGTTGCTGGATGCCTGGGCAGACCGCTCCTCTGCCAAGGCAACCCTGAGCGAGCAGCAAGTACATACTTTTTTGAATGCAGGAAAAGCCCATGTTGCATGGGTGTAGTCAGGTTAACATCGCACCCCGCCGCAAAAAGGCGGTGCAATATGCAGAAACAGATCGGCTGGAAAAGCGCCGCTGATGGCATGATCGGCGTGACGATGGAGCGTCAGCCAACGTCCCGTACCAGGAAGGCAAATTCAAAAGAGGGGAACAGAAGTGTCTGCAGATAATGCCCCCCATTCGCCCGATTCAGCGCAACCTCACCGTGAGCACACTATGGAACCTGGAAACGCCCAGCTGAGCATGACCGTCCTGATGACCCCGGACATGGCCAACTTTTCTGGCAACGTACATGGCGGCACCCTGCTCAAGTACCTCGACGAAGTGGCCTATGCGTGCGCCAGCCGCTATGCCGGCAGCTATGTAGTCACCCTGTCGGTCGACCAGGTGATCTTCCGTGAGCCGGTGCACGTGGGTGAACTTGTGACCTTCCTGGCGTCGGTCAATTACACCGGCAACACCTCGATGGAGGTGGGCATCAAGGTGGTGACCGAGAACATCCGCGAGCGCTCGGTGCGCCATTCCAACAGCTGCTTCTTCACCATGGTCGCGGTCGACGACAACCGTCGCCCGGTGCAGGTACCGCCGCGCCAGCCGCAAAGCAGTGAAGAAAAGCGCCGCTTCCTGCAGGGCCAGCAGCGCCGACAGATCCGCCAGGAGCTGGAAAAGCGCTACCAGGACCTGAAAACCGACGCGATTTAAAGCGCCAGCATCTGTGCCTCGAAGCGCACCCTCGGGTGCGCAATGCGGTCCTGGGCCCGCACCAGCTGCAGTTCATAGCTGGAGCAGACCTGGGTTTCGAGCAGCACTTCGTGTACGGCCGCAGCGGTGAATTCGAACGCCTGCACCCAGCTGTCGCCGAGCAGAACGCGGGCCAGGAACAGGCCTGAGGTCAGGTCACCCACCCCTACCGGCTGCCGCGGGAACGCCAGCAGCGGGCGGCGCAGGTGCCAGCTTTGCTCGGCAGTCACCAGCAGCATCTCGAACTGGTCTTCGGCGCGCCCGGGGTAGGCCAGGTGCTTGACCAGCACCACCTGCGGCCCGCGCTGCAACAGGCTGCGCGCCATGTTCACGCAGTCCTCCAGCGACTGCGCTCGGCGGCCACAGAAGCTGTCCAGTTCCAGCTGGTTGGGGCACAGGATGTCAGCCCTGGCAGCCGCCTCGTCGAGCAGAAACTCGCTGACTTCCGCTGGCACGATGCAGCCCTTCTCAGGGTGCCCCATGACCGGGTCGCAAAGGTACAAAGCCTTTGGGTTGACTGCCTTGATCCGCTCGACGCCGGCCAGAATCGCCCGACCTTGTTCGGCGCTGCCCAGGTAACCGGACAGCACCGCGTCGCAATGGCCCAGCTCGCCGATGTTGGAAATGCCTTCCACCAGCGCAGGAATTTGCGCGGGGGCAAGCACTTCACCCGCCCACTGGCCATACTGTGTGTGATTGGAGAACTGCACGGTATTGAGCGGCCACACATTGACCCCGATACGCTGCATGGGAAACACCGCGGCGCTGTTGCCGGCGTGGCCGAACACCACGTGGGACTGGATGGCGAGCAGATGCGGGGTACGTTTCATGCGGGAGGTTTCCAAAGCTGTTTCAGGGATTGTGCGCAACGCAGTATGAACTCGATTGCCACCTGTACGACAGGCCAGGGACGCAGTTAAGCTGGATCGACCTGTTTGGAGCATACGCAAATGTTGACCCTGGAAAACCTCTTCGTCCTGATGCTGGTCGCCACGGCAGGCGCCTGGTTGTGGCACAACCACGGGTTGCGCGAGAAAGCCCTGGAACGGGTCAAACAGCATTGCGCCAAGCTCGACCTCGAACTGCTCGACGACGCGGTCGCACTCAAGCGTATCGCCTTTGTCCGTGACGCCAACGGCCGCAAGCGCCTGGCGCGCGTCTACGCCTTCGAGTTCACCGTCACGGGCGAACAGCGCCACCCCGGTACCGTGACCCAGTTCGGCGCCCACAGCGTGCAGATCGAACTGGCGCCCTACCCGTTCGAGATCAAGACCCCCCCGCGCACCGACAATGTCATCGAGATGCAGCAGTGGCGCCAGGAGCACAACCGCTGGCGCAACTGATCAGCTGACACGACATTCGCTCAACCCGGCCTGCAGCGCGGATTGCGATTGCGGCTGGTCGAAAATCAGCTCGATACGCGTATCCCTGCGCCAGTCGCTGGGCTGCCAGGCGGGCATGTCCCCATTCAGGCCATTGAATGATTGCCAGCCCTCCACGCTGTGGATAACCCCCTTCGCGCGCCGCCACGGCCAAGCCCGCAAGAACTCCTGCAGCCGCTGTGGATAAAACTGCTGGCCAGGGTGCCAGCGCCAGCCGATGCTCCAACCTCCCTCTCCCTGCTGTGCAAGACAGATCGGCTGCCCGGGGTCTGCCCATAGCGCTGTCGGTGGATTTACAAGATTGTCGACAATCCTGTTATCCACAACCGAGCTGTCGACAATGCCATTAGTTACAGCCGGAAGGTCCGACAAGGGCAGCCTACCTTGGACGGTCCAGAAGATTTTCTTTCCATGAAATCTATTAGTTATCAACAACTTAGTACTTTCATCCACAGCCTCTGATTTGTTCAAGACAACGCTTTCAGCAGCATCGAACGCCTGCTGTTGAGCCTCCGGAAGCTGCTCGTTCCGGACCATCGACTGCGCGTCCACGACCATCAGAAGGGGCTGTATTGTCAGCACTCCAGCCCAAGGGGCTTTTTGCAACTGAGCAAGCAACTGCAAGGGATGACCCAGCCCGGACGGCTCGATGAACAGCCGGTCAGGGCGGGATTTGCGCAGCAGTCGGCCCAGGCCCACCTGGAACGGCATGCCATTGACGCAGCACAGGCAGCCACCTGCGACCTCGCCGATGGCGATGCCGTCTTCGTCACGGCTGAGCAAGGCCGCATCCAGGCCTACCAGGCCGAATTCGTTGATCAATACCGCCCAGCGCTCGTTGGCTGGGCGTTGGGCCAGCAGGTGACGGATCAGGGTGGTCTTGCCGGCACCCAGCGGGCCGGCAATCACGTGGGCGGGAATGTTCTGCAGCATGGGGCGGCTTCGGGCGATGGTGATGCCTCACTATGCGCTGTCAGGCCAGCCAGTCAAGGCTGAGCAGCAGGCGCCCCAGCTGCCCCGAGGGCGAGCGGTGCACCAGACCCGCGCCTTCGTTGCCCTGCCACTTCTCACCTTTGAGCACAGCCACATCGCCAGCTTGCAGGTGCTGAACGTTATCCACAGGCAGTATTGCTGTGTGTAAGTTGCCACGAGGGCTCGCGTCCTCTTTCAACCACTCGCTACCTGGGCCTGCGTAGGTAGTGAGCAGACGCAGCGGAACGTTATCCACATGGAAGCGCGGGCACATGGGGCCTGTCAGTACCCGCAGGCGCAAACCTACCCGCTGCGCACCCACCAGGCAGGTATAGGCCGCCACCAGCCAGGCCACATCCGCCACGAATGCCTCATAGCCGTGCAAGTCGGCCGCTTCGCGCAAGAGTTCGGTGAATACCGGCAGGTGCTGCTCGTCCACATCGATGACGCGCTGGTCTGCCAAGGGCTGGCCGAGGCTGACCACCAGCGCGGCAAAGTCCTCCAGTTGTGGCGGCAAGCGTCGGCGCCATACCGCCAGGTTCACGCCATCCTGCAGCACATCGGTCAGCACCTGCGGTGTCTCGCCAAATACCTGGAAAATATCCACAGGCTTGCGTGCAGGGTTCATGCTGCGGTCTCCTCATGCCATGGACCGAACGGATCGGGCAGGCGCAACCAGCCCATGTGCCCCAATTCCATTTCCTGATCGGTCAAAAGGCATGCATCGAGTGCTGTGGATAATTTTTCGAAGTCAATATTCTGCCCGATGAACACCAGTTCCTGGCGGCAGTCACCGCTCTCGGCAACCCAGTTCTTCAAGATCGCGGCGGTGTTATCCACATCCTGTGGCCACTGCTCGCGCGGCACGAAACGCCACCAGCGGCCCGCCAGGCCATGGCGAATCATGCCGCCTGCCTGCGACCAACTGCCGGCCTCCTGGTATTTGCTGGCCAACCAGAAAAAGCCTTTCGAACGCAGCAGTCGGCCATTGCTCCAGGGCGTGTGGATAAAGTCGAAAAAGCGCTGTGGATGAAGGGGGCGCCGGGCCTGCCAGGTGGTGGCGGCAATGCCGTACTCTTCGGTTTCCGGCACATGCTCCCCGCGCAACTCTTGCAGCCAGCCCGGTGCCTGGGCAGCCTGGTCGAAGTCGAACAGGCCGGTGTCGAGGATACGTTCCAGCGGTACCTGGCCCATGACGATGGGCACGATCTGCGCCCGGGCATTGAGGCTGCGCAGAATGGCTATAAGCTCTTCGCGTTCGTGCTGGCTGATCAGGTCGATCTTGCTCAGCAACAGTACATCGGCGAACTCGACCTGCTCGATCAGCAAGTCACTGATCGAGCGCTCGTCCTCCTCACCCACGGTTTCGCCACGGCTGGCCAGGCTGTCTGCTGCCTGGTAATCACGCAGGAAGTTCAGGCCATCGACCACAGTGACCATGGTGTCCAGGCGCGCCATGTCGGACAGGCTACGGCCCTGTTCGTCGCGGAAGGTGAAGGTCTCGGCCACCGGCAGTGGCTCCGAGATCCCCGTGGACTCGATCAGCAAATAATCGAAACGCCCTTCTTCGGCCAGCCGCGCCACCTCCTCGAGCAGGTCTTCACGCAGCGTGCAGCAGATGCAGCCATTGCTCATCTCCACCAGCTTCTCCTCGGCACGGTTGAGGCTTACGTTGCGCTGCACCTCGCTGGCATCGATGTTGATTTCGCTCATGTCATTGACGATGACCGCAACCCGCAGGTTGTCGCGGTTACGCAGCACATGGTTGAGCAAGGTGCTCTTGCCGGCGCCAAGGAAGCCGGACAGCACGGTGACAGGGAGACGGTTGGACATGGCGAAACCTCTTCAGGCGAGCGCATTCGAAACGATGCATTGCACAATGTTATAAAGTAACAATACAATTTCGCCAAGCCGTTCGTGACGAACGAGTGCCCCCGGGAGGATAAATGAACCCGCCAAGTGACAGGTGCCCTTCCCGGCATTGCAGCTTGATCGGTGGTGGCCGCTGATCTCCCTTTTGTTTGGAATACCAGATGACTCAGCTCAAGCTCCCCGACATTGCCGCACAAACCCATGAATACGCCTTGCCTTTGAACTGGGTGGGTATGTGCGGGATCGCCCAACCTGTGCAGTTCGAGGGGCGCACAGCAGCAGCCACTGTCGATGCCGGCGTCAGCCTGGTAGACGGCAGCTCACGCGGTATCCATATGTCGCGGCTTTATCTCGCCCTTGAGTCGTTGGAGCATCAGCCTCTGACGCCGCTCACCATCCGCCAGCTGCTGGCTGACTTCCTCAGCAGCCACGAAGGCCTTTCTTCCGCCGCCTATCTGCGTCTGCGCTTCGAGCATCTGCTAAAAAGGCCTGCATTGATCAGCCCGCTGGAGGGTTGGAAAAGCTATGCCGTCACAGTCGATGCAAGGATCGAAAATGAAATGTTCCACGTGGAACTATCCGTTTCCGTCCCTTACTCCTCGACCTGCCCATGCTCGGCTGCACTTGCACGGCAGCTGATTCAGCAGCAGTTCCAGGCGCATTTCAGCGCCGAGCAGGTCGACAAATCTGCAGTCTTACAGTGGCTTGGCAGCGCCGAAGGCATCGTAGCGACGCCCCATAGCCAACGTAGTAGCGCGCAAATTCAGGTAAGACTGCGCAGCAATCAGCAGGTTTTACCAATCACCGAGTTGATCGACCGCATAGAAGCAAGCCTGGGGACAGCGGTGCAGACCGCAGTGAAGCGCGCAGACGAACAAGCCTTTGCCTTGGCCAACGGCCAGAACCTGATGTTCTGCGAAGACGCCGCACGACGCCTGCACAAGGCGCTACGGCAAATGGAATGGAGCACGGCCTTCAAGCTGCGCGTGGAACATGCAGAAAGCCTGCATGCCCACGATGCTGTCGCGACCAGCCAGTGGCAATGGGATGTCAGCTGCGCGGCTTGACCGAGCCGCAGTCATTGCCCAACCACACGGCACGGGTGTTCATGCTGCCTTGCTGCTGTACACCCGAGGCGTTGAACGTACCGTTGACCTGGGTGGTGAATTCCCGGTCACTGAGGAAAGTCGCCTGGCCGCTGCCCTGCGCTTTGGGGCAGCTGAACTGAAATTTCCACACATTGCCGGTGCGGTCGGTGATCTTCTGGGTACACCCTGACTTCGGGTCCTGCAGTGGGATATCGTTGGTTGCCACCTGTTCTGGCGTCAGGCAAGAGCGCACCCCCTTACCCCCAACAGTCACTCCCTGCTTGGCCAGCACCCCTTCCATCATCGCGCGCTGCTCTGGCGGCAGGTTCTTCAACTGGCCGAGCATGAACTCCATGTCGGGTAACGGCTTGCCATCGACCTGCATGTTGCTGGTGGTCAGCTCCCACAAACCTGGCTGTAGCATCTGAGCATGCACCAGCGGGCTGCTCACACCTAGGGCCAACGCCAACAGTGGCAGACGAATCTTCATGGACGAACGCTCCTGGAAAAAGCCGGCCAAGCGGGCCGGGCTGAGCCTTAGACGCCAAATCCACCTGCAGGTTGCAAGGCGGACCGGGAACGTGTTCTGTTACTCAAGTGTACTCGGCAAGCAGGATGCATATGGACTACCACAGCCCCTACTTCTTCGGTTACCTACTCGGCCTGGTTCACCTGCTGGGTATCGTCGCCGCACTGCACGCACTGTTCACTGTGCGCACTGCCCAAGGCGCAATCGCCTGGGCCATGCCGTTGTTCTTCATCCCCTACCTCACCCTGATCCCTTACCTGATCTTCGGTGCGCGCTCGTTCTATGCCTACATCAAGGCCCGGCGCCAGGCCAACCAGGAAATGCATGTGGCCATGGCCAACCTCAACTGGCGGCCTTGGGTAGAAGAAGCCCTTACCGCCCGCGAGTCGGAAAGCTATGCGGCGTTGCGCGCCATGCCCAAGCTCGGGCGCATGCCCTGCCTTGCCAATAACGAGGTGAAGCTGCTGATCGATGGCAAGGCAACATTCGATGCAATATTCGCCGCCATCGAAAAAGCCCGCGACGTGGTGTTGGTGCAGTTCTTCATCATCCATGACGACAACCTTGGCAAAGCGCTGCAGCAACTGCTGCTGCGCAAGGCCGCCGAGGGGGTGCGGGTGTTCGTGCTGTATGACCGTGTCGGCAGCCATGCCTTGCCGGCAAGCTACAGCCAGTTGCTGCGCGACGGTGGTGTACAGATTCATGCCTTCGCAACCCGTCGTGGCTGGTTCAACCGCTTCCAGGTGAACTTCCGTAACCACCGCAAGATCGTGGTGGTGGATGGCTTGCTCGGTTTCATCGGCGGGCACAACGTGGGCGATGAGTACCTCGGTGGCCACCCGCAGCTCTCACCCTGGCGCGACACCCATGTGCAGATCAGCGGGCCAGTGCTGGCCTGCCTGCAGGAATCGTTCGCCGAAGACTGGTACTGGGCCACGCGCCAGCTACCGCCGTTGATTCTGCCGGATACCTACCCGGACAACGGCGTGCTGTGCCAAGCCTTGGCCAGCGGCCCGGCCGACCCACAGGAAACCTGCTCGCTGTTCTTCCTTGAGGCGATCCATTCAGCCACCCGGCGGGTGTGGATCACCAGCCCGTACTTCATCCCCGACGAGGCGGTGTTCGCCGCGTTGCGTTTGGCGGTACTGCGTGGGGTCGATGTGCGAGTGCTGATTCCGTCACGCCCGGACCATCGCATCGTCTATGCCGCCTCCAGCCTTTTCGCCTTCGAAGCGGTACGTGCGGGTGTGCGCATGTTCCGCTACCAACCGGGCTTCCTGCATCAGAAGGTGGTGCTGGTGGATGACGATGTCAGCGCGATCGGCAGTGCCAACCTGGACAACCGCTCGTTCCGCCTGAACTTCGAAATCACCCTGCTCACGGTCGACCGCGGCTTCGCTGACCAGGTCGAGAACATGCTGAACAATGACTTTGAACAGGCACGGGAAATTACTGCGGAGGACAGCCGCGATACTCATCGGCTGCAGCAACTGGGGATGCGGATTGCGCGGCTGATTTCGCCGATTCTCTGATGCGAGTAGGCCCCTCTATGGGTATCGCGGACCTTGTGGGAGCGGGTTTATCCGCGAAGACGTCAGTGGCTGTACCGACGCATTCGCGGGTAAACCCGCTCCCACAGGGTACGGTGTCGCGCTTGCGTGCTTTGGAGCAATTCAGCGATACAGGTCTTCACGCGTCCAAGGCAGGTCATGGTGCCCATCGGCGTACGGCTTCACGGCCAGAATCTGATGCAGGTTGATCCAGCCCTTCTCGAAGGCATAGGCACACCCGGCCAGGTACAGACGCCAGATGCGCAAGGTCTTCTCGGGCACCAGCGCCGCCGCCTTGTGCAGCTGGTTCTCCAGGTTCTCGCTCCAGTGGTGCAAGGTCTTGGCGTAGTGCAAACGCAGGCTTTCCACGTCTACCACCTCCAGGCCCGCTTCACAGATGCTGGCACTGATCATCGACAGGTGCGGCAGCTCGCCATGGGGGAAGACGTAGCGATCGATGAACTCGCCAGCGCCACGCCCGACCGGGCGGCCATCGACATGCTTGGCGGTGATACCGTGATTCATCACCAGCCCCCCTTCCCTCACGGCACCGAACAGCTTCTGGCTATACAGCGCCAGGTTGGCATGCCCCACATGCTCGAACATGCCAACGCTGACAACCTTGTCGAAGCGGCCATCCTGAGGCAGGTCGCGGTAGTCGAGAATCTGCAGGTCGACCTTGTCGGCCAACCCCTCTGCCTTCACCCGCTCGCGACCGAGCTTGAGTTGCTCCTTGCTCAAGGTGATACCAAACACCTTGGCGCCATATTCGCGAGCAGCGAAACGCGCCAGCCCGCCCCAGCCGCAGCCGACGTCGAGCAGGTAGTCACCTGCGTCCAGACGCAGCTTGCGGCACAGATGATCGAATTTGTCCTGCTGTGCCTGATCCAGCGTGTTGTCCGGCTCGCGGAAGTAGGCGCACGAGTAGGCCATGTCCTGATCCAGCCATAGCTGGTAGAACTCGTTGGAAACATCGTAATGGTAGGAAATGGCTTCGGCGTCGGTGCTCTTGTCATGGGCCCGGCGCTGCGGTGGGGCGTCGTCCTCATCGGTCAGTAGCGCTTCGCTCAGCTCATCGCATACGCGGATGGCTTCACCAATATCGCCCTCCAGCTCCAGCTTGCCTTCGACGAATGCCGTGCCCAGCTGGTCCATGCTCGGGTGGCTCAACTGGCTGATCAGCTGTGGCTCCTTGACCAGGATAGTGACCTGCGGGCTAGGCCCCAGATCGAACTGGTTACCGTCCCACAGTTTCAGCCGCAGCGGCAGATGCAGGCTCTGCAGTGCCGGTGGAAGTTGCGCAAGCATGAACGACCCTCCTGTCCGTATTTGGCCACGACGCCTGATATTTCGAACGTCGCCGGATCAGAGTAGTTCATTCGTGGGATGTTTCCTCTAAACGAGACCATGGTCTAGAACCAACTGATCTTATCCACGCAGCAGATTGTATACAATTTTTGCATCTCAGCTTAACCTTGTGCCCCTCTTGCGCTTCTTCATCCTGGAGTTGAACCCATGAAATCCTATGACGTGGTGATCATCGGCGGTGGCCCTGGCGGCTACAACGCAGCCATCCGCGCCGGCCAGCTGGGCCTGAGCGTAGCCTGCGTGGAAGGCCGCTCGACCTTGGGCGGCACCTGCCTGAACGTGGGTTGCATGCCCTCCAAGGCGTTGCTGCATGCTTCCGAGCTGTACGAAGCCGCCAGTGGTGACGAGTTCGCCCACCTCGGTATCGAAGTCAAACCTACCCTCAACCTCGCTCAGATGATGAAACAGAAGGACGAGAGCGTGACCGGCCTGACCAAGGGCATCGAGTACCTGTTCCGCAAGAACAAGGTCGACTGGATCAAGGGCTGGGGCCGCCTGGACGGCGTCGGCAAGGTCGTGGTCAAGGCTGAGGACGGTAGCGAAACCGCACTGCAGGCCAAGGACATTGTCATTGCAACCGGCTCCGAACCTACGCCCCTGCCGGGCGTGACCATCGACAACCAGCGCATCATCGACTCGACCGGCGCGCTGTCGCTGCCACAGGTGCCCAAGCACCTGGTCGTCATCGGCGCCGGCGTGATCGGCCTTGAGCTGGGTTCGGTATGGCGCCGCCTGGGCAGCCAGGTCACGGTCATCGAATACCTCGACCGCATCTGCCCGGGCACCGACGAAGAAACCGCCAAGACCCTGCAGAAGGCCCTGGCCAAGCAAGGCATGGCGTTCAAGCTGGGCAGCAAGGTGACCCAGGCCAGCGCCAGCGCCAGCGCCGAAGGCGTGAACCTGACCCTGGAGCCGGCCGCCGGTGGCACCGCAGAAACGCTGCAAGCTGACTATGTACTGGTCGCCATCGGCCGACGCCCCTATACCAAAGGGCTCAACCTGGAAAGCGTGGGCTTGGAAACCGACAAGCGCGGCATGCTCGGCAACGACCACCACCGCACTTCCGTGCCGGGTATCTGGGTGATTGGCGACGTCACCTCCGGCCCGATGCTGGCGCACAAAGCCGAAGACGAAGCGGTGGCCTGCATCGAACGCATCGCCGGCAAGCCCCACGAGGTCAACTACAACCTTATCCCTGGCGTGATCTACACCCGCCCGGAGCTGGCCACCGTGGGCAAGACCGAAGAGCAGCTCAAGGCCGAAGGGCGTGCCTATAAAGTCGGCAAGTTCCCGTTCACGGCCAACAGCCGGGCCAAGATCAACCACGAGACCGAAGGCTTCGCCAAGGTCATCGCCGATGCCGAGACCGACGAAGTGCTGGGTGTACACCTGGTAGGCCCAAGTGTCAGCGAGATGATCGGTGAGTTCTGCGTGGCCATGGAGTTCTCGGCCTCGGCGGAAGACATCGCCCTCACCTGCCACCCCCACCCGACCCGCTCCGAGGCCTTGCGCCAGGCAGCGATGAATGTGGACGGGATGGCGATGCAGATTTGATGTGAGATAGCCGGGGAGCTGCTTTGCAGCCCATCGCGACACAAGGCCGCTCCTACAGGAAATTGCGTTCTCCTGTAGGAGCGGCCTTGTGTCGCGATGGGGCGCAAAGCGCCCCTGGCTTCTGGCTTACTCGACCGTAACCGACTTGGCCAGGTTACGCGGCTGGTCCACGTCGGTGCCCTTGAGCACGGCCACGTAGTAAGACAGCAGCTGCAGCGGGATGGTGTACAGGATCGGCGCCAGGGCGTCGGCGATGTGCGGCACCTTGATCACGTGGGTACCTTCACCATTGGTCATGCCGGCCTGCTCGTCGGCAAACACTACCAGCTCGCCACCACGGGCGCGTACTTCCTGCAGGTTGGACTTCAGCTTCTCCAGCAGTTCGTTGTTCGGCGCAACGGTTACCACCGGCATGTCGCTATCCACCAGCGCCAGCGGGCCGTGCTTCAGCTCGCCTGCCGGGTAGGCTTCGGCGTGGATGTAGGAGATTTCCTTGAGCTTGAGCGCACCTTCCATCGCCACCGGGTACTGCGCACCACGGCCGAGGAACAGGGTGTGGTGCTTGTCGGCGAACAGCTCGGCGATTTTCTCGACGGTGGCGTCCATGGCCAGGGCTTCGCCCAGGCGGGCCGGCAGGCGGCGCAGCTCTTCAACCAGCTCGGCTTCGACGCCGGCTTCCAAGGTACCGCGCACCTGGCCCAGAGCCAGAGTCAGCAGCATCAGCGAAACCAGCTGGGTGGTGAAAGCCTTGGTCGAAGCCACGCCGATTTCCGGGCCGGCCAGGGTCAACAGGGTCAGGTCCGACTCACGCACCAGCGAGCTGATACCGACGTTGCAGATCGCCAGGCTGCCGAGGAAGCCCAGCTCCTTGGCGTTGCGCAGTGCGGCAAGGGTGTCGGCGGTTTCGCCAGACTGCGAGATGGAGACGAACAGGGTGTCCGGCTGCACTACCACCTTGCGGTAACGGAACTCGCTGGCCACTTCGACCTGGCACGGGATCCCGGCCAGGCTTTCCAGCCAGTAACGGGCGACCATGCCGGCGTGGTAGCTGGTACCGCAGGCAACGATCTGCACGTTGCGCACCTTGGCGAACAGTTCGGCAGCCTGCGGGCCGAAGGCCTGGACCATCACGTTGTCCTTGCCCAGGCGACCTTCCAGGGTGCGCTGCACCACGCTTGGCTGCTCGTGGATTTCCTTGAGCATGAAGTGGCGGTAGGTGCCTTTGTCGGCAGCTTCGGCACCTTCGTGGTACTGCACGGTTTCGCGCTGGACCTTGTGGCCATCCTGGTCCCAGATGGAGACCTGGTCACGGCGGATTTCAGCAATGTCGCCTTCTTCCAGGTACATGAAGCGGTCGGTGACTTGGCGCAGGGCTAGCTGGTCGGACGCCAGGAAGTTCTCGCCCAGGCCCAGGCCGATGACCAGCGGGCTGCCACTGCGTGCGGCTACCAGGCGGTCAGGCTGCTTGGCACTGATCAGCGCCAGGCCGTAAGCACCATGCAGGCGCTTCACCGCAGCCTTCAGGGCATCGGTCAAGTCCGGAACGCTCTTCAGGGTGTGGTGGATCAGGTGGACGATGACTTCGGTATCGGTCTGCGAAGTGAAGACATAGCCAAGGCCCTTCAGCTCTTCGCGCAGTTCTTCGTGGTTCTCGATGATGCCGTTGTGCACCACGGCCACTTCATTGCCCGAGAAGTGCGGGTGGGCGTTGCCCTCGGTCGGCGCACCGTGGGTGGCCCAGCGAGTGTGGGCGATGCCCAGCTGGCCGGCCAGTGGCTCGGCGGCAACAGCGGCTTCCAGTTCACTGACCTTGCCGATACGGCGACGGCGCTGCAGTTCACCGTTCTGGGTGAGGACGGCCAGGCCGGCGCTGTCGTACCCGCGGTACTCAAGACGCTTGAGGCCTTCGATCAGGATGGCTGTGATGTTGCGCTCGGCGACGGCACCAACGATTCCACACATGGTTTATTGCTCCTGGCTGATCGCGGCGCAGATCAGGTTGATGCCGCGGGCTTGAATTTGTTCGCGTGCCGCTGCGGGCAGGCGTTCGTCAGTAATAAGGGTGTGCACGCTGCCCCAGGGCAGCTCGAGGTTGGGGATCTTGCGCCCTACCTTGTCCGATTCGACCATCACGATCACTTCACGGGCGACTTCGGCCATGACCCGGCTCAGCCCGAGAAGTTCGTTGAAGGTGGTGGTACCACGACCGAGGTCGATGCCGTCGGCGCCGATGAACAGCTGGTCGAAATCGTAGGAGCGCAACACCTGCTCGGCCACCTGGCCCTGGAACGACTCCGAATGCGGGTCCCAGGTGCCACCGGTCATCAGCAGCACCGGCTCGTGTTCGAGGTCGCAGATAGCGCGGGCCACGTTCATCGAATTGGTCATCACCACCAGGCCAGGATGGCGCCCCAGTTCGGGGATCATGGCTGCCGTGGTGCTACCGCTGTCGATGATGATGCGCGCATGTTCGCGGATACGTGCCACGGCGGCGCGGGCGATGGCCTTTTTATAGGAAGACACCGGCTGGGCAGGTTCACCGAGCAACTCTTGTGGCACCGGGACCGCGCCACCGTAGCGCCGTAGCAACAGGCCGTTGGTTTCGAGGGCAGCGAGGTCCTTGCGGATGGTGACTTCCGAGGTAGCGAAACGCTTGGCCAACGCGTCCACACTCACCTCGCCCTGCTCGCTGAGCAAAGCCAGGATGTTGTGCCGCCGCTGAGGGGTGTTTCGTTTCGACATGAGCGCTTAAGTTTCGATTCGAAAGATAATGGTGGCAATCAAAACCTAAGATGAGCGATTCGTCAAGGTGTCACTGCCTGTGGATAGTTTCTTCCGGCAATCGCCATGCCCTTGTGGGAGCGGCCTTGTGTCGCGAAAGGGCCCCAAAGCGGCCCCAATGATTTCACAGGTAACGCGAATATTGCCGGGGCTGCTTCGCAGCCCTTTCGCGACACAAGGCCGCTCCCACAAGTAACACCAAACGACCAAGAAAAAAGCCGACTTATTCACATAAGTCGGCTTTCGATCGAAACAGCTGTGTATAACTCAGCTCTTCTTGATCTTCTCCGGCCGCTTCCAACCCGAGATGTTGCGCTGACGGGCACGAGCCACCGCCAGGTCGCCTGCCTCCACGGTCTGGGTGATGGTCGATCCGGCAGCAGTGGTCGCACCAGCCTTGATTTCCACAGGCGCTACCAACGAGTTGTTCGAGCCGATGAACACGTCCTCGCCCATCACGGTCTTGAACTTGTTGGCGCCATCGTAGTTGCAGGTGATGGTGCCGGCGCCGATGTTGGTGCGTGCACCGATTTCGGCATCGCCCAGGTAAGTCAGGTGACCGGCCTTGGCGCCTTCCCCGAGGTGGGCGTTTTTCAGTTCGACGAAGTTACCCACATGGGCCTTGGCGTCCAGCACACTGCCCGGGCGCAGGCGGGCGAACGGGCCGGCATCGCTGCCCTCGCCCATCACGGCGCCTTCGAGGTGGCTGTTGGCCTTGACCACTGCGCCTTTGCGCAGGGTGGTGTTCTTGATCACGCAGTTAGGGCCGATCTGCACATCGTCCTCGATGACCACCTTGCCTTCGAGAATCACGTTGATGTCGATCAGCACATCACGGCCAACGGTCACTTCACCGCGGACATCGAAGCGCGCCGGGTCGCGCAGGGTCACACCCTGGGCCATCAGGCGACGGCCTTCGCGCAACTGGTAGTGGCGCTCCAGCTCCGACAACTGGCGGCGGTCGTTGGCACCTTGCACTTCCATCGGGTCGTGCGGCTGTTCGGTAGCCACCACCAGGCCATCGGCCACAGCCATGGCGATGACGTCGGTCAGGTAATACTCGCCCTGAGCGTTGTTGTTCGACAGACGGCCCATCCAGTCGGCCAGGCGCGCGGCTGGCAGGGCCAGAATACCGGTGTTGCCTTCCTTGATCGCTTTCTGCGCATCGTTGGCGTCCTTGTGCTCAACGATGGCGGTCACCTTGCCCTGCTCGTCACGCACAATGCGGCCATAGCCGGTCGGGTCGTCGAGGGTCACCGTGAGCAGGCCCAGCTGCTGCTCGTTGGCCTTGGCCAGCAGCCGCTGCAGGGTTTCCACTTCGATCAACGGCACATCACCGTACAGCACCAGCACGGTTTCGGCGGTCAAGCCCGGTAGTGCCTGGGCAACCGCATGGCCGGTACCCAGCTGCTTGTCCTGCATGACGAAGTTCAGGTCGTCGGCGGCCAGGCGCTCGCGAACCAGCTCGGCCCCATGGCCAATGACCACATGAATACCTTGCGGCTGCAGCTGGCGCGCGCTGTGGATAACATGGCCGAGCATGGAGTTGCCGGCTACCGGGTGCAGCACCTTGGGCAGCGCCGAGCGCATGCGGGTGCCTTGGCCGGCGGCGAGAATAACGATATCGAGTGACATTACTGGCTACCAATCCTGGGTGGTCAGTGAAATGACCGGGGGGAGAAATCAGAAAAAGAAAAAGGGTAGCCGAGGCTACCCTTTTACTCAATCGCTACAGAAGTTATCAGCCGAGGGCCGATTACTTGCCTCTGCGCATTTGCTGGACGGTACGCAGCTGAGCTGCGGCCTCGGCCAGACGTGCGGCGGCGGCGCCGTAGTCGAAGTCCGCGCCTTTCAGATTCAGGGCGTTCTCGGCAGCCTTGAGGGCTTCCTGAGCCTGAGCTTCATCCAGGTCTGCAGCACGTTGCACGGTATCGGCAAGCACCTTGACCATGTTCGGCTGAACCTCGAGGAAACCACCAGAGATGTAAAACACCTCTTGGGCGCCACCCTGCTTGGTCAGCGTGATCGGACCAGGCTTGAGATTGGTGATCAGCGGCGCGTGGCCCGGAGCGATACCAAGATCACCTAGGTTACCGTGCGCAACTACCATCTCGACCAGGCCGGAGAAGATCTCTCCTTCCGCGCTGACGATATCGCAATGGACTGTCATAGCCATCTGCTTGCCTCAACCTGATAGCGCCCCTTGCGGGGCGCAGGAATTACAGTTTCTTGGCTTTCTCGATCGCTTCGTCGATGCTGCCGACCATGTAGAACGCTTGTTCTGGCAGGTGGTCGTAGTCACCTTTGAGGATGCCGCTGAAGCCAGCGATGGTGTCTTTCAGGGAAACGTACTTGCCTGGCGAACCGGTGAAGACTTCGGCCACGAAGAACGGCTGCGACAGGAAGCGCTGGATCTTACGAGCGCGGGCTACCAGTTGCTTGTCGGCTTCGGACAGTTCGTCCATACCCAGGATCGCGATGATGTCCTTCAGCTCTTTGTAGCGCTGCAGAACATACTGAACGCCACGAGCGGTCTCGTAGTGCTCGTTGCCGATCACGTTCGGGTCCAGCTGGCGCGAAGTCGAGTCCAGTGGGTCGACCGCTGGGTAGATACCCAGGGAGGCGATGTCACGGGACAGAACGACGGTGGCGTCCAAGTGGGCGAAGGTGGTCGCTGGCGACGGGTCGGTCAAGTCGTCCGCAGGTACGTATACGGCCTGAACGGAGGTGATCGAACCTTCCTTGGTGGAGGTGATACGCTCTTGCAGAACGCCCATCTCTTCAGCCAGGGTCGGCTGGTAACCTACTGCCGAAGGCATACGGCCCAGCAGTGCGGATACTTCGGTACCGGCCAGGGTATAACGATAGATGTTGTCGACGAACAGCAGAACGTCGTTACCTTCGTCACGGAACTTCTCGGCCATGGTCAGGCCGGTCAGCGCTACGCGCAGACGGTTTCCTGGTGGCTCGTTCATCTGACCGTAGACCAGCGCTACCTTGTCGAGAACGTTGGAGTCCTTCATCTCGTGGTAGAAGTCGTTACCCTCACGAGTACGCTCACCCACACCAGCGAACACGGAGTAACCGCTGTGTTCCATGGCGATGTTACGGATCAGTTCCATCATGTTTACGGTCTTGCCGACACCGGCACCACCGAACAGACCAACCTTACCACCCTTGGCGAACGGGCAAACCAGGTCGATAACCTTGATGCCGGTTTCCAGCAGGTCGTTGCCGCCTGCCTGGTCAGCGAACGAAGGCGCTGGCTGGTGGATACCGCGACGCTCTTCTTCGCCAATCGGGCCGGCCTCGTCGATCGGGTTGCCCAGTACGTCCATGATACGGCCCAGGGTGGCCTTACCAACAGGAACGGAAATGGCAGCGCCGGAGTCAACGACTTCCAGACCGCGCTTCAGGCCTTCGGTCGAGCCCATCGCAATGGTACGAACCACGCCGTCGCCCAGCTGCTGCTGAACTTCCAGGGTGGTTTCCGCGCCTTGTACTTTCAGCGCGTTGTAAACACTCGGCACGACGTCACGTGGGAATTCCACGTCGATGACGGCGCCGATGATTTGAACGATACGTCCGCTACTCATAGCTGGATCCTCTGAATATTTGAACCGTTAAACCGCGGCAGCGCCGCCGACGATTTCCGAGATCTCCTGGGTGATCGCAGCCTGACGCGCCTTGTTGTAGATCAACTGAAGCTCTTTGATCAAATCACCGGCGTTGTCTGTGGCGTTCTTCATGGCGATCATCCGGGCCGCTTGTTCAGCAGCGTTGTTCTCGACCACCGCCTGGTACACCTGCGACTCCACGTAACGCACCATCAAGCCGTCCAGCAGCTCTTTTGCGTCGGGTTCGTACAGGTAGTCCCAGTGATGCTTGAGATCCTGATCCGGGGTTGCCACCAACGGTACCAATTGCTCGACCGTTGGCTTCTGGGTCATGGTGTTGATGAACTTGTTCGAAACCACCGAGAGGCGATCGATACGGCCGTCCAGGTAGGCGTCCAGCATTACTTTGACGGAGCCGATCAGATCGTTGATCGATGGCTCTTCGCCCAAGTGGCTGATCGCGGCTACGACGTTGCCGCCAAAGATGCGGAAGAAAGTCGCACCCTTGCTGCCGATCACGCACAGGTCGATTTCCACGCCCTGTTCGCGGTTTTCGTTCATGTCCTTGACCAGGGCCTTGAACAGGTTGGTGTTCAAGCCACCGCACAGACCACGGTCACTGCTCACCACGATATAACCGGCGCGCTTTACAGGGCGCTCGATCATGAACGGGTGGCGGTATTCCGGGTTGGCGTTGGCCAGATGACCGATCACCTGGCGGATACGCTCCGCGTAAGGACGGCTAGCAGCCATGCGCATTTGTGCCTTGCGCATCTTGCTGACCGCCACTTTCTCCATGGCGCTGGTAATTTTTTGCGTGCTTTTGATGCTCGCAATCTTACTGCGAATCTCTTTTGCGCCTGCCATGTATCACCTATCAGGTTAGCAAGCGGGGGCCTGAGCCCCCGCTGCGGCTTACCAGGTCTGGGTGGCCTTGAACTTCTCGATACCGGCTTTCAGGCCTGCGTCGATTTCGTCGTTGAAGTCACCCTTCACGTTGATCTTCGCCATCAGTTCAGCGTGATCACGGTTGAAGAAGGCGATCAGTGCTTGCTCGAAGCTACCGATCTTGGAGACTTCTACGTCAGTCAGGAAGCCACGCTCAGCGGCGTACAGCGACAGGGCCATGTCCGCGATGGACATCGGCGCGTACTGCTTCTGCTTCATCAGCTCGGTAACGCGCTGACCATGCTCCAGCTGCTTGCGGGTCGCTTCGTCCAGATCGGAAGCGAACTGGGCGAATGCAGCCAGTTCACGGTACTGAGCCAGAGCGGTACGGATACCACCGGACAGCTTCTTGATGATCTTGGTCTGAGCGGCACCACCTACGCGGGATACCGAAACACCGGCGTTCACTGCAGGGCGGATGCCCGAGTTGAACATGGCCGATTCCAGGAAGATCTGACCGTCGGTGATGGAAATCACGTTGGTCGGAACGAACGCGGAAACGTCGCCAGCCTGGGTTTCGATGATCGGCAGGGCGGTCAGGGAACCGGTTTTGCCAGTCACAGCACCGTTGGTGAACTTCTCGACGTACTCTTCCGAAACGCGCGATGCACGCTCCAGCAGACGGGAGTGGAGATAGAACACGTCACCTGGGTACGCTTCACGTCCTGGTGGACGGCGCAGCAGCAGGGAGATCTGACGGTAGGCAACGGCCTGCTTGGACAGGTCATCGTAAACGATCAGGGCGTCTTCACCGCGGTCACGGAAGAACTCGCCCATGGTGCAGCCGGCGTATGGCGCCAGGAACTGCAGTGCGGCGGATTCCGAAGCACTGGCAACGACCACGATGGTGTTGGCCAGGGCGCCGGCTTCTTCCAGCTTGCGAACGATGTTGGCAACGGTGGAACGCTTCTGGCCGACAGCAACATAAACACAGAAAATACCGGAGTCTTTCTGGTTGATGATGGCGTCGATGGCCATGGCGGTCTTGCCGATCTGACGGTCACCGATGATCAGCTCGCGCTGGCCACGGCCGACAGGGATCATGGCGTCGACGGACTTGTAGCCAGTCTGTACAGGCTGGTCTACCGACTTACGCCAGATCACGCCTGGAGCGACCTTTTCGACCGCGTCGGTTTCGGTGGTGGTCAGAGGACCTTTGCCATCGATCGGGTTACCCAGAGCGTCGACGACGCGGCCCAGCAGGCCTTTGCCGACCGGAACTTCCAGGATGCGACCGGTGCACTTGGCGCTCATGCCTTCGGCGAGGGTGTCATAGGCACCCAGGATCACTGCACCAACGGAGTCTTGCTCCAGGTTCAGGGCCATGCCGAATACGCTGCCAGGGAACTCGATCATTTCGCCGTACATGACGTCGGCCAGACCGTGGATCCGCACGATACCGTCGGATACCGAAACAACGGTACCTTCGTTACGGGCTTGGGAGCTCACATCGAGGTTGTCGATGCGGCCCTTGATGATTTCACTAATTTCGGAAGGATTGAGTTGCTGCATTGCTCTGCTGCCCCTTCAAACTCAAGATTTCAATGCTTCGGCCAGTTTCGCGATTTTGCCGCGAACAGAGCCATCGATTACCAGGTCACCAGCGCGGATGACGACGCCGCCAATCAGGCTGGCATCCTCCGACGCGTGCAGGCGCACTTCCTGGCCTAACCGTGCACTGAGAACCTTGGCGAGTTTGTCTTGCTGTTCTTGGTTCAACGCGAAGGCACTGGTGACTTCCACGTCCACGGATTTCTCTTGCTCGGCCTTGTACAGGTCGAACAGGGCGGCAATCTCCGGCAGAAGCAGGAGACGGTCGTTTTCCGCGGCAACATGAATGAAATTCTGTGCCTGTGCATTGAACTTGTCACCGCACACGTCAATGAACGTGGCGGCCTTTTCTGCGCTCGTCAGTCGCGGGGCCTTGAGCAGGCGCTGCATGGTGTCGTCTTGCGACACCGCAGCAGCCAGGCCGAGCATGGCTGACCAATTGGCCAGTTGCTGATGGGCCTGGGCATGCTCAAAGGCAGCCTTAGCGTAAGGTCGGGCCAACGTGGTCAGTTCTGCCATGATCGCCCTCGCTTAAATTTCAGCGGCCAGTTTGTTAACCAGCTCCGCATGCGCGTTTTGATCGATTGTGGCGCCAAGGATCTTTTCAGCACCACCAACGGCCAGGGCACCCACTTGGGCACGCAGGGCGTCTTTAGCGCTGTTCAGTTCCTGTTCGATCTCGGCCAGAGCCTGAGCTTTCACACGGTCAGCTTCGACGCGGGCCTGATCACGGGCTTCCTCGACAAGCTGAGCAGCGCGTTTCTTGCTTTGCTCGATGATTTCGGCTGCCTGTGCTTTAGCTTCACGCAGTTGCTGACCCGCTTTCTCTTGGGCCAGCTCCAGGTCGCGAGCTGCGCGGTTGGCAGCGTCCAAGCCGTCGGCAATCTTCTTTTGGCGCTCTTGCAGGGCAGTGATGACCGGAGGCCATACATACTTCATGCAGAAGAGTACAAAAATCAGAAAAGCAACGGATTGGCCAATCAGGGTTGCATTAATGTTCACGCCAACACCTCGCTCGGTCTTAATTCATACAGCCATCAACTCGTGGTGACGAGTGATTAGCCGGCGATCTGACCAACGAACGGATTCGCGAAGGTGAAGAACAGAGCGATACCAACACCGATCATGGTTACGGCGTCGAGCAGACCGGCAACGATGAACATTTTAACCTGCAGCATCGGAACCATTTCTGGTTGACGAGCAGCGCCTTCCAGGAACTTGCCGCCCAGCAGGCCGAAACCAATGGCGGTACCCAGAGCACCCAGGCCGATCAGCAGAGCAACAGCGATAGCGGTCAGACCAACTACAGTTTCCATCTTTCCTCCCGACTTTTACGTCGTATTGGTTAGGTTTTTAGTTTGAAGCGGTAAAACAAATCGTTTGGTACAGCATGCCCTTGCGGACTTTTTAAGCCCTCCCCCCGAACAGGCGGGGAAGGCTATCAGACACGCCAGGCGGTCTTAATGGTTATCTTCGTGAGCCATCGACAGGTAGACGATGGTCAGCATCATGAAGATGAAAGCTTGCAGCGTGATGATCAGGATGTGGAACACAGCCCACGCCCATTGCAGCACCACACCCAGGCCGCTGAGCCACAGCAGGCCGGAGCCGAACATTACAGCGATCAGGATGAACACCAGTTCGCCGGCGTACATGTTGCCGAACAGACGCAGTGCCAGCGAGATCGGCTTGGCGATCAGGGTGACGAATTCCAGCAGGAAGTTGACCGGAATCAGCAGGATCTGAACGAAGATGTTCTTGCTGCCGAACGGGTGCAGGGTCAGCTCACCGATGAAGCCGCCCAGGCCCTTGACCTTGATGCTGTAGAAGATGATCAGGGCGAACACGCAGAAGGCCATGGCCAGGGTCGCGTTCGGGTCGGTGGTCGACACGGCGCGGAACGGAATGTGCGGGTCACCGGAGATCAGGATGGCCAGCTGAGGAATCCAGTCGACCGGTACCAGGTCGACGGCGTTCATCAGGAATACCCAGACGAAAATGGTCAGCGCCAGCGGAGCGATTACCGGGCTACGGCCGTGGAAGGAGTCCTTCACGCTGCCGTTGACGAAGTCCACCATCACTTCTACGAAGTTCTGCAGGCCGCCAGGTTGGCCGGAAGTCGCCTTCTTGGCCGCCATGCGGAAAATGAACAGGAAGATCAGACCCAGCGCGACGGACCAACCCAGGGTGTCCAGGTGGAACGCCCAGAAGCCCATTGCCTTGGCTTCTGCAGCCGAATGGGCGAAGCCCCAGCTGCCGTCTGGTAGTTGACCGTAGGTCAGGTTCTGCAAGTGGTGCTGGATATAGCCCGAAGCGGTTTCTGCTGCCATGGTTGCCTCAAACGCCCTAAGGTCTCGAAAGTCTTTTATTCATCAGCAGGGGCGCGAACCAGCTGACCAAAAGGGTCAACACGAAGACGCCGAATACTGCTAACGGCGCCAGTGGCTTCACTCCTGCGAAGGTCAGTGCAAAAAGCACTGCCGTCAAAATCATCTTGCCTGCCTCGCCAGCGTAGAACGACTTGACGATGGCTTGTGCCGCCCGGGCCCCGCTGAAGCGAAAAGCCTTCCAGGCGAAATACACATTGGGTAGCCAGGCAATCAAACCTCCGCAAAGGCCTGAATATCCACTGACCGCCCCTTTCCACTGCCACAACACCAACGTTGCCAGCAGCAGTACGACGAATTGAGCCAGCAGTACCGGGAAAACCGCCCAGCGATGGAAAGGCAGGCGGTTTGGCGTGCGGATTTCCATCACAACTGCTCCTCGGAAGTCGACCAGCAAGTCAGTTATGACTTGGCATAATTTGTGCCGACAAAATGCGCGCAGAGTATAGGGGTGGATTAACCCCTATTCAACTATTCGGTAGTGATTTCCGACTGCGCGCTACAACGGGAATTGTTTCAGCGGATGTGAGCAAGCACGCCTTGCAACTCGTCAAGCGAGTTGTAGCGAATAACCAATTGGCCTTTGCCCTTGTTGCCATGGCGGATCTGCACGGCCGAGCCCAGGCGCTCTGCGAGCCGCTGTTCAAGGCGTGCGATATCCGGATCAGGTTTGCTCGGTTCGACCGGATCAGGTTTGTCGCTGAGCCACTGGCGAACCAGTGCCTCGGTTTGGCGCACGGTGAGGCCACGTGCGACAACATGACGCGCCCCCTCTTCCTGGCGGTGTTCTTCCAGGCCGAGCAATGCACGGGCGTGGCCCATCTCCAGGTCGCCATGGGCGAGCATGGTCTTGATCGCGTCAGGCAGGGTGATGAGGCGCAGCAGGTTGGCCACGGTCACCCGCGACTTGCCCACGGCATCGGCCACCTGTTGCTGGGTGAGCTCGAACTCCTGCTGCAGGCGCTGCAGGGCCAGGGCCTCTTCCAGCGGGTTGAGGTCTTCGCGCTGGATGTTCTCGATCAGCGCCATGGCGATGGCGGCTTCGTCGGGCACTTCGCGGACCATCGCCGGGATCTTGTCCAGGCCAGCCTGCTGGGTGGCGCGCCAGCGGCGCTCACCGGCGATGATCTCGAAGCGGTTGCCATCGATCGGGCGCACCACGATCGGTTGCATCACGCCATGGTTGCGAATCGAGTGCGCGAGCTCTTCCAGCGCCTCCGGGTCCATGTCCCGGCGCGGCTGGTACTTGCCACGCTGGATCAGCTCGACCGGCAGGTGTTGCAGTTCTTTCTGGTCGATCTTCACAGCCTGCTCTTCGAGCGCGCTGACGGAAGGACCACTGAGCAGTGCATCCAACCCACGTCCGAGACCCCGTTTCTTGACGGCCATACGGATTCCTTAAGTTGTTTGTGCAGTGCGTGATTGACGGCGTTGACGGCGTACCAGTTCCCCGGCCAGCGCCAGATAAGCCAGCGCGCCTCGCGATTGCTTGTCGTAGGCCAGGGCCGGCATGCCGAAGCTCGGGGCCTCGGCCAGGCGAATGTTGCGCGGAATGACCGTGTCGTACAGCTGCGGGCCAAAGTGCTCCTTCAGCTGCGCCGAGACATCGTTGTTCAGGCTCAGGCGCGGATCGTACATGGTCCGCAGCAGGCCCTCGATCTTCAGCTCCGGGTTCAGCCGGGCGGCGATGCGCTTGATGTTATCCACAAGGTCGCTGAGACCTTCCAGTGCGTAGTACTCGCACTGCATCGGGATGATCACGCCATCGGAGGCGACCAGGGCGTTGAGCGTGAGCATCGACAGCGACGGCGGGCAGTCGATGAGGATGTAGTCGTAGTTCTCGCGAATCGGCGCCAGGGCGTTGCGCAGGCGGCTCTCCTTGACCTGCATTTCCAGCAGCACCACTTCGGCGGCGGTCAGGTCACGGTTGGCCGGCAGCAACTGGAAACCACCGTGCTCGGAGTAATGCATGGCCTGGGCCAGGTCGCATTCCCCGATCAACAGGTCGTAAACCGAGTGCTCGAGCTCGTGCTTGTCCACACCGCTGCCCATGGTGGCGTTGCCCTGCGGATCGAGGTCGATCAGCAGCACACGACGCTTGGTCGCGGCCAGCGAGGCGGCGAGATTGATACAGGTGGTTGTCTTGCCCACACCACCTTTCTGGTTCGCGATTGCGAATACCTTAGCCATTGTTGCGTGTGTTCCCAGTCATGCCTTGCGGCGCAGTATCAGCAGATGGCGCTGGCCCTGGCAACCTGGAACGGTCAGGGCCTGCTCGCTTTCCACTGTGAAGTCTGCGGGCAATGCTACCAGTTCATCGGCAGGATGCAGCCCCTTCATTGCAAGCCATTGCGTCCCGGTGTCGCCCAGGTGGCGGGTCCAGCTGGTGAAGTTCTCCATGCTGCTGAAGGCGCGGGAGATGATTCCGCTGAACGGTTGTGTCGGCTGGAAGGCTTCGACCCGACTGTGGATAACCGTGAGGTTGTCCAGCTTGAGCTCCATTTTCACCTGGGTCAGGAAGCGGGTCTTCTTGCCATTGGCGTCCAGCACCGTCACGCGCTTGTGCGGATGCAGGATAGCCAATGGGATACCGGGCATGCCACCGCCACTGCCGACATCCAGCCAGTTGTCACGCTCGCTGTGGATAAACGACATGACACTGAGGCTGTCGAGCAGGTGACGCGACACCATCTCGTCGGGGTCCCGCACGGCGGTGAGGTTGTAGGCTTTGTTCCATTTGATCAACAGGGCCAGGTAGCCGAGCAGCTTTTCGTGATGCTCGGCGCTCAGCTCGACACCGAGCTGGCGCGCACCTGTGGACAACTCTTCAGCGTGTTGCGGGGTGACCAGGGAACTCAAGCGCTTTGCTCCAATTCGCGGCCAGCGCCGCGTTTTTTCAAGTGAATCAGCAACAGGGAAATCGCCGCCGGGGTCACGCCCGGGATACGCGAAGCCTGACCCAGGGTTTCCGGTCGGGTCTGGCCCAGCTTGCCCTGGATTTCCTTGGACAGGCCGGAAATCGTCGAGTAATCGATATCCACAGGCAGGCGGGTGTCTTCGCTGGCGCGCAGACGTGCGATTTCATCCTGCTGGCGGTCGATGTAACCGGCGTACTTGGTGCGGATTTCGACCTGCTCGGCGACCTGTGGATCGATCGCTTCGCCGCCGGTTGCCTCGATCAGCCCGGCGTAGTCGATTTCCGGGCGCGCCAGCAGGTTGAGCAGGCTGTATTCGTGGCTGAGCGGGGTACCGAACTTATCCACAATGGCCTGGCCTTGCTCGGTGTTCGGGCGTACCCAGGTCGACTTCAGGCGCTGCTCCTCGCGTTCGATGCCGTCGCGCTTGGCGCAGAAGGCGGCCCAACGCTGGTCGTCGATCAGGCCGAGTTCTCGGCCCTTTTCGGTCAGGCGCAGGTCGGCGTTGTCTTCGCGCAGGATCAGGCGGTACTCGGCACGCGAAGTGAACATGCGGTACGGCTCCTGGGTTCCCAGGGTAATCAGGTCGTCGACCAGTACGCCGATGTACGCCTCGTCGCGGCGCGGGCACCAGCTGTCTCGGCCCTGCGCCCGCAGGGCGGCGTTGGTCCCGGCCAGCAAACCCTGGGCGCCGGCTTCTTCGTAACCGGTGGTGCCGTTGATCTGGCCGGCGAAGAACAGGCCGCCGATGACTTTGGTCTCGAGGCTGTACTTGAGGTCGCGCGGGTCGAAGTAGTCGTATTCGATGGCATAGCCCGGGCGAACGATGTGGGCGTTCTCCATGCCGCGGATCGACCGCACCAGCTCCAGCTGCACGTCGAACGGCAGCGAAGTGGAAATACCGTTGGGGTACAGCTCATGGGTGGTCAGGCCTTCCGGCTCGATGAACACCTGGTGGCTTTCCTTGTCGGCGAAGCGGTGGATCTTGTCTTCGATCGACGGGCAGTAGCGGGGGCCGACACCTTCGATGACACCCGAGTACATCGGCGAACGGTCGAGGTTCGAGGCGATGATCTCGTGGGTGCGCGCATTGGTGTGGGTGATCCAGCAGCTCACCTGGCGCGGATGCATCTGGGCGTTGCCCATGAACGACATCACCGGGATCGGCGTATCGCCTGGCTGCTCGGTCATCACCGAGAAGTCCACCGAGCGGCCGTCGATGCGTGGCGGGGTACCGGTTTTCAGGCGGCCGACGCGCAGCGGCAGTTCACGCATGCGGTGGGCCAGGGCGATCGAAGGTGGATCGCCGGCGCGACCACCGGAATGGTTTTGCAAACCAATGTGGATAAGCCCGCCGAGGAAGGTACCGGTCGTCAGTACCACCGATTCGGCGAAAAAACGCAGGCCCATCTGGGTCACCACGCCTTTGACCTGGTCCTGCTCGACGATCAGGTCGTCGCAGGACTGCTGGAATATCCACAGGTTCGGCTGGTTTTCCAGGATTTCGCGCACCACTGCCTTGTAGATGGCGCGGTCGGCCTGTGCACGGGTGGCGCGTACGGCCGGGCCCTTGCGGTTGTTCAGAACGCGGAACTGGATGCCGCTCTTGTCGGTGGCCAGCGCCATGGCGCCGCCGAGGGCATCGATCTCTTTGACCAGATGGCTTTTGCCAATACCGCCAATGGCGGGGTTGCAGCTCATGTGACCGAGGGTTTCCACGTTATGGGTCAGCAGCAGGGTTTTCACACCCATGCGTGCAGACGCAAGCGCAGCCTCGGTACCGGCATGGCCGCCGCCGATGACGATCACTTCAAAACGGGAAGGGAAATCCACCACGCACCTCGTGCCTGTTTTTGCGAATAGAGAAGGTAAGCGGACAAGTATAGGGACTTCACCCCCTTTAAAGAAACCGTCTGAGCAAATTTTGACCAGTCTGTGGATGAGTGGCAGCCAACAGAAATCAAAGAGGAAGAATTTAAAAAAGCTTTGTTTCTATGTTTATTCTTATGCACAAGCTTCTCTGTGGATAAGGTTATGTAGGCCTTTATTCATGCCGTGTAGAGAAAAATTAAACCCTGTGGCTGGAGTACCATGAGGGCTATGGATAACACGATTTAGCCTGTGGATTAAATGGCTGTTTACCCACAAGCGGGTTTGTCCTCAGAAAAAAAGCCCGCTTATCAACGGAGCTGAAGGCGAGTTTTCCACAGGGCTCCTGAGAGCAGATTGGGGTAGGTGAATGAAAAAAATGTGAACCTGCACCGGCCTCTTCGCGGGTGAACCCGCTCCCACAGGGTTCTGCACAGCCTTCAGGTGCGGCGCGATTTCCGTGGAAGCTGCGAAATTTGAGGCAAAAAAAAGCCGCTCCCGAAGGAGCGGCTCTTGGTTTTGCCTGGCTGTGAATTATTTGCCGATGCAGAAGCTGGAGAAAATCCGCCCCAGCAGGTCATCAGAGCTGAATGCCCCGGTAATCTCCCCCAGGGCCTGCTGCGCCTGCCGCAGGTCTTCCGCCAACAGCTCACCCGCGCCAGCCAGGGTAAGTTGTGCACGGCCATGTTCCAGGTGCTCACTGGCCTGGCGCAGGGCATCCAGATGGCGCCGGCGAGCGCTGAAACCACTCTCGGCCGTCTGTTCATAACCCATGCAGGCCTTCAGGTGGTCACGCAGCAACTGCAGCCCTGCATCGTCCCCTTTGGCACTGAGGGTGATCGTTACATGGCCGTCATCGCACTGTTCCAGCGCTACCCGCTCACCACTAAGATCGGCCTTGTTCCGAATCAGCGTCACCTTGGCCGGGTCTGGCCGCTGGTCGAGAAATTCTGGCCACAGGGCGAACGGGTCGCTGGCCTCGGGCGCGGTGGAGTCCACCACCAACAACACCCGGTCAGCCTCGCCAATGGCCTTCAGCGCACGTTCCACGCCGATCTTTTCCACATGGTCATCGGTGTCGCGCAAACCGGCAGTATCGACCACGTGTAGCGGCATGCCGTCGATGTGGATATGTTCGCGCAGGATGTCCCGCGTGGTGCCGGCAATATCAGTCACGATGGCCGCTTCCCGCCCGGCCAGCTGGTTCAGCAGGCTCGACTTGCCGGCATTCGGCCTACCGGCGATGACCACAGTCATGCCGTCACGCAGCAAGGCCCCCTGCCCGGCTTCACGCTGTACTTTGGACAACTCTCCCCGCACCGTATCGAGCATCGTCAGCACATGGCCGTCGGCGAGGAAGTCGATTTCCTCTTCAGGGAAGTCGATCGCCGCCTCGACGTAGATGCGCAGCGCAATCAACGCCTCGGTCAGGAAGTGCACGCGCTTGGAGAACTCCCCCTGTAGCGAACGCAGGGCATTGCGCGCAGCCTGGCTGGAACTGGCTTCGATCAGGTCGGCAATGGCTTCGGCCTGGGCCAGGTCGAGCTTGTCGTTGAGGAATGCACGCTCGCTGAACTCACCCGGGCGAGCCAGCCGGCAACCAACCTGTACACAGCGCTGCAGCAGCATATCCAGCACCACCGGGCCACCGTGGCCCTGCAGTTCCAGCACGTCCTCGCCGGTGAACGAATTAGGCCCAGGGAAGAACAGCGCAATCCCTTCGTCCAGCACCAGGCCTTCCTCGTCGCGGAACGGGCCGTAATGGGCGTGGCGCGGGGTAAGCGTACGGCCGGTGATCAACTGGCCGGCCTTGGCAGCCAGAGGGCCGGACAACCTGACAATACCCACACCGCCGCGGCCCTGGGCGGTGGCGATGGCGGCGATGGTTTCACGCACAGTGTTCATGCTCGAAAGCCTCTACGACAAAAACGACAGATAGCAAAAACGCCCCACTAGGGGGCGTTTTTTATTCACAGGCTAGCGCAGTAGCCTGTCAAGCAGCAGCTTTTTTGCTGGCTGCTTCGATGCTGCGGGTGATGTACCACTGCTGTGCGATCGACAGGCAGTTGTTCACAACCCAGTACAGCACCAGACCAGCCGGGAACCACAGGAAGAAGAAGGTGAAGATGATCGGCATCATTTTCATCACCTTGGCCTGCATCGGATCCGGCGGCGTCGGGTTCAGGCGCTGCTGGATGAACATGGTGGCGCCCATGATGATCGGCAGGATGAAGAACGGATCCTTGATCGACAGGTCGGTAATCCACAGCATCCATGGAGCCTGGCGCATTTCCACGCTTTCCAGCAGTACCCAGTACAGGGCCAGGAACACTGGCATCTGCACCAGGATCGGCAGGCAGCCGCCCAGCGGGTTGATCTTCTCTTTCTTGTACAGCTCCATCATCGCCTGAGACATCTTCTGGCGATCGTCACCGAAGCGTTCCTTCAGTGCAGCGAGCTTCGGCGCAACGGCACGCATACGCGCCATCGAACGGTAGCTGGCAGCCGACAGCGGGAAGAACAGGCCTTTGATCAGCATGGTCAGCACGATGATCGACCAGCCCCAGTTACCCAGCAGGCTGTGGATATGTTGCAGCAGCCAGAAGATCGGCTGGGCGATGAACCACAGGAAGCCGTAGTCGACGGTCAGTTCCAGGCCTGGGGACAACTCTTTCAGCTTGGACTGGATTTTCGGGCCGGCGTACAGCATGGCGCTGGTTTCGACCTTGCCGCCAGCAGGCACGCTGATGGCCGGGCCAGTGTAGCCGATGATGTAGTTGCCCTGGCTGTCCTTGCGGGTCTGGACAACGTTGTTGTCCGACTTGGCCGGAATCCAGGCGGTCACGAAGTAGTGCTGCAGCCAGGCAACCCAGCCGCCGGACACATTTTCTTTCAAACTACCTTTGTCGATGTCCTTCATCGAGACCTTTTTGTAAGGCTCGGAAGCAGTCCACAGGGCAGCGCCCAGGTAGGTGGCGGTGCCGGTGGCAGTGCTCGACGACGGATCGGAGCTGGCGTCACGCTTGAGCTGGGCAAACATGTTGCCGCTCCAGGCCTGACCGCTCTGGTTGTCGATCAGGTAGCTGACGGTCAGGTCGTACTCGCCGCGCTTGAAGCTGAAGCGCTTGATGTAGTTGACGCCGTTGTCGCTGAACTTCAGGTCGACCACCAGTTGTTCCTGGCCATCGGCCAGCTGGTAACCCTTCTTGTCGGTAGCGTACAGAGGGCGACCGGCAGGACGGGCATCCGGACCGTTGACGCCGGTCAGGCCGCTTTGTGCCAGGTAGACACGCTCGCCACCGTTGTCGAACAGCTGGAACGGAATGTCCGGGTGGTCCTGGCGACGTGGGTACTGCGGCAGGTTCAGCTGGACGATGTCACCACCGACCGGATCGATAGCCAGCTCCAGGACATCGGTCTTGACCCGGATCAGGTCCTTGCTGACCGCAACCGGTGCCAGTTCGGCTGCGCTGGTTTCGGCGTTGGCGCTTGGCACATCGGCGCTGGCGCCGGCGTTACCGGCCGGTACGCCATCCGGCAAACCCGGGGCAACGGTGCTGGCAGCAGTATTCTGAGTCGGCAGGGCAGCCTGGCCGTAGTCCTGGTTCCACTTGAGGACCATGACGTAGGACACGATTGCCAGGGCGACGATCAGGATCGTGCGTTTAATATCCATGATTACTCGGCTATCGAAGAAGTTCGGGAGGAAGGAGCGGGAGGAACGGGATCGAAACCGCCGTCGTTCCACGGATGACAACGCCCCAGGCGACGAACGGCTAGCCACCCACCACGCCAGAGGCCGTGGTTTTCGATGGCTTCATAAGCGTAACAGGAGCAACTGGGGAAGAAACGACAGTGGTTGGCCATCAGAGGACTAATGGCGTAACGGTAAAACTGGATCGGAACGAGCGCCAGTTTACGCATCTTGACTGTCTACCCCTGCGGAATTGGCGGTCACTGCTGGAGTGGGCCGGCTGCGCGCCAGGCGTTTCCAGAGTTTGCCAAAGTGTTGGTGCAATTCCGGGTTTTCTATCTCACCCAATCCCTTGCGCGCGACGATCACAATGTCCAACCCGGCAAGCAATTGCTGGTTCAGGCGAAAGGAATCGCGCATCAAGCGCTTGAGGCGGTTGCGTTGAACGGCGAGCTTGACGCTCTTCTTGCCGATCACCAGGCCAAGGCGTGGGTGATCGAGGCCGTTCTCGCGAGCAAGGATCAGCAGGTTTTTCCCTGGAACCTTGCCGGTTGGGGAGTCGAAGACCGCTTTGAAATGTCGGGGTGTAAGCAGTCGCTTTTCCCGACTGAAGTCCTGACTCACCACCTGTGCCGAAAAATCAAATGGCCAGACGCTTACGGCCTTTGGCACGACGACGCGACAGAACAGCGCGGCCGTTCTTGGTAGCCATACGGGCACGGAAGCCGTGGGTGCGCGCGCGCTTGATGGTGCTTGGTTGGAAAGTACGTTTCATGGCGTGTTACCTGGTTTGTCGACGACGGGCCGGGATGGCCCCCTTTTTAAGAGACCGGCGATTCTAGAGAAAGCAAGCCCGTAGGTCAATTTCCAACCAGTCTTTCCATATAGAGCACGTGATGGACGGTGCGTGCTTGTCCATCCCCCAAGGGTGCTTGATCGGACACACGAATTGGGGACAACATGAAAAAAAAGAAGAGACATATAAAAAGCTTTTCTGAAGAATCTATAAATCTTAAGTGGATAACCTTCTGTGGATAACCTGCTTGAGGCCATAAAATCCGGGCTGTACAGAGTCTTACAACTTTGTTCTCAACCGGTGCTGCGCTTGTTTTCTTCGTGGTCAAAAGCTGTGGATTAAATAGCCGCTTATCCACAGCAGAGTTATCAACAGGCTTGATCTCAGGGTTGTGCATAGCGCTCATGGCTGCTTATCCACAGGGCTTATTCACAGTGCGAAGAAGCCGTTTTGGTCGATAAATGGCTGTTTTGTCATGGTTCCTAACGTGTCCACATGTGGATAACTGAACGCTCGACCGGTACAATGGCGGTTTGTTTTTGCCTCATCCGGCTTTCAAACTCAGGGGATATCCGTGTCAGTGGAACTTTGGCAGCAGTGCGTGGAGCTTCTGCGCGATGAACTGCCTGCCCAGCAATTCAACACCTGGATCCGTCCGCTACAGGTCGAAGCCGAAGGCGACGAGTTGCGCGTCTATGCGCCTAACCGTTTCGTTCTCGATTGGGTCAATGAAAAGTACCTGGGTCGTTTGCTCGAGCTGTTGGGCGAAAACGGCAGCGGCATTGCGCCTGCCCTTTCCTTGTTGATCGGCAGCCGTCGCAGCTCTGCGCCACGTGCCGCACCCAACGCGCCAGTAAGTGCTGCGGTGGCCGCCTCGCTGGCCCAGACCCAGGCCCAGAGCCAGACACAGAAGGCAGTGCCGGCAGCGGTCGAACCCGTCGCCGTGGCGGCGGCCGAGCCTGTGCTGGTCGATGAGCTGGCCGAGCCATCCTCGCGTGATAGCTTCGATGCCATGGCCGAGCCGGCTTCTGCGTCGGCTGGCAGTGCCCGGACCGAACAGCGCACTGTGCAGGTTGAAGGTGCGCTCAAACACACCAGTTACTTGAACCGCACCTTCACGTTCGACACCTTCGTCGAAGGTAAGTCGAACCAGTTGGCGCGCGCGGCTGCCTGGCAGGTGGCAGACAACCCCAAGCATGGTTACAACCCGCTCTTCCTTTATGGTGGTGTGGGCCTGGGTAAAACCCACCTCATGCATGCTGTGGGTAACCACCTGCTGAAGAAAAACCCGAACGCCAAGGTCGTGTACCTGCATTCGGAGCGCTTCGTCGCGGACATGGTCAAGGCGCTGCAGCTCAACGCTATCAACGAATTCAAGCGTTTCTACCGCTCGGTGGATGCGTTGCTGATCGACGATATCCAGTTCTTTGCCCGTAAAGAGCGCTCGCAGGAAGAGTTTTTCCACACCTTCAACGCCCTGCTCGAGGGTGGTCAGCAGGTAATCCTTACCTCTGACCGCTACCCCAAGGAGATCGAAGGCCTGGAAGAGCGTCTGAAGTCGCGCTTTGGTTGGGGCCTGACGGTTGCCGTCGAGCCACCAGAGCTGGAAACCCGCGTGGCGATCCTGATGAAGAAGGCCGACCAGGCCAAGGTCGAACTACCGCATGACGCGGCCTTCTTCATTGCCCAGCGCATCCGTTCCAACGTCCGTGAACTGGAAGGCGCATTGAAGCGGGTTATCGCTCACTCGCACTTCATGGGCCGCGACATCACCATCGAACTGATTCGTGAGTCGCTCAAGGACCTGCTGGCGCTCCAGGACAAGCTGGTCAGTGTGGATAACATTCAGCGTACCGTCGCCGAGTACTACAAGATCAAGATCTCCGATCTGTTGTCCAAGCGTCGTTCGCGTTCCGTGGCGCGTCCACGCCAGGTGGCCATGGCCCTGTCCAAGGAACTGACCAACCACAGTCTGCCGGAAATCGGCGACATGTTCGGTGGTCGCGACCATACGACCGTGCTGCACGCCTGCCGCAAGATCAACGAACTGAAGGAATCCGACGCGGACATCCGCGAGGACTACAAGAACCTGCTGCGGACGCTGACGACCTGATGGCCGTCTGCGCAGCTAATTGAAGGCAAGGGACTAGACCATGCATTTCACCATTCAACGCGAAGCCCTGTTGAAACCCCTGCAACTGGTCGCCGGTGTCGTCGAGCGCCGCCAGACCTTGCCGGTCCTGTCCAACGTATTGCTGGTCGTGCAAGGCCAGCAACTGTCGTTGACTGGTACCGACCTGGAAGTCGAACTGGTAGGCCGCGTGCAACTGGAAGAGCCGGCCGAGCCTGGCGAAATCACTGTCCCGGCACGCAAGCTGATGGACATTTGCAAAAGCCTGCCGAACGACGCCCTGATCGATATCAAGGTCGACGAGCAGAAACTGTTGGTCAAGGCCGGCCGCAGCCGCTTTACCCTGTCGACCCTGCCAGCCAATGACTTCCCGACCGTGGAAGAAGGCCCGGGCTCGCTGACCTGCAACCTGGAACAGAGCAAGCTGCGCCGCCTTATCGAGCGCACCAGTTTCGCCATGGCCCAGCAGGATGTGCGCTACTACCTCAACGGTATGCTGCTGGAGGTTTCCCGCAACACCCTGCGAGCTGTGTCCACTGACGGTCACCGCCTGGCGCTGTGCTCCATGAGCGCACCGATCGAGCAGGATGATCGCCACCAGGTCATCGTGCCACGCAAAGGTATCCTCGAACTGGCACGCCTGCTGACCGATCCGGAAGGCATGGTCAGCATCGTCCTGGGCCAGCACCACATTCGCGCCACCACTGGTGAATTCACCTTCACTTCCAAACTGGTGGACGGCAAGTTCCCGGACTACGAGCGCGTACTGCCCAAGGGCGGTGACAAGCTGGTGGTCGGCGACCGTCAGGCGCTGCGTGAAGCCTTCAGCCGTACTGCGATTCTTTCCAACGAAAAGTACCGCGGTATCCGCCTGCAACTGGCTGCTGGCCAACTGAAAATCCAGGCCAACAACCCCGAGCAGGAAGAAGCTGAGGAAGAAATCAGCGTGGACTACGAAGGTAGTTCGCTGGAAATCGGCTTCAACGTCAGCTACCTGCTGGACGTGCTGGGCGTAATGACTACCGAGCAAGTTCGTCTGATCCTGTCCGATTCCAACAGCAGTGCCCTGCTGCAGGAAGCTGGCAATGACGATTCTTCCTACGTTGTCATGCCGATGCGTCTTTAACCCGTAGCAGGCGAAATGTCTCTTCGACGTATCATGGTCACCGCGGTGCGCAACTTGCACCCGGTGACACTCTCACCGTCCCCCCGCATCAACATCCTTTACGGCGCCAACGGCAGCGGCAAAACCAGCGTGCTTGAGGCCGTGCACCTGCTTGGGTTGGCTCGCTCGTTCCGCAGCACCCGCCTGAACCCGGTTATCCAGTACGAACAACCGGCCTGTACCGTGTTCGGCGAAGTGCAATTGGCCGAGGGTGGCAGCAGTAACCTGGGTGTATCCCGGGAGCGGCAGGGGGAGTTCACTATTCGCATCGATGGGCAGAATGCGCGGAGTGCGGCGCAACTGGCTGAATTGCTACCGCTTCAGCTCATCAATCCGGACAGTTTCCGCTTGTTGGAAGGCGCTCCGAAAATACGCCGCCAGTTCCTGGATTGGGGGGTGTTCCACGTGGAACCTCGTTTTCTGCCAGCCTGGCAACGGCTGCAGAAGGCACTGCGGCAGCGGAACTCATGGTTGCGGCATGGTACACTTGACCCAGCTTCGCAAGCCGCCTGGGACCGGGAATTGTGCCTGGCCAGTGCGGAAATAGATGAATACCGTCGCAACTACATCAAGGCCTTGAAGCCCGTCTTCGAGCGAACCCTGAGCGAACTGGTCGAGCTGGACGGGTTGACCCTTAGCTACTACCGAGGCTGGGACAAGGACCGGGAACTGCAAGAAGTACTCGCTTCCTCTCTCCTTCGCGATCAGCAGATGGGCCACACCCAGGCCGGTCCGCAGCGTGCTGATCTGCGTCTTCGTCTGGCTGCCAACAATGCAGCCGACATCCTGTCGCGTGGTCAGCAAAAGCTGGTGGTGTGCGCATTGCGCATTGCCCAAGGCCACCTCGTTAGTCAGGCTCGCCGCGGTCACTGTATTTATCTCGTGGATGACTTGCCGTCCGAACTGGACGACCAGCATCGCCGCGCGCTGTGTCGCTTGCTTGAAGAATTACGCTGCCAGGTGTTCATCACCTGTGTAGATCACGAATTACTGAGGGAAGGCTGGCAGACGGAAACGCCAGTTGCTTTGTTCCACGTGGAACAAGGCCGTATCACCCAGACCCACGACCATCGGGAGTGAATGCATGAGCGAAAATCAAACGTACGACTCCTCCAGCATCAAGGTGCTGAAAGGTTTGGATGCCGTGCGCAAGCGCCCCGGCATGTACATTGGCGACACCGATGATGGTAGCGGCCTGCACCACATGGTCTTCGAGGTGGTCGACAACTCGATCGACGAAGCCCTCGCCGGTCACTGCGATGACATCACCGTCATCATCCACCCGGACGAATCCATCAGTGTGCGCGACAACGGTCGCGGCATTCCGGTCGACGTGCATAAAGAAGAAGGCGTTTCCGCAGCTGAGGTCATCATGACCGTGCTGCACGCTGGCGGTAAGTTCGACGACAACTCCTACAAGGTATCCGGCGGTCTGCACGGCGTAGGTGTTTCTGTAGTGAACGCCCTGTCCGAGAAACTGGTACTGACCGTTCGCCGTAGCGGCAAAATCTGGGAACAGACCTACGTTCACGGTGTTCCACAGGCGCCGATGGCGGTTGTCGGTGACAGCGAAACCACCGGTACCCACATCCACTTCAAGCCTTCGGCTGAAACCTTCAAGAACATTCACTTCAGCTGGGACATCCTGGCCAAGCGTATCCGCGAGCTGTCGTTCCTCAACTCGGGCGTTGGCATCCTGCTGAAGGATGAACGTAGCGGTAAGGAAGAGTTTTTCAAGTACGAAGGCGGCCTGCGTGCGTTCGTTGAATACCTGAACACCAACAAGACCCCGGTCAACTCCCAGGTATTCCACTTCAACGTCCAGCGTGACGATGGCGTGGGTGTTGAAGTCGCCCTGCAGTGGAACGACAGCTTCAACGAAAACCTGTTGTGCTTTACCAACAACATTCCGCAGCGTGATGGCGGTACTCACCTGGTGGGCTTCCGTTCCTCGCTGACCCGTAGCCTGAACAGCTACATCGAACAGGAAGGCCTGGCCAAGAAGAACAAGGTGGCGACCACTGGCGACGACGCCCGTGAAGGCCTGACTGCGATCATCTCGGTTAAGGTGCCGGACCCTAAGTTCAGCTCGCAGACCAAGGACAAGCTGGTCTCCTCGGAGGTGAAAACCGCCGTGGAACAGGAGATGAACAAGTACTTCGCCGACTTCCTGTTGGAAAACCCGAACGAGGCCAAGGCCGTCGTTGGCAAGATGATCGATGCTGCCCGTGCCCGTGAAGCGGCACGTAAAGCCCGTGAAATGACTCGCCGTAAAGGCGCGCTGGATATTGCCGGCCTGCCAGGCAAACTGGCGGACTGCCAGGAAAAGGACCCTGCCCTTTCCGAACTGTACCTGGTGGAGGGTGACTCCGCGGGTGGCTCGGCGAAGCAAGGCCGCAACCGTCGTACCCAGGCAATCCTGCCGTTGAAGGGTAAAATCCTCAACGTCGAGAAAGCGCGCTTCGACAAGATGATCTCGTCCCAGGAAGTGGGCACGCTGATCACTGCATTGGGCTGCGGTATCGGCCGCGAAGAGTACAACATCGACAAGCTGCGTTATCACAACATCATCATCATGACCGATGCTGACGTTGACGGTTCGCACATCCGTACCCTGCTGCTGACCTTCTTCTTCCGTCAGCTGCCGGAGCTGGTCGAGCGCGGCTACATCTACATTGCCCAGCCACCGCTGTACAAGGTGAAGAAAGGCAAGCAGGAGCAGTACATCAAGGACGACGAGGCCATGGAAGAGTACATGACCCAGTCGGCCTTGGAAGATGCCAGCCTGCACCTGGACGAGTCGGCACCAGCGGTTTCCGGTGTACAGCTGGAAGCATTGGTGAATGAATTCCGTAGTGTCATGAAGACACTCAAGCGTCTGTCTCGCTTGTACCCGGAAGAGCTGACCGAGCACTTCATCTACCTGCCGGAGGTCAGCCTGGAACAGCTGGGTGACCACGCTGTGATGCAAGCCTGGCTGGCCCAGTTCCAGGAACGTCTGAACAACAGCCAGAAGTCCGGCCTGGTTTACAAAGCCAGCCTGCGCGAAGACAAAGAGCGCAACGTATGGTTGCCAGAAGTGGAAGTTACCTCCCACGGCCTGGCCAGCTACGTCACCTTCAACCGTGACTTCTTTGGCAGTAATGACTACCGTACCGTAGTCAACATTGGTGCCAAGCTGTCCAGCTTGTTGGGCGAAGGTGCTTACGTGCAGCGCGGTGAGCGCCGCAAGGCAATTGTCGAGTTCAAGGAAGGCCTGGATTGGCTGATGAACGAAACCACCAAGCGCCACACCATCCAGCGATACAAAGGGCTGGGCGAGATGAACCCTGAGCAGCTGTGGGAAACCACCATGGACCCGACCGTCCGCCGTATGCTCAAGGTCACCATCGAGGATGCGATCGCTGCCGACCAGATCTTCAACACCCTGATGGGTGATGCGGTCGAGCCGCGTCGTGACTTCATCGAAAGCAACGCGCTGTCGGTATCGAACCTGGACTTCTGATCCGGTGTAGATCGCCAGGCACTAAAAAGCCCGCGGAAGCGGGCTTTTTAGTGCCTGTAGAAATCAGTAACCGCTGAGGACGTTGACGATCACACCACTGGCAATAGCCACCAGCACATAGTCCCCGTTCACATACAACCAACGGTGATCACGCGGTGGCGCATACAGGTGGCGTGCTTTCCAGTCGGTCACCCAGTAACGGTCGCCACGGTAATGTGGGTCAACCACATGGCCACGCTGCCACTGCTGATGCGGAACCGGCATGCCCTGTTGTGGGCGGAAGTTCGGGTCGCGGTAGGCGGGACCGTGGCCATTGTCATGTCGGCCTTGGTACTGTGGCTGACCATGCGGTGGGTTGCCCTGGTGCGATGGGCCGCCATCATGCCGGTCAGGTGGGCCTGGCTGCGCGAAACTGGCCAAGGGGGCGCTGAGCATGAGCGCGGCGCAGATCACGGTCAGGGTTTTCTTCATTTTGCGGTCCTCTGCATGTTGACGCCTGGCGAGAGCTGACTGGCTGCCAGGTTCGGTTAACTGATCAGACCACAATCATTCCCGCTTAATGTCAGGACAGAGGTAAAGGTCCGGTAAAGGTCTGAGGAGGCGCGGTGGATGGCACCGGCTTTGCCGGTGTTCGCGGGTGAACCCGCTCCCACAGGATGTGTGTTGCCCTCGGGGATACGCGGGCCCTTGTAGACCGCGTTAACCGAACGCGTCAATTCAGGCCAAGCTCCTTCAACCGGCGATACAGCGTGCGCTCGCTCAGGCCAAGGTGACGGGCCAGTTCACTGCGCGAGCCCTTGAACTGTTCCAGTGCCTGCGCCAGCTCACCCAGGTGATTGCGCCGGCCACCTGCCGTGATCGCCCCCGCCGGGCCGATATCCTCCGGCAAATGCTCGGGCCGGATCAGCCCGTCATCGGCAAACAAGCGCGCCCTTTCCAGAATGTTGCGCAGCTCGCGAATGTTGCCCGGGAATGGATGCAGCCCAAGCTGCTGCAAGGCATCGTCGCTCAGCCTGGGCGTCGGCTTGCCTGCCATGCGCTGCAGCAGGCTCTGGGCGAGCAAGGGCAGGTCTTCCACCCGTTCGCGCAACGCCGGCAGACGGATCGGGAAGCCGCTGATGCGGTAGTACAGGTCTTCGCGGAAGGTGCCGTCCGCGACCATTTGCCTGAGCGGTTTATGGGTTGCCGACACCAGGCGGAAATCCGAATGCACCGTGCGCAGGCTACCCACCGGGCGGAAGCTGCCGGACTCGATCAGGCGCAGCAGCTTCACCTGCATCGCCAGCGGTACCTCGCCAATTTCATCGAGGAACAGGGTGCCGCCATGCGCCGCTTCAGCCAGGCCGATCTTGCGCTGGTTGGCGCCGGTGAACGCGCCCTTCTCGTAGCCGAACAACTCGCTCTCGAACAACGACTCGGTCAGGCCGGTACAGTCGACCACCACCAACGGGCCGTTGGCCCTGGGGCTGCCCATGTGCACCGCACGGGCGAACAGTTCCTTGCCGGTACCTGACTCACCCTGCAGCAACACCGGGATCTGCGCCGGCGCCGCGCGTTGCAGGCTGGCCAGGGCCGCCTTGAACGCTGGCGCGCGGCCGACCAGGCCTTGTTCCTGAGGCTGCGCCGACGCGAGGGTGATGCTGGTCAGGCGTTCGACAAAGGCCACCACCCTGCCCTGTTCATCCAGGATCGGCCGCAGCTCGACATCCACATGCTCGGGGCCGCGTGGCGTGTGATGAATGTGCAACACCCGCTCCGGAACCTTGCTTTGCCACGCCTTGCGCATCGGGCAATGCTCGCCGGCCTGGTCGCAAGGCACGGCATAGTGGTGCGAGACCTTGTGGCATTTCTCACCCAGCGGCGCCTGCTCGTGGCGACCGAACTGGCGGCGATAGGCGGCGTTGGCCGCCAGGATGTTGTAGTCGGTATCCAGCACGATGGTTGGCAGGGCATCGTGCTCAAGATAGGAAACCAAAGCTAGGATGAGGGGATGGGCTTCAGGCATGACGGCACCGATTGGATGACCGGCGCAGGGTAACAAGGACTGCCAAACACTGCCATTGGCTGACAGTCGACTGCCACCTGCGCTGCCACTGTCGTCGGCAATTGTCAGCAACGGGCCGGTTTTATTGGCCCAAGCGTAGGAAAATGCCTGGCATGCATCTTGATAAACCTCCTGGCACTGCCTACGCCTGTACAAGGCTGGGCGGATAAATTGGAGAATGCGATGATCATCGGCAACAACCTGCACGTGGACGCCTTTTACGACAAGGCGACCTCGACCATCAGCTACCTGCTCATGGACTGCGAAACGCGCAAGTGTGCGTTGATCGACAGTGTCCTGGACTATGACCCCAAGTCGGGGCGTACCTGCACTGCTTCTGCGGACCAGTTGATTGACCGGGTGAAGGAGCTGCGAGCTGACGTGCAGTGGGTGCTGGAAACCCATGTGCATGCCGACCACCTTTCGGCAGCGGCCTATTTGAAGGAAAAGCTCGGCGGCCATACCGCCATCGGCGCGCACATCACCCAGGTACAGAAAGTGTTCGGTGCCCTGTTCAACGCCGAGCCTGGCTTCGCCCGCGATGGCAGCCAGTTCGATGTGCTGTTCGAGGACGAGGAAGGTTTCCGCATTGGCAACCTGCATGCCCGCGCGTTGCACACCCCGGGGCACACGCCTGCGTGCATGAGCTTCATGATCGAGGACGCCGGCGAGACTGCGGTGTTCGTCGGCGACACCTTGTTCATGCCCGACTACGGTACCGCCCGTTGCGACTTCCCTGGGGCCGATGCCCGCACCCTGTACCGCTCGATCCGTCGCCTGCTGGCCTTCCCCGACCAGACCCGGCTGTTCATGTGCCACGACTACCTGCCAGGTGGCCGTGACATGCAGTACGTCACCACCGTGGCCGAGCAGCGCGCCAACAATATTCATATCCACCAGGGCATCGATGAGGACAGCTTCGTCGCCATGCGTGAAGCCCGCGACAAGACCCTCGACATGCCCGTGCTGATCCTGCCTTCGGTGCAGGTGAACATGCGCAGCGGCCAGTTCCCCGCGCCGGAAGATAACGGTGTGAGCTACCTGAAGATTCCGCTGAACAAGCTATGACTGCCCTGCCCCATAACCAGATTTACAGGATTTACCGCCATGCCTGCCTTGTTGTCCCCTGCCAATACCGACCACCACAAAGTGGTCATCGTCGGTGCCGGCGCTGCCGGAATCGCCACCGCTTCCAGCCTGATCAGCCGTGACCCGTCGCTGGATGTGACCTTGATCGACCCCGCCGAAGTGCATTACTACCAGCCCGGCTGGACCATGGTCGGTGCCGGTGTGTTCAAGGCGCCAAGCACTGCCCGCACCATGGCCTCGACCATTCCGCGCGGCGTGCGCTGGATAAAGGCACGTGTGCAGGGGTTCGACCCGCTGGGCCAACTGGTCCTCCTCGAAGGCGGCCGCGCCATCAGTTATGAACAGTTGGTGGTCTGCCCCGGCCTCAAGCTGGATTGGGCGGCCATTGATGGCCTCAGCGAGACCTTGGGCCGCAACGGCGTCACCTCCAACTACCGCTACGACCTGGCGCCCTACACCTGGGAACTGGTACAGAAGCTCAAGCAAGGCCGAGCCCTGTTTTGCCAGCCGCCCATGCCGATCAAATGCGCAGGCGCGCCGCAGAAGGCGTTGTACCTGTCTTGCGACCACTGGCTGCGGCACGGTCACCTGGGGGCTGTGAAAGCCAGTTTCTTCAATGCCGGCGCAGTCTTGTTCGGAGTGGCGGACTACGTGCCCGCACTGATGAAGTACATCGACAAGTACGCCGTGGACCTCAATTTTTCCCACCGCCTGGTCGCCGTGGACGGCCCGAACAAGCGCGCCACCTTCGTGCGCACCTTGGTCGATGGCAGCAGCGAAACCCGTATCGAGGCCTTCGACATGCTGCACGTGGTACCGCCGCAGGTGGCACCGGACTTCATTCGTGAAAGCCCGTTGGCCGACAGTGCCGGTTGGGTCGATGTCGACCCGCACACCCTGCGCCATCGCCACTTCACCAACGTCCATGCCCTTGGGGACGTGACCAACACCAGCAATGCCAAGACCGCCGCCGCTGCACGCAAGCAGGCCCCGGTCGTGGCCAACAACGTGTTGGTGGCCCTGGGCAGGTTGCCTACCCTGGCCCAGTACGATGGTTATGGCTCGTGCCCGCTCACCGTCGAGCGCGGCAAGATCGTCCTTGCCGAGTTCACCTATGGCGGCAAGCTGGCTCCAAGCTTCCCCAACTGGTTGCTGGATGGCCGCAAGCCGACACGTCTGGCCTGGTTGCTCAAGGCGCAGGTGCTGCCACCCTTGTACTGGAAAGGCATGCTCAAGGGCCGCGAGTGGCTGGCACGGCCACAGCCGTTGGTAACCGAGGGCCGGCGGTGATCGAACATCAAATACTGGGAGCGGGCCTGGGCGCGATCATCGGTGCCGTGCTGGCGTTGACCGGTGCCGGCGGTGGCATTCTCGCAGTGCCTTTGCTGGTGTTCGGCCTGGGGCTGTCGATGGTCGAGGCGGCACCGGTCGGCCTGCTGGCCGTAGGCATGGCGGCGGCGGTGGGTGCTGTGCTGGGCTTGCGTCAGGGCCTGGTGCGCTACCGGGCGGCGCTGTTCATCGCATTGATCGGTGTGGCAGCGGCGCCGTTCGGGCTGATGCTGGCGCACCGCTTGCCGAACACGCCACTGCAGTTGGTGTTCGCCGGGGTGCTGGTTTATGCCTGCCTGCGCATCTGGCGCAAGGCGGCCAAGGAACTGCGCGGCGAAGCCAATGATGCCCATCGCTACATCGAACCCTGCGTGCTGAACCCGCTGCACGGCCGTTTGCGCTGGACCCTGCCCTGCGCGCGCGCCTTGGCCTTCACCGGTGCATTGTCAGGGCTGCTATCCGGCCTGCTCGGCGTGGGCGGTGGCTTTGTCATCATCCCGGCCCTTAACCGCTACACCAACCTGCGCATGGCCAGCATCGTCTCCACCTCGCTGGCGGTGATCGCGCTGGTGTCCACCGGCAGTGTGGTCAGCGCCAGCCTGGCAGGGGTCATGCACTGGCAGGTTGGCGCCCCGTTCGCCGTCGGTGCGGTGCTCGGCCTGCTGCTGGCGCGGCCATTGGCGGCCAGGCTGGCCGGGCCGCGCTTGCAGCAGATGTTTGCCGTGGCCGGTTGGGCTGCGGCCCTACTGCTGGCCGGCAAGGCGCTACTGGGCTAGCAGCTCGCTCTGTTCTGCCGCGCACAGCGCCAGCAGGTAGTCCCAAACTACCCGCAGGCGCACCGACTTGTGCAGTTCGCGGCGGGTACAGATCCAGTAGCTGCGCTGGATGGTTTCGCCAGGCAGCACGCGCACTAGTGTCGGGTCGTGGCGGGCCATGTAGTTGGGCAGTACGGCGATGCCCAACCCGGCGCGGGCGGCGGTTTGCTGGGCGATCACGCTGGTGCTGCGAAACACCACGTTGGGGGCCCGGCAGAAGCTGTTGAGAAACAGCAGTTCCTGGCTGAACAGCAAGTCGTCGACGTAGCCGATCCAGCTGTGCCGGGCCAGGTCCTCGCGGTTGCGCAGCGGGGGCGCGCGATCCAGGTAGTCCTGGCTGGCGTACAGGGCCAGGCGATAGTCGGTGAGCTTGCGGGTGATCAGCAGGTCGGCGTTGGGCCGTTCCAGGTGGATGCTGATCTCCGCCTCGCGGTTGAGGATGCTGACGAAGCGCGGCACCGCCACCAACTCCACTTCCAGGCCGGGGTAGCGGTCGAACAGCGCATTCATGCGCGGGGTGAAGAACATGATGCCGATGCCTTCGGTCACCCCCAGGCGAATCTTGCCCAGCGGCGTGATGGCCTGAGTGATTTCTTCCTGCGCCAGCAGGGCGACGTTTTCCATGGCTTCGGCGTGCTTGAGCAGGGCCTGGCCCGAGGGGGTCAGTTCATAGCCCTGGGCATGCTGCACGAACAGCGCAGTACCCAGGCTTTGCTCGATGCTCTCGATGTGCCGGGCCACGGTGCTGTGGGTGGTGTTGAGGCGCTTGGCGGCGGTAAGCAGGCGGCCGCTGCGCTGCAACTCGAGGAAAAACCGCAGATCGTTCCAGTCGAACATGCTGATCCTTTTTGGCAGTTCGTTCCGGTCTCTTCGCGGGCACGCCCGCTCCCACAGGGATCGCGTTACCTTGTGGGAGCGGGCGTGCCCGCGAAGAGGCCAGTACAGACTTACCACTGTGCTAAAACGCACAGCGGCTGCGCGAAATCTCGTGTTTCCTCCACGAAATTACTCACTAAGATGGATCGGGACAAGAATAATAATCAGGCCCGAGGTTGCACATGCCATCAGCCGATTCTGTCTTCGACTACGTGGTCGTAGGGGCCGGTCCCGCCGGTTGCCTGTTGGCCAATCGTTTGTCCGCCGACCCTTCCTGCCGAGTGCTGCTGCTGGAAGCGGGTGGGCGCGACAACTATCCCTGGATCCATATCCCCGTCGGTTACCTCTATTGCATCGGCAACCCGCGCACCGATTGGTGCTTCAAGACCGAGGCGCAGCCCGGCCTGGGCGGTCGTGCGCTGGGTTATCCACGCGGCAAGGTGCTGGGTGGCTGCTCCTCGATCAACGGCATGATCTACATGCGCGGCCAGGCCGCCGACTACGACCGTTGGGCAGAGCAAGGCAACGACGGCTGGGGCTGGAAGGACGTACTGCCGCTGTTCAAGGCCAGCGAAAGCCACTTTGCCGGCGCCAGCGAGCACCACGGTGGTGATGGCGAATGGCGGGTCGAGCGCCAGCGCTATAGCTGGCCGATCCTCGATGCCTTCCGTGATGCCGCCGAGCAAAGCGGCATCGGCAAGGTCGATGACTTCAATACCGGCGACAACCAGGGCTGTGGATATTTCCAGGTCAACCAGCGCAGCGGTGTGCGCTGGAACGCTTCCAAGGCTTTCCTGCGGCCGATCAAGGATCGCCCCAACCTCACCGTGCTGACCGGCGTTCAGGTTGACCAGGTGCTGCTCAACAACACCCGTGCACGGGCGGTGAAGGCGTTCTGGCAGGGTGCCTGGCACGAGTTTGTGGCACGTCGCGAGATCATCCTCTGTGCGGGCGCTGTGGGCTCTCCCGGTATCCTGCAGCGCTCCGGCATCGGCCCGCGGCAGTTACTGGAAAACCTGGGCATTGGCGTGCGTCACGACATGCCCGGTGTTGGCGGCAACCTGCAGGATCACCTGCAACTGCGCCTGATCTACCAGATCCGCAATACCCGTACCCTGAACCAGATGGCCAACAGCCTGTGGGGCAAGATGGGCATGGGCCTGCGCTACCTCTATGACCGCAGTGGCCCGCTGGCCATGGCGCCGAGCCAACTGGGCGCGTTCGTGCGTTCGAGCCCGGAGCAGGCCACTGCCAACCTGCAGTACCACGTGCAGCCGCTGTCACTTGAACGCTTCGGCGAGCCACTGCACAGGTTCCCGGCCTTTACCGCCTCGGTGTGCAACCTGCGCCCGGCCAGCCGCGGGCGTATCGATATCCGCAGCAGCGACATGAACAGCACACCGCTGATCGACCCCAACTACCTCAGCGACCCCCAGGACCTGCGCGTCGCCGCCGATTCCATTCGCCTTACCCGGCGGATCGTCCAGGCCCCTGCCCTCGCTGCGTTCGACCCAAAGGAATACCTGCCGGGCCCAGCCCTGCAAACCGAACAAGAGCTGTTCGAAGCCGCCGGCAAGATCGGCACCACCATCTTCCACCCGGTAGGCACCTGCCGCATGGGCAATGGCGAACTGGACGTTGTGGATAACCAGTTGCGCGTACACGGCATCCCTGGCCTGCGCGTGGCGGACGCCTCGATCATGCCGCAGATCACCTCCGGCAATACCTGTTCACCCACCCTGATGATCGCCGAGAAGGCGGCGCAACTGATCCTCAAAGGAGCTGCCACCCAGACCTATCTGAACGAAGACGCGATACCGACGCCCTGACCCCGGGTGCGTGCAGTACCGGCAGCTGGTGGTCAGAAGCTGCCGACAGTGGAACAACAAGAATAATCACTGTGGCCTGCGGGCCGAGGACAGCAACGATGTCGGATTACATCCAAGAGCAGGGTGCGGCGGCCAGCAGCTCCAGCCGTCGTGAAGAACGCAAGATCATTTTCGCGTCATCCCTCGGGACAGTTTTCGAGTGGTATGACTTTTTTCTCTATGGTGCGCTGGCAGCGGTCATCAGCAAGCAGTTCTTCGCTGGCGTGAACGACACCACCGCCTTCATCTTCGCCCTCATGGCCTTTGCCGCCGGCTTCCTGGTGCGGCCATTCGGTGCGCTTGTGTTCGGCCGGCTAGGCGACATGATCGGGCGCAAGTACACCTTCCTGGTCACCATCGTGCTGATGGGCCTGTCCACCTTCGCTGTGGGGTTGTTGCCCACCTACGCCAGCATCGGCATCGCGGCACCGATCATCCTGGTGGTCCTGCGCATGCTGCAGGGGCTGGCGCTGGGTGGTGAATACGGCGGTGCGGCCACCTATGTGGCCGAGCATGCGCCGCCCGGCAAGCGCGGTTTCCACACGGGTTTCATCCAGTCCACCGCCACCCTTGGCCTGTTGTTGTCGCTGGTGGTGGTGCTGGGCAGCCGCTATATCAGTGGCGACCAGTTCGAAACCTGGGGTTGGCGCCTGCCGTTCCTGTTGTCGATCGTGCTGCTGGCGATTTCCACCTGGATCCGCATGAGCATGCACGAGTCGCCGGCCTTCGTGAAAATGAAGGCCCAGGGCAAGGTCAGCAAGTCGCCGATCCGTGAGTCGTTCACCTCCTGGCCGAACCTTAAAGTGGTGCTCACCGCCCTGTTCAGCATCAACGCCGGGCAGGCCGTGACCTTCTACACGGCGCAGTTCTACGTGCTGTTCTTCATGACCCAGATGCTGAAGATGGACCCGGCCCAGGCCAACACCCTGCTGATCATCAGCGTGGTCATTGGTGCGCCGTTCTTCGTGTTGTTCGGCTGGTTGTCCGACCGTATTGGCCGCAAGCCGATCCTGATGCTCGGCCTGCTCCTGGCCACGGTGCTGTACTTCCCGCTGTTCAAGGCGCTGAGCCATTACGCCAACCCACAGATCGACGCGGCCAGCCGCCAGGCGCCGATCGTTGTCACTGCCGACCCGCAAGGCTGCACCTTCCAGTTCGACCCGGTGGGCAAGGCGCGATTCGACAGCCCGTGCGACAAGGTCAAGACCTTCCTGGTCAAGCAAGGCCTACCGTACAGCTCTGTGGATGTGGTCGGCAGCGATGTGGTGGTTAACATCGGTGACAAGACTATCAACGGCTTTGACGAAGCAGCCATGCGTGCTGCGGTGGAACAGGCCGGCTACCCGGCCAAGGCCGACCCTGGGCAGGTCAACCAGGTGATGGTGGTGGTGCTGATCGTGGCGATGATCCTGATCGCGACCATGACCTATGGCCCGCTGGCGGCGGTGATGGTCGAGCTGTTCCCGACCCGCATCCGCTACACCTCGATGTCGCTGCCCTACCACATTGGCAACGGCTGGTTCGGTGGCTTCCTGCCAACGGTGTCGTTCGCGCTGGTGGTGTATACCGGGGATATCTTCTACGGGCTGTGGTACCCGGTGCTGGTGACCGGGGTCAGCCTGGTGGTGGGGATCTTCTGCCTGAAGGAAACCAAGGACGTGGATATCGACAAGATCTGACGGTTGGCACGGGCTTCTTGTAGGAGCGGCCTTGTGTCGCGAAAGGGCCGCAAAGCGGCCCCGGGGCATCAGCAGTGATGCGCAAATTGCTGGGGCTGCCTTGCAGCCCTATCGCGACACAAGGCCGCTCCTACACCGATCACCCACACCCGCATGAGCCCATAAAAAAACCGGCTGTAAAAGCCGGTTTTCTTATGCCCCAAAAAAACTTATGCACGATTTTCAGAAAAATGTCATACACAGAAATAAACAGCTAATTCAAACACTTAGCTATCACTTCAGGCTTTTAATCCAAAAACAGTTCACAAGTTATCCACAGATGGTCAGGCCATCTGTTCCTGGGGTTTTTCCTCTGCTGGCGGCAGCGAACCCATGGCCCGCTGGGTCGCTTCGTTCCACGCCGCAGCGCGGTCGTTGAGCTCGGCGATGGCCCGTGGCCCGGTGCCGTTGGCGTACATCGGTTCGCCAATCACCACCTCGATGGTGCCAGCGCGCTTGCCCCAACCGGTCTTCGGCCAGAACTTGCCGGCGTTATGGGCAATCGGCAGCACCGGCAGCCCGGCATTCACTGCCAGCGCGGTACCGCCACGGGAGAACTTGCCCATGGTGCCGAATGGCACGCGGGTGCCTTCCGGGAAGATCAGCACCCAGGTCTTCTGCTTGAGCAGCTCGTCACCCTTGCTGGCTACCTGGCGCAGGGCTTCCTTGGGGTTATCGCGGTTGATCGCGATCGGCCGCAGCATGGCCATGGCCCAACCGAAGAACGGCACGTACAGCAACTCGCGCTTGAGCACCTGGCTCAGTGGCGAGAAATACTGGGAAAGGAAGAAGGTTTCCCAGGTGCTCTGGTGGTTGGACAGGATCACGCAAGGCTCATCAGGCACGTTCTCGGCGCCAGTGATCTTGTAGTCGATACCCAGGATGGTGCGCACCAGGAACAACGCGCAACGGCACCAGTACACGTTGATGAACTTGTAGCGCTTGGGGAACGACAGGAACGGCGCGACGAAGAAGCTCAGCGAGCACCACAGCAGCGAACTGGTGCCCAGCAGCAGGTAAAAAAGAAAGATTCTGATCGCCTGCAGGATCGACATAGTGGCTTGTACCATTGCGGGGCATGCCCGCCTGAGAAAAATGCGCCCGAAGGCGCACTGTTTAAATTAGTTCTCTGGCGATAGCTGCCAGATCGTCGAAAATCAGTGTAGTTTCCGGGACGCCTTTTTCCAGGGTCCGCTCGCCCTTGCCGGTTTTCACCAGCACGGGTTGTGCACCGACGGCCAGGGCGGCCTCCAGGTCACCTTTGCTGTCGCCAACGAACCAGACGCCTTCCAGGCCGACCTGATAATGCTCGGCGATCGCCCGCAGCATGCCAGGCTTGGGCTTGCGGCAATCGCAGCCTTCGTCCGGCCCGTGCGGGCAATACACGATGTGACCCACCTCGCCGCCCTGCTCGGCCACCAGCGCGCGCAGGCGCGCGTGCATGGCCTCGAGGGTTGCCAGCGCATAGTAGCCACGGGCAATGCCGGACTGGTTGGTGGCCACGGCCACCGTCCAGCCCGCCTTGCTCAACTGCGCGATCGCTTCGACCGAGCCAGGGATCGGCACCCACTCGTCCAGCGTCTTGATGTAGGCGTCGGAGTCGTAGTTGATTACTCCGTCACGGTCGAGAATCAGCAGTTTCAAGGCTTACCCCAGCAGCGAAATGTCGGCCACGCCCAGGAACAGGCCGCGCAGGCGGCTGAGCAGGGCATAACGGTTGGCGCGTACCTTGGCATCCTCGGCGTTGACCATCACCGCCTCGAAGAAGGCGTCGACCGGGTCACGCAGGGCCGCCAGGCGGGCCAGCGATTCGCTGTACTGGCGTGCAGCAGCCATCGGTTGCACGGCCTGGTCGGCCTGCTGGATGGCCGAGTACAGGGAGAACTCGTTGGCGTTGTCGAAGTACTTCGGCTCGACGTGATCGGCGATGGCGCCTTCGGCCTTGCTCAGCAGGTTCGACACGCGCTTGTTCACCGCGGCCAGAGCTTCGGCTTCCGGCAGCTTGCGGAAGGCTTGTACAGCCTGCACGCGCTGGTCGAAGTCCAGGGCAGAACCTGGCTGCAGGGCACGTACCGACAGGTAGGTGGCCACGTCGATGCCTTCGTCTTCGTAACGCGCACGCAGGCGGTCGAAGATGAACTCCAGCACCTGTTCGGCCAGGCCGGCGGCCTTGACCTTGGTGCCGAACTGCTTGACCGCGAACTCGACCGCACCGGTCAGGTCCAGGTCCAGCTGCTTCTCGATCAGGATACGCAGCACGCCCAGGGCGGCACGGCGCAGGGCGTACGGGTCCTTGCTGCCGGTAGGCAGCATGCCGATGCCGAAAATGCCGACCAGGGTGTCGAGCTTGTCGGCGATGGCCACGGCAGCACCGGTGAGGGTCTGCGGCAGCTCGGCGCCGGCACCGCGCGGCATGTACTGCTCGTTCAGGGCCAGGGCCACGTCTTCCGGCTCACCGTCGTTGAGCGCGTAGTAGTAACCGGCAACACCCTGCATCTCAGGGAATTCGCCGACCATCTCGGTGGCCAGGTCGCACTTCGACAGCAGGCCGGCACGGCCGGCGCGCTGGGCGTCGCCGCCGATCAGCGGGGCGATGAAGGCGGCCAGCCTGGAAACGCGCTCGGCCTTGTCGTACACGGTACCCAACTGAGCCTGGAACACCACGTTCTTCAGGCGCTCGTTGAAGGTTTCCAGCGGCTGCTTCTTGTCCTGCTTGAAGAAGAACTCGGCGTCGGTCAGGCGTGGGCGCACGACCTTCTCGTTGCCTTGCACGATCTGCTTCGGGTCGCGGCTCTCGACGTTGGCCACGGTGATGAAGCGCGGCAGCAGCTTGCCTTCGCTGTCCAGCAGGCAGAAGTACTTCTGGTTGTCCTGCATGGTGGTGATCAGGGCTTCCTGTGGCACTTCGAGGAAACGCTCCTCGAACGAGCACACCAGCGGCACTGGCCACTCGACCAGGGCGGTCACTTCGTCCAGCAGTGCCGGCGGCACGATGGCGCTGCCTTCCTGCTGCATGGCCAGTTCGGCGGTACGCTTGCTGATCAGCTCGCGGCGCTCGGCGAAGTCGGCCAGCACGTAGGCTTTGCGCAGGTCCTCGACGTAGTTGGCCGGGGTGGTGATGACCACGTTTTCCGGGTGGTGGAAGCGATGGCCACGGGATTCACGGCCGGCCTTCTGCGACAGGATGGTGCAGTCGACCACCTGGTCGCCCAGCAGCATCACCAGCCATTGGGTCGGGCGCACGAACTCTTCACGGCTGGCCGCCCAGCGCATGCGCTTGGGGATCGGCAGGTCGTTGAGCGAATCTTCGACGATGGTCGGCAGCAGGCCAGCGGTGGCCTTGCCCGGGATGTGCTGGGAGAAACGCAGCTTGGCGCCGGTCTGGTCGATTTCCGACAGATCCACACCGCATTTCTTGGCAAAGCCCAAGGCAGCCTGGGTCGGCTCGCCGTCTTTGAAAGCAGCCTGCAGGGGCGGGCCGTCGATATTGATGCTGCGGTCAGGCTGCTGCACGTCCAGCTGGCGGATCAGCACGGCCAGGCGACGCGGCGCGGCGTAAACCTGCTTGCCGGTGTAGTTCAGGCCAGCGGCCTGCAGGCCTTTCTCGATACCAGCCAGGAAGGCTTCGCCGAGGCTGGCGAGGGCCTTCGGTGGCAGCTCTTCGGTGCCCAGTTCTACCAGGAAATCTTGAGCACTCATTGTGCAGCCTCCAGCTTAGCCAACACTTCGTCACGCAGTTCAGGGGTGGCCATCGGGAAGCCCAGGCGTGCGCGGGCTTGCAGATAGCTTTGCGCCACGTCCCGGGCCAGGGTACGTACACGCAGGATGTAGCGCTGGCGCTCGGTTACCGAGATGGCGCGGCGGGCGTCCAGCAGGTTGAAGGTGTGCGAGGCCTTCAGCACCATTTCATAGGTCGGCAGCGGCAGGTCCAGCTTGATCAGGCGGTTGGCTTCGCTTTCGTAGAAGTCGAACAGCTCGAACAGCTTCTCGACGTTGGCGTGCTCGAAGTTGTAGGTCGACTGTTCCACCTCGTTCTGGTGGAACACATCGCCGTAGGTGACCTTGCCGAACGGGCCGTCGGCCCACACCAGGTCGTACACCGAGTCGACGCCCTGGATGTACATGGCCAGGCGCTCCAGGCCGTAGGTGATTTCACCGGTGACCGGGTAGCACTCGATACCGCCTACCTGCTGGAAGTAGGTGAACTGGGTGACTTCCATGCCGTTGAGCCAGATTTCCCAGCCCAGGCCCCAGGCGCCGAGGGTCGGCGATTCCCAGTTGTCTTCGACGAAGCGAATGTCGTGGACCAGCGGGTCCAGGCCGATGGCTTTCAGCGAGCCGAGGTACAGCTCCTGGAAGTTGGCCGGGTTGGGCTTCAGTACCACCTGGAACTGGTAGTAGTGCTGCAGGCGGTTGGGGTTTTCGCCATACCGCCCGTCGGCAGGGCGACGGCTAGGCTGCACATAGGCGGCGTTCCAGGTTTCTGGACCCACGGCGCGCAGGAATGTAGCGGTGTGGAAAGTGCCGGCGCCTACTTCCATATCGTAGGGCTGAAGCACCACACAACCTTGCTCGGCCCAGTAGTTCTGCAGGGCGAGGATCAGGTCTTGGAAGGTACGCACGGCTGGCGTAGGCTGGCTCACGAAATTCACCTGTATCTGGGGATGCGGATGTAAAGAGCGGGAGTATAACCTGATTCGCCTCGCCCTCTACTCATTGGAGCCTTATGCCACGCTGCTTTTGGTGTACCGACGATCCGTTGTACCAGGCCTACCATGACCAGGAATGGGGAACGCCCCAGCGTGACCCGGCGTTGCTGTTCGAGATGCTTTTGCTCGAAGGGTTCCAGGCGGGGCTTTCGTGGATCACTGTATTGCGTAAACGCGAGCGTTATCGCGAGGTGATGCACGGCTTCGATCCGGTGAAACTCGCCGTCATGAGCGACGAACGCATCGAGGAGCTGATGCAGGATGCCGGCATCATCCGCAACCGCCTCAAGCTCAAGGCTGCCAGGCGCAATGCCCAGGCCTGGCTGGCTGTGGACAACCCCGCCGACTGGCTCTGGTCATTCGTTGGTGGTGCGCCGAAGATCAACCACTTCACGGGCCGCAGCGAGGTGCCAGCGGTTACCGATGAAGCCAAGGCGATGAGCAAAGCCCTGCAGAAAGCCGGCTTCACGTTTGTTGGCCCGACCATCTGCTATGCCTTCATGCAGGCCACCGGCATGGTCATGGACCACACCACCGATTGCGATCGCTACGCCGCCTTGTTGCGCTGAGGGGTTACAATGCGCGCCTTGCTGAAATAAGGAATTCGCCTGTGGAAAAGTTCAAGGGCGCCCTGATGGTCGGGGTGCTGCGTCTGTTTGCCAAGCTGCCCTGGGGCGCTGTGCAGCGCGTCGGCGCCGGTATCGGCTGGCTGATGTGGAAGGTCCCCAACGGCTCGCGCAATGTCGTGCGCATCAACCTGGCCAAGTGCTTCCCGGAGATGGACCCGGCCGAGCGCGAGCAGCTTGTTGGCCGCGCGTTGAAGGATATCGGTAAATCCTTCGTCGAAAGTGCCTGTGCCTGGATCTGGCCGCCGCAGCGCTCGCTGGAGCTGGTCAAGGAAGTGCACGGCCTGGAAGTGCTGGAGCAGGCCCTGGCCTCAGGCAAGGGCGTGGTCGGCATCACCAGCCACCTGGGCAACTGGGAAGTGCTGAACCACTTCTACTGCAACCAGTGCAAACCGATCATCTTCTACCGCCCGCCGAAGCTGAAGGCGGTGGATGACCTGCTGCGCGAGCAGCGGGTGCAGATGGGCAACCGCGTGGCGCCTTCGACCAAGGAAGGCATCCTCAGCGTGATCAAGGAGGTGCGCCGTGGTGGCCAGGTGGGTATTCCTGCCGACCCGGAGCCGGCAGAGTCGGCGGGGGTGTTCGTGCCGTTCCTGGGTACCCAGGCGCTGACCAGCAAGTTCGTGCCGAACATGCTGGCCGGGGGCAAGGCGGTGGGGGTGTTCCTGCATGCCCTGCGGCTGCCGGATGGCTCGGGCTTCAAGGTGTTCCTGGAGGCGGCGCCGGAAGAGATGTACAGCACCGACGTGACCGTGTCGGCAGCGGCGATGAGCAAGGTAGTCGAGCGCTATGTGCGCGAGTACCCGAGCCAGTACATGTGGAGCATGAAACGCTTCAAGAAGCGCCCGGCTGGCGAGCCGCGCTGGTATTGAGATTTCAACTGTCCCTGTAGCAGGCTGAATACAACTCTGCCTGTTTTAGCAGGGACCCTGTGGGAGCGGGCGTGCCCGCGAACACCGGCGCAGCCGGTGCCAGTCACCGCGTTGAATTCTTCGCGGGCACGCCCGCTCCCACAGGGGCCGCGTTAACCTGATATTTTGTTGAGCTTCTTGAGAAAAACGGTCATTTCTTTTTCGGCTTGCTTGTCGCCATGGGCCTGCGCCGCCACGATCCCCTCCTCCCAGGCCTTGCGCGCCGCCGCCAGGTCACCCTGCTGCTGATGCGCCTTGCCCAGCAGCTTCCACGCCGCCGAGTACTTCGGGTCCTGTTCCACGCACCGTGCCAGATGCACCGCCGCTTCAGCACCATTGCCTTCGTCCAGCCAGGCCTTGCCCAGGCCGAACCTCAACAACGGGTTATCCACACCCTTGGCCAGCATCTTCTCCAGCGATTCGCGCATGCCCTGTGCTCCTAGAAGAAACTCAAGCCGACGTGGAACAGCTTCTCCACATCCCGAATATGCTTTTTATCCACAACGAACAGGATCACATGGTCGCCCGATTCGATCATGGTGTCGTCGTGGGCAATCATCACCTCTTCGTCACGAATGATCGCGCCGATGGTAGTGCCTGGCGGCAGGGCGATGTCTTCGATCGCCTTGCCGACCACCTTGCTCGACTTCGAATCCCCGTGCGCCACCGCTTCGATAGCTTCGGCAGCGCCACGGCGCAGCGAGTGCACGCTGACGATGTCGCCCCGGCGCACGTGCGCCAGCAAGGTGCCGATGGTGGCCAGCTGCGGGCTGATGGCGATGTCGATGTCGCCACCCTGCACCAGGTCGACATAGGCCGGGTTGTTGATGATGGTCATCACCTTGCGCGCACCCAGGCGCTTGGCCAGCAGCGACGACATGATGTTGGCCTCGTCGTCGTTGGTCAGGGCCAGGAAGATGTCGGCGTCGGCGATGTTCTCCTCCAGCATCAGGTCCTTGTCCGAGGCGCTGCCCTGCAGCACCACGGTGCTTTCCAGGGTGTCGGAAAGGTGTCGGCAACGGGCCGGACTCATCTCGATGATCTTCACCTGGTAGCGGCTTTCGATAGCCTCGGCCAGGCGTTCGCCGATCTGCCCGCCACCGGCGATGACCACACGTTTGTTGGTTTCGTCGATACGGCGCAGCTCACCCATCACCGCGCGGATGTCCTTCTTCGCGGCGATGAAGAACACTTCGTCGTCGGCTTCGATCACCGTGTCGCCCCGCGGGGTGATCGGGCGGTCGCGGCGGAAGATGGCCGCCACGCGGGTGTCGACGTTGGGCATGTGCGCGCGGATCTGGCGCAGTTGCTGGCCTACCAGCGGGCCACCGTAGTACGCCTTCACTGCCACCAGCTGGGCCTTGCCTTCGGCGAAGTCGATCACCTGCAGCGAGCCCGGGTGCTCGATCAGGCGCTTGATGTAGTTGGTCACTACCTGCTCGGGGCTGATCAGCACATCGACCGGGATATGGTCGTTGTCGAACAGCTCTTCGCGGGTCAGGTAGGCCGACTCGCGCACCCGGGCGATCTTGGTCGGCGTGTGGAACAGCGAATAGGCCACCTGGCAGGCGACCATGTTAGTCTCGTCACTGTTGGTTACCGCCACCAGCATGTCGGCGTCGTCGGCACCGGCCTGGCGCAGCACCGTAGGCAGCGAGCCGCGGCCTTGCACGGTGCGGATGTCCAGGCGGTCGCCCAGGTCGCGCAGGCGGTCGCCGTCCGTGTCGACCACGGTGATGTCGTTGGCTTCGCTGGCCAGGTGCTCCGCCAGCGTACCGCCTACCTGCCCTGCGCCGAGGATGATGATCTTCATCCGCTACTCCCTACCTTTTGTTCTTATCCGCGCGAAGCGGCGATCTTGATCAGCTTGGCATAGTAGAAACCGTCGTGGCCGCCTTCCTGGGCCAGCAACTGGCGGCCGTGGGGCTGGCGCAGGCCGGCTTCGGTGGCCAGGTCCAGCTCACGGGCGCCCGGGGTGCGGGCGAGGAAGGCATCGATCACTTCGGTGTTCTCGGTCGGCAGGCTGGAGCAGGTGGCGTACAGCAGCATGCCGCCCACTTCCAGGGTCGGCCACAGGGCATCGAGCAGCTCGCCTTGTAGCGTGGCCAGGGCCGGGATGTCGTCGGCCTGACGGGTCAGCTTGATGTCCGGGTGACGGCGGATCACGCCGGTGGCCGAGCATGGTGCGTCGAGGAGGATGCGCTGGAACGGCTTGCCGTCCCACCAGCTGGCGGTGTCGCGGGCATCGCAGGCGATCAGCTCGGCGTCCAGTTGCAGGCGGTGGAGGTTCTCGCGCACGCGGGTCAGACGCTTGGCTTCGAGGTCGATGGCCACCACGTGGGCCAGGCCGGCTTCGGCTTCCAGCAGGTGGCAGGTTTTGCCGCCTGGTGCACAGCAGGCGTCGAGCACGCGCTGGCCGGGGGCCAGTTCCAGCAGGTCGGCGGACAGTTGCGCGGCTTCGTCCTGAACGCTCACCCAGCCTTCGGCAAAGCCTGGCAGGCCGCGCACATCGCAGGCTTCGGCCAACACGATACCGTCACGGCTGTACTGGCAGGCGCTGGCGCCAACACCTGCCTCGGCCAGCAGTGCCAGGTAGGCATCGCGGCTGTGGTGGCGGCGGTTGACCCGCAGGATCATCGGCGGGTGGGCGTTGTTGGCGGCGCAGATGGCCTCCCACTGCTCCGGCCAGAAGGCCTTGAGCGACTTCTGCAGCCAGCGCGGGTGGGCGGTGCGTACCACCGGGTCGCGCTCCATGCCGGCCAGCAACTCTTCGCCTTCGCGTTGGGCACGGCGCAGCACGGCATTGAGCAGGCCCTTGGCCCACGGCTTCTTCAGCTTGTCGGCACATCCGACAGTCTCGCCAATGGCCGCGTGGGCCGGGATACGGCTGTAGAACAGCTGGTACAGGCCGACCAGCAGCAGCGCCTGCACATCGGCATCGGCGGCCTTGAACGGCTTCTGCAGCAGTTGCGCGGCCAGCAGGTCGAGGCGTGGCTGCCAGCGCGCGGTGCCGAACGCCAGGTCCTGGGTCAGGCCGCGGTCGCGTTCATCGACCTTGTCCAGTTGCGCCGGCAGCGAGCTGTTCAGCGAGGCCTTGCCACTGAGCACAGCGGCAAGGGCACGGGCGGCGGCGAGGCGTGGGTTCATTGGCCCAGCACCTTGCCACTGGCGAATTTCTCGCGACGGCTGTTGAACAGGTCGCTGAAGTTCAGCGGCTTGCCGCCGGGCAGTTGCAGGCGGGTCAGGCTCAGCGCCCGATCACCGCAGGCGACCACCAGGCCGTCCTTGCTGGCGGAGAGGATCTCGCCGGGGGTGCCTGTCGCTGTGGACAAGTTGGCGGCCAGCACTTTCACACTTTCGCCATCGAGGGTGCTGTGGCAAACCGGCCACGGGTTGAAGGCACGGATCAGGCGTTCCAGCTCGACGGCCGGGCGGCTCCAGTCGATGCGCGCTTCGTCCTTGTTCAGCTTGTGCGCGTAGGTGGCCAGGGCATCGTCCTGCACTTCGCCTTGCAGCGAACCGTCGGCCAGGCCGGCAATGGCCTGGACGACTGCGGGCGGGCCCATCTCGGCCAAGCGGTCGTGCAGGCTGCCGCCGGTGTCTTCGGCGCTGATCGGGGTGACCACCTTGAGCAGCATCGGGCCGGTGTCCAGGCCCGCTTCCATACGCATCACGGTCACACCGCTCTCGGCGTCGCCGGCTTCCACGGCGCGCTGGATCGGTGCGGCACCGCGCCAGCGTGGCAGCAGGGAGGCATGGCTGTTGATGCAGCCCAGGCGCGGGATATCCAGCACCACCTGCGGCAGGATCAGGCCATAGGCGACCACCACCATCAGGTCCGGCTTCAGCGCGGCCAGTTCGGCCTGGGCTTCGGCGTTGCGCAGGGTCGGCGGCTGGAACACCGGGATATCATGGGCCACAGCCAGTTGCTTGACCGCGCTCGGCATCAGCTTCTGGCCGCGGCCGGCCGGGCGGTCGGGCTGGGTGTAGACGGCCACGATCTCGTAGGGGCTGTCGAGCAAGGCCTTGAGGTGTTCGGCGGCAAACTCTGGAGTGCCTGCAAAGACGATGCGCATGGAGTTCTCGCTTCAAAAAAGAAAAAGGCTTGCCGGAGCAAGCCTTCTGGAAGGTGGGGATCAGGCTTGCTGGCGGTGCTGCTTTTCCAGCTTTTTCTTGATCCGGTCGCGCTTGAGCTGCGACAGGTAGTCGACGAACAGCTTGCCGTTGAGGTGATCGAATTCATGCTGTACGCATACCGCCAGCAGGCCTTCGCACTCCAGCTCGTATGGCTTGCCCTCACGGTCCTGGGCCTTGACACGCACACGCAGCGGGCGGTCGACGTTCTCGTAGAAGCCAGGTACCGACAGGCAGCCTTCCTGGTACTGGCCCATGTCATGGGTCAGCTCTTCGACCGTGGGGTTGATGAAGACGCGCGGCTCGCTGCGGTCTTCACTGAGGTCCATGACCACGACCTGCTGGTGCACGTTGACCTGGGTGGCGGCCAGGCCGATGCCAGGGGCTTCGTACATGGTTTCAAACATGTCGTCGATCAGCTGACGCAGGGCGTCGTCGAACACCGTCACCGGCTTGGCGATGGTGCGCAGGCGCGGGTCCGGGAATTCGAGAATGTTCAAGATGGCCATAAGGTCAGGCAGTCACTGTGCGTTCGGTTGAAAACTGAGCACACATAATAAAGGGAAACGGGGATTTCAGCACCTGGCAAAGCTCGGCTAGGGTTTTCAAGGGCCGCTTATAGCCCATTCGATGGACAGGTTGTCAAAGCGTTATCAACAAAGTTATCCACAGTTTGTGCCACGTCGATGGCCCCAATTCGATCAAGGATGATCCCCATGCAGACCTACCATTCGTCGCCTCTTCCGCCTGCCGAACTGGAGGCGCGATTACGCCTGCACCGGCTGCCGGAAACGGGATTGCGTCGTTTTAACACCTTGTTGGAGGCCTTTGGCAGTGCCTCTTCGGCACTGTGCGCACCGGCCGGCGCGTGGCGCGCATTGGGCATACCACAGGCCACCATCGATGTCCGGCGCAGTGCCGAAGTACGTGAAGGCGCACTGGCCGCAATGGCCTGGTTAGAGCGCCCGGGCCAGCATTTACTGATGTGGGACGGCCCTGGCTACCCGCCACTATTGGCGGAAATCGACGATGCCCCTCCGCTGCTTTTCGTCGCTGGCAACCCGGCCTTGCTCGAGCGCCCACAGCTGGCAATTGTGGGCAGCAGGCGTGCTTCACCCCCGGCGCTCGATACTGCTGCGGCATTTTCCCGCTACCTGGCGCAGGCCGGTTTCACCATTACCAGCGGCTTGGCCGTGGGCATCGATGGTGCCGCTCATCGGGCCGCATTGCAGGCTGGTGGGGGCACGGTTGGCGTGCTCGGTACGGGGTTGCAAAAACTTTATCCACAGCGCCACAAGTCGCTCGCGCAAGCGATGATCGACAACGGTAGCGCGCTGGTTTCCGAGTACCCGCTGGATGCCGGGCCGCTGCCCGGCAACTTCCCGCGGCGCAATCGCATCATCAGTGGCCTGTCGTTGGGCGTGCTGGTGGTAGAGGCCAGCCTGGCCAGTGGTTCGCTGATCACCGCACGCCTGGCTGCCGAGCAAGGCCGCGAGGTGTATGCCATACCGGGCTCCATTCACCACCCCGGAGCCAAGGGCTGCCACCAGTTGATACGTGACGGTGCGCTGCTGGTGGAGAGCGTGGAGCAGATATTGGAAAGCCTGCAGGGCTGGCAGAACCTGCCGCCTGCGGTTGTGGATAAATTCGACCATCCCTTGCTCGCCCTGCTGCATGCTGCGCCACAAACCAGCGAAAGCCTGGCCCACTGCAGCGAGCTGCCGTTGGCCGACGTGCTGGCGCAGCTGACCGAACTGGAGCTGGAAGGCCGGGTCAGCAATGAAGCCGGGCGTTGGTTTGCCCGCGCGGGCTAAGTACACTGCTCACAAGCAAGGTATATAGGCGGAGTAACAGAAATGGTGAGCAGTTTTCGTGTGCAACAAGCCGCACGTGAGATCCGGGCGGGCGCAGTGATCGCCTACCCGACGGAAGCGGTCTGGGGCCTGGGCTGCGACCCGTGGAACGAGGACGCGGTGTATCGCCTGCTGGCGCTGAAGTCGCGGCCTGTGGATAAAGGCCTGATCCTGGTAGCCGACAACATCCGCCAGTTCGACTTCTTGTTCGAGGACTTCCCCGAAGACTGGATAGACCGCATGGGCAGCACCTGGCCGGGGCCGAACACCTGGCTGGTGCCGCACCAGGACCTGTTGCCCGAATGGGTTACCGGGCAACATGACACCGTGGCACTGCGGGTCAGTGACCACCCGTTGGTGCGCGAGCTGTGTGCGTTGGTGGGGCCGTTGATTTCCACTTCGTGCAACCCGGGCGGGCGCCCGGCGGCGAAGACCCGGTTGCGGGTGGAGCAGTACTTCCATGGCCAGCTGGATCTGGTGCTGGGTGGGGCGTTGGGTGGAAGGAAGAACCCGAGTGTGATTCGTGACCTGGTGACTGGCGAAGTCGTTCGCCCGGGCTGATACCGCTGGCGAGGGCTTCGCCCTCGATCGCCGGCAAGCCAGCTCCCACAGGTACTGCACATGACTTGAAATCGGTGCGGTCGGTGTGGGAGCTGGCTTGCCGGCGATTGGGCTGCAAAGCGGCCCCAGAACCCCGCAGATTTTTCTGATTTTGTCTCGAATGGCTGTCCAGCTTGCGGCTTGGGAAATATCCTACGAGCCGCGTCCTCTGCCATCACCTTCTCACTGGGAACCTCTGCCCTTAGGCTTCAGCCGTCGCCGAATAACTCGGCGATCGGGTGTGGTAACCCGGGTTCTGGGTGATCTTGGCAGTCCATGGCGGCTGTTCGCAGGAGGCTTCGTGCCTGCTGGGTTTTAGATCTCCCACCCGGTTTACCACCCTGCGTACAGCTGCCACCTATTCGTGTGGTAACGACTGGGTGGTGCCATGAAGCGAGATCTAGTGATGAAGAAGATTGTCCCCGATCCACCCCTACCCTGCACATCCACCCGCCCCTTCGGCCGCTGCGACGCCGGCCACGAACCGCTGTTCACCGTAAACCCGAACATTTCCGCCGAGGACGCCTTGGTTCATGTAGCTCTGTATCTGCGAGGCGCCTACGAAACGGGTTCGAAAGCCCTCGAGTACCTGCGCGAAGAAGGCCGTGGCATGTATTGGTCGAGCCTGCATTCCATTGAATTGGCGGAGGGATTGGTGGAGGCGATTCTCGATGGTATCGAGTCGATGCCAACCACCCGTCCTCCACAGGCATAGCGCCATATTCAAGGCCGACGCAGTACCTGTGGGAGCGGGCGCGCCCGCGAACACCGGCGCAGCCGGTGCCATGCACCGCGGTGCTTGCTTCGCGGGCATGCCCGCTCCCACAGGGATAGCGCTGTATTCAACGCCGACGCAGTACCTGTGGGAGTGAACTCAAGGAAGCAGAATTGTGGAACCCACAGTCCGCCGAGCCGACAGCTCCGCCTGTGCTTTGGCCGCCTCGCTGAGCGGATACCGCTGTTGGATATCCACAACCAGCTTGCCGCTGCCAATCATCGCAAACAGGTCATCGGCCATGGCCTGGGTATTCTCGGCATTGTTGGCATAGGTCGCCAAAGTCGGCCGGGTCACATACAGCGACCCTTTCTGCGCCAGAATCCCCAGATTCACCCCGCTCACTGCCCCCGAGGCATTGCCAAAGCTCACCATCAATCCGCGCGGCTGCAGGCAGTCCAGCGAGGTCAGCCAGGTGTCGGCACCCACACCGTCATACACCACCGGGCATTTCTTGCCGTCGGTCAGCTCCAGCACCCGCTGGGCCACGTCTTCACGGCTGTAATCGATGGTCGCCCACGCCCCCAGCGCCTTGGCCCGCTCGGCCTTTTCGGCAGAACTCACTGTCCCGATCAGCTTGGCGCCCAAGGCCTTGGCCCACTGGCACGCCAACGAACCCACGCCGCCAGCTGCTGCGTGGAACAGGATCACGTCACCCGCCTTCACCTCATAGGTCTGCTTCAGCAGGTACTGCACGGTCAAACCCTTGAGCATCACCGCCGCCGCCTGCTCGAAGCTGATGTTGTCGGGCAGCTTCACCAGGTTGGCTTCCGGCAGCGTATGCACCTCGCTGTACGCGCCCAGCGGGCCGCCGGCATGGGCCACGCGGTCACCCACTTTCAGCCGGGTCACGCCCTCGCCCACGGCCTCGACCACGCCAGCCGCTTCAGTGCCCAGCCCCGAAGGCAGGGATGGCGGTGCATACAGCCCGCTGCGGAAGTAGGTATCGATGAAGTTCAGGCCGATCGCATGGTTACGCACACGCACCTGCTGTGGCCCTGGCGGGGCTGGTTCGAATTCCACAAACTGCAGCACTTCCGGGCCGCCATGCTGGCTGAACTGGATACGCTTGGCCATCTCGCACTCCTGTCGTATGGGTCGGGAAAGGCCTTCTATCGGACGCCTTTGCTTGATCGCCGTCAACTGCGGCGCGCGGGCTGGGGGTGGTATGCTACGCGGCGAATTCTTCCCTGCCCGTTCCTGGTGACCCGATGACTAGCCGCACCGAGGCCGTGAAAGCCTACCTGCTCGACCTGCAAGACCGCATCTGCTCTGCCCTCGAAGCTGAAGACGGCGGCGCCCGCTTCGTCGAGGACGCCTGGGTGCGCGAAGCCGGTGGCGGGGGCCGCACGCGGGTGATCGGCGATGGCAAGGTGATCGAGAAAGGCGGGGTCAACTTTTCCCACGTGTTCGGCGCTGGTCTGCCGCCGTCGGCCAGTGCCCACCGCCCCGAGCTGGCGGGCCGTGGCTTCGAGGCCCTGGGCGTGTCGCTGGTGATCCACCCGCACAACCCGCATGTGCCCACTTCCCACGCCAACGTGCGCTTCTTCATCGCCGAAAAGGAAGGTGAAGAGGCGGTCTGGTGGTTCGGCGGCGGCTTCGACCTGACCCCGTACTATGGCAATGAGGAAGACTGCATCCACTGGCACCGTGTGGCCGAGCAGGCCTGTGCGCCGTTCGGCGCCGACGTGTACCCGCGCTACAAGGCCTGGTGCGACCGCTACTTCCACCTCAAGCACCGTGGCGAGCCACGCGGCATCGGTGGCCTGTTCTTCGATGACCTGAACGAGTGGGACTTCGACACCTGCTTCGCCTTCATCCGCGCCATCGGCGACGCCTACGTCAACGCCTACCTGCCGATCATCCAGCGCCGCAAGGACACCCCTTACACCCCGCAGCAGCGTGAGTTCCAGGAATACCGCCGTGGCCGCTACGTGGAGTTCAACCTGGTCTACGACCGTGGCACCCTGTTCGGCCTGCAGTCCGGTGGCCGCACCGAGTCCATCCTCATGTCGCTGCCGCCGCAGGTGCGCTGGGGCTACGACTGGAAGGCCGCGCCCGGCAGTGAAGAAGCGCGCCTGACCGAGTACTTCCTGCAGGACCGCGACTGGCTCGGCCAGTAAGCCTGTGGATAATCAAGGAGCCGTCATGGACCAGTACGTCGTTTTTGGTAACCCCATCGGCCACAGCAAGTCGCCGCTGATCCATCGCCTGTTCGCCGAACAGACCGGCCAGGACCTGGAATACGCCACCCTGCTGGCGCCGCTGGACGAGTTCAGCGACTGCGCGCGCGGCTTCTTCAAGCAAGGCCGCGGTGGCAACGTCACCGTGCCGTTCAAGGAAGAGGCCTTCCGCCTGTGCGACAGCCTGACCCCGCGTGCCCAGCGCGCTGGCGCGGTGAACACGCTGAGCAAGCTGGCCGATGGCAGCCTGCAGGGCGACAACACCGATGGCGCTGGCCTGGTGCGCGACCTGACGGTGAATGCGGGGGTCGAGCTGGCGGGCAAACGCATTCTGATCCTGGGTGCTGGTGGCGCGGTGCGTGGCGTGCTGGAGCCGATCCTGGCGCACAAGCCGCAGTCGCTGGTGATTGCCAACCGGACTGTGGAGAAGGCCGAGCAGCTGGCGCGTGAGTTCGATGAGCTGGGGCCGGTGGTAGCCAGCGGGTTTGCCTGGTTGCAGGAACCGGTGGATGTGATCATCAATGCCACCTCGGCGAGCCTGGCCGGTGAGTTGCCGCCGATTGCCGACAGCCTGGTCGAGGCGGGGCGCACGGTTTGCTACGACATGATGTATGGCAAGGAGCCTACGCCGTTTTGCCAGTGGGCAGAGAAGCTGGGGGCGGCCAAGGTGCTGGATGGGCTGGGGATGCTGGCTGAGCAGGCGGCTGAGGCTTTCTTTATCTGGCGTGGGGTGCGGCCGGATACGGCGCCAGTGTTGGCTGAGTTGCGCCGGCAGCTGGCTCGGGGCTGAGATTGTTGGGGGCCGCTTTGCGGCCCATCGCAGGCAAGCCAGCTCCCACAGGGATATCACAAGGCCTGAGGCCGGCGCTGTCCCTGTAGGAGCTGGCTTGCCTGCGATGGGCTGCAAAGCAGCCCCAATATCTCAGCCTCACTCCTCAAACCGGATCGGGCACAGCTCCACCCCTTCCAGCTTCTGCAACTCCTCGATCACCTGCGGCCTGGCCCGGTGCAGGGTCAGACTCCCCCCCGCCCGCCGCAACCGCCGCGCCTCGCGGTGCAACATATCCACACCCGAGTAATCGATGAAGTTCACCTGCCGCGCATCGATCACCACATGCGGCCCCTGGCAGCGCTGCAAGCGCACCTGCAGGTAATGCGCCGCACCAAAGAAGATCGACCCGCCCACCCGCAGCACGTCCGCCTCCCCTTCGCGGCTCTGCTGTACCCGTGGCCGTGAAGTGCGCTTCAGATAGAAGAACAGCGACGCCAGCACTCCGGCATAGATCGCCGTCTGCAGCTCCAGCAACAAGGTCGCTGCCGCCGTCAGCGCCATTACCAGAAACTCCGAGCGGCTGACCCGGAACAGCGCACGAATCCCCCGGTGGTCCACCAACCCCCAGCAGATCAGCAGGATGCTGCCGGCCATGGCCGGAATCGGCAGGTGCGCGATCAGACCGGCCCCGGCAACGGCGAACACAGCCACCCACAGCGCCGAGAATACCCCGGCCATGGGCGAGCGGGCGCCGGCGTCGTAGCTCAGCCCGGAGCGGGTGAAGGAGCCGGAAGACAGGTAGCCAGAGAAAAACGCACCGACGATGTTCGACAGGCCCTGTGCGCGTATTTCCTGGTCTGCGTCGATCAACTGCTCCGAACGTGCCGACAACGAGCGGGCGATCGACAGGCTCGTGACCAGCCCGAGCATGCCCACTGCCACGGCGCTGGGCAGCAGGCGCAGGATCAGTTCCACATCCAGCAAGGGCAGTGGGCTGAAGGGTGGCAGCTGGCCGGTGAATGCCGGCACACGCGGCACATGGCCAAAGAACCCAGGCAGCAGCCAGGCCAGCAGGCTTACCAAAATCAGGCTTATCAACAGGCTGGGCCAGCGTGGGCGCCAGAGCTTGAAGGCCACGCCGATCGCCACTGTGGCCAGGCCCAGAATCAAGGAAGGCAGGTCGACCTCGCCGGCATGGCTGGCCAGGTCCTGCACGGTCTTCAACGCCGTGGCCTGGCTTGGCAGGTCCATGCCCAGCAGGTTGGGCAGCTGGCCCAGGGCAATGACGACAGCGGCGCCCAGGGTGAAGCCGAGCACCACGGAATGGGAGACGAAATTGACCAGTGCGCCGAAGCGCAAAAGCCCCAGCAACAACTGAAAGATGCCGCCGACGAAGGTCAGCAGCAGCACCAAGGTGACATAGTCGGCGCTGCCGGCCACGGCCAGCGGGCTGATGCTGGCGTAGAGGACGATGGAGATGGCAGCCGTCGGGCCACAGATCAGGTGCCAGGACGAGCCCCACAGGCAGGCGATCAGCACTGGCACGATGGCGGCGTACAGCCCGTACTCGGCCGGCAGGCCGGCGATCAGGGCGTAGGCGATGGATTGCGGCAGGGCGAGGATTGCACCGCTCAGGCCCACCAGCAGGTCCTGGCGCAGGCTGCGGCCCGATTGGCGGGGGAGCCAGGAGAGGAAGGGCAGCAGGTGAGTGAGGCGATGCATGGGTTATCCACATTCCTTACTGTTTCGCCAATCCCTGTGGGAGCGGGCGCGCCCGCGAAGAAGCCGCCGCGGTGGATGGCACCGGCTTCGCCGGTGTTCGCGGGCATGCCCGCTCCCACAGGGATAGAGGTTTGCTTGTGAGGTTACAGTTTGGCTTTGACGGCCTCCAGCGCATTGCCATCGGCCTTGGTCGTCACCCCGGCCAACCACCCTTCCAGCAACTCGGGGTGCGCCTTCAGCCAAGCCTTGGCCGCATCATCGAAGCTGATCTTCTTGTCCACAACTTCGGCCATGATGGTGTTTTCCATGTCCAGCGTGAACTTCAGGTTGCCCAGCAGCTTGGCCGCATTCGGGCAGGCTTGTGGATAACCCTTGCGGGTCAGGGTATACACCTCGCCCTTGCTGCCAAACCACTTCTCCCCGCCGCTCAGGTAATGCATCTTCAGCTTCACGTTCATCGGGTGCGGGGTCCAGCCGAGGAAGGTGATGAACTGCTGTTTCTTCACCGCCCGGTCGACCTGCGCCAGCATCGCCTGCTCGCTGGACTCCACCAGCTTCCACTGGCCGAGGTTGAATTCATTCTTGTCGATGATTTCCTTCAACGACAGGTTGGCCGGTGCCCCGGAACCGATCCCGTACAGCTTCTTGTCGAACTGGTCGGCGTGTTTCTGCAAGTCGGCAAAATCCTTCACCCCGGCATTCCACACATAGTCGGGCACTGCCAGGGTGAACTCGGTTCCTTCCAGGTTGCGTGAAAGCTGCTGCACATCGCCGTTGGCGATGAACTTGTCATGAAAGCCCTGCTGTGCCGGCATCCAGTTGCCGAGGAAGGCATCGACGCGGCCATCCTTGAGGCCGCCGTAGATGATCGGCACGGCCAGGCTGTCGATTTTCACCTGGTAACCCAGGCTTTCCAGAAGCAGGCGGGCCAAGGCGTTGGTCGTGGCGATGTCGCTCCAGCCGGGGTCGGCCATCTTCACGGTGGTGCATTGCGCGTCGCTGTCGGCGGCGTGGGCCGTGGCGGTACCCAGGCTCAGGGCCAGGGCGAACACGGCGGCGGAGAACTTGTGCATGGCGGCCTCTCTTCTCAATCCAGGGGGGCGGGCTGTGGATAACGTGCCTTGCGCTCGAGGTCGTCGAGATCGATGTGGTTGCGCATGTACTGTTGGCTGGCGTCCACCAGCGGTTGGTGGTCCCAGCTTTTCAGCTTGCCGATGGCCAGCGCCTCGGCCACCAGGCGGCGGCGCCGCTGGCTGGCAAGAACCTGCTGGCGCAGGCTGGGGATATCCCAACGTTGCTGTGCTTCATCGACAAATGCCTGCAGCAGCGCCTTGTGTTCCGGGCTGCCGGTGAGGTTCTCCCGCTCGTGCGGGTCGCGACTCAGGTCATAGAGTAGGCATGGGTCGTCCTCGCTGTACACGAACTTGTACGGCCCCCGGCGGATCATCATCAGCGGGCCGACGGTGCCTTCGGCCATGTATTCGCCGATCACTTCGTCATGGCCGCCCTGCCCTTGCAGGTGGCCGACCAGCGAGCGGCCATCCAGGTGCAGGTGGTTATCCACAGCACCTCCGCCCAGCTCGACCAGGGTCGGCAGCAGGTCGCAGGTCGACACCGAGGCGCTGACCCGGGCTGGCGCGAAGCGCTTCGGCGCGTGCACCAGCAGCGGCACCCGCGCCGACATCTCGAACCAGTGCATCTTGTACCAGAGGCCACGCTCGCCAAGCATGTCGCCGTGGTCGCCGGAGAACACGATCAGGGTGTCGTCGGCCAGGTTGCATTCCTCCAGGGTCTGCAGCAGCAGGCCGATGTTGTCATCGATGTAGCTGCAGGCGCCGAAGTAGGCACGGCGGGCGTCACGGATCTTGTCCACAGGCAGCGGCTTGTTCCACAAGTCGTAGACCTTCAGCAGGCGCTGCGAGTGCGGGTCGAGTTCTGCCTGGTCGAATTCGGCGCGGGGCATGGGGATATCCACACCCTCGTAGCGATCCCAATAGCGCCGGGGGATGGTGTAGGGGTCGTGCGGGTGGGTCATCGACACGGTCAGGCAGAACGGTCGGCCATCGTTTTCGCGCACATGGTCGTACAGGTACTGGCGCGCCTTGAACACCACCTCCTCGTCGAAATCCAGCTGGTTGGTGCGCACGCACGGGCCGGCCTGCAGTACCGAGGACATGTTGTGATACCAGCTCGGGCGCACATCCGGCTCATCCCAGTTCACCGCCCATCCGTAGTCGGCCGGGTAGATATCGCTGGTCAGGCGTTCTTCGTAGCCATGCAGTTGGTCCGGGCCGCAGAAGTGCATCTTGCCCGACAGCGCGGTGCGGTAGCCAAGGCGGCGCAGATAGTGGGCGTAGGTCGGCACGTCGGCGGGGAAGTCGGCGGCGTTGTCGTAGGCGCCGATGCGACTGGGTAACTGGCCGCTGACCAGGGTGAAGCGCGACGGCGCGCACAACGGGCTGTTGCAGTAAGCCGAGTCGAACACCACCGCCTGTTCGGCAAGGCGGCTCAGGTGCGGCATCTGGATCGGCGAAGAGGCGTAGATCGGCAGCAAGGGCGCGGCCATCTGGTCGGCCATGATGAACAGGATATTCGGGCGCGTCATGGTGGCTTCCATCGTTGAGGGTTATGCGAACCGCTTGCCTATCAAGATGCGACTGTGGATAACATGGGTAAAGCCCATGGCGGGCAATGACTGGGATTAGCCACGCTTATGTTTGAGCACCTTGCCGAGCTGTCGCTGGATACCTTGCGCGTGTTCGAGGCCGCCGCACGGTTGCGCGGCTTTACCGCCGCGGCACTGGAGCTGGGTACCACGCAACCAGCGGTGAGCCAGCAAGTAAAACGGCTGGAGGCACAGTTGGGCACGCGCCTGTTCGACCGCATTTACCGGGGTATCGAGCTGACCGAGGCTGGCCAGGTGCTGTTCGAACAGGTGCATCAGGGCCTGCAGGCCATGGAGGACGGCATCGCCCAGGCCAGTGGACGCGGCCAGCGCGAAGTGCTGCAGGTGGCTACCGACTTCGCCTTTGCGGCGTTCTGGCTGATGCCACGGCTGCAGCGTTTTCACGAGGCTTATCCACAGGTGGACGTGAGCCTGGTGACCGGTGAGCGCAGCCAGGGCATGTTGCGACCGGACATCGATGTGGCGGTGCTGTTTGGCGACGGGCGTTTTCACCAGGGCGAGAGCCGCTGGCTGTTCGATGAGGAGGTTTTCCCTGTGTGCAGCCCCCGGCTGATTCATGGCAAACCCTTGTCAGCCGTGGCTTTGCAACGATTGCCCTTGCTGCACTTGAAGGGCGAGCAGGCTAGCCGTTGGTTTGACTGGGCGGGGGTGTTTCGCGGGTTTGGTGTGGCCAGCCCGCCGCCGGCCGGGCAGTTGCGGTTTGATAACTATACGTTGCTGATCCAGGCGGCGATTGCCGGGCAAGGGGTGGCGATTGGCTGGGGGCACTTGGTGGATGGGCTGGTGGAGCAAGGGTTGCTGTGCCGGCCGTTGGAGGGGAGTTTGCGCTCGGCGCGCGGGTATTACGCGGTGCTGCCACCACGCAAGCGGCGTGGGGCGTTGATCGAGCGGTTTGTGGATTGGCTGGAGCGCGAGCGCAGCCTGTGACATCCCCGGGGCCGCTTTGCGGCCCATCGCCGGCAAGCCAGCTCCCACAGGTGCTGTACAAGCCTGGGGCATGGCGCCGTCCCTGTGGGAGCTGGCTTGCCGGCGATGGGCTGCACAGCAGCCCCGGCAATCTAGACCACGAAGTTCAGATGCTCGCCCCGGTGCAAATCCAGCTCCAGCATATCCACCATCCCTGCCGCGACCCTGGCCAGGTGCCGCAACGGCTCGGCCAACCCCGGCTCCAGCGTACCTTCGGTGCTGCGAAAATGCTCCATCCCCAACCCGGCCAGTTCCTGCGGGGCATTGATCAGCGTCCAGTGCAACGCACTGCGCTGTAACCCGTCCACCACCTGGTCCACACACTCCCGCTCCGCCTCGCTGTACTTGCCCGGCTCATCCAGCACATCGAAATCGCCCACCAGCAGCAGCCGGCGTATAGTCGTACGCTTCAGCCCCGCCACCAGCGCCTCGCTCATGCGGGCTTGCCCGGGCAGATCGCCCGGCGCCAGCGTAGACAACAGGGCAATTACTGCCGACCCGCCTGCCGCGCCCTGCTCCGCCTGGTCGGCATCGCCCAGCCCGCCTATCTTGAAATGCAGGCCGGGGCGCGGCGCGTGGCGGTTGAGGTCGTCGACCACGGCGGTGACTTCGTGCTGGCGCGACAGCAGCTCTACCATCAGGGCGTTGCCCAGGCTGCTTTCAGGCCCGAACAGGACCAGTTTGAACACTGGGGTTTCGGCGTTTTTCACTGCATCACTCCCTTTGCAGGTGGTGATGGTTGGACCGCAATCAGGAGTTATCGTGCAGAGGATCAAGGGTTACCACGCCCACGTTTACTACGACGCAGCGACCATGGACCAGGCCCGTGAACTGTGCGAGGAGGCGGCGCGGCTGTTTCCCGTGACCATGGGGCGCATGCACCAGAAACCGGTGGGGCCGCACCCGGACTGGAGCTGCCAGCTGGCCTTCGAGCCGGAGTTTGTGGGGGTGGTGCTGCCGTGGTTGGCGCTGTATCGGAAGGGGTTGGTGGTGTTCATGCACCCGCTGACCGGTGATGAACTGGCGGACCACCGTGACCATGCGATCTGGATGGGGGCGGTGCGGCCGCTGGATCTGTCGATTTTCGGGGGTTAGATCTTCATGGTCTGTACTGGCCTCATCGCCGGCAAGCCAGCTCCCACAGGGATATCACAGGGCCTGAGGGCGGCGCTGTACCTGTGGGAGCTGGCTTGCCGGCGATGAAGGCGACGCGGTTTAACGGCGGGCGCCGCGCACCCCTTCAGCCAGTGCCGAGCACAGGCTCAATACATCGTTCACGGCCTGATCGGCATCTTTGGCCTGGGCAATCTTGTCGACCAGTGCCGAGCCCACCACCACGCCGTCCGACAGGCGGGCAATGGCCGCAGCCTGCTCCGGCGTACGAATGCCGAAACCAACGCTGATCGGCAGATCGGTATGCCGACGCAGGCGGGCAATGGCTTCGGTCACGTGCTCGGTGGTCGCCGAGCCGGCGCCGGTCACACCGGCCACCGACACGTAGTAGACGAACCCGGAGCTGCGCTCCAGCACGCGCGGCAGGCGCGCGTCGTCTGTGGTCGGGGTGGTCAGGCGGATGAAGTCGATACCCGCAGCCTGGGCCGGGGTCGCCAGTTCGGCGTCGTGCTCTGGCGGCAGGTCGACGATGATCAGGCCATCGACACCCGCTTGCTTGGCTTCGGCCACGAACTTCTCCACGCCAAAGCGGTGGATCGGGTTGTAGTAACCCATCAGTACGATCGGTGTGGCCTGGTTATCCACACGGAATTCGCGAACCATCTGCAGGGTCTTGGCCAGGGTCTGGCCGGCTTCCAGGGCACGCAGGGTGGCCAGCTGGATGGCCACGCCGTCTGCCATCGGGTCGGTGAACGGCATGCCCAGCTCGATCACGTCGGCACCGGCTGCCGGCAGGCCTTTGAGGATCTGCAGCGAGGCGTCATAGCCCGGGTCGCCCGCAGTGACGAAGGTGACCAGTGCCGAGCGGCCTTCGGCCTTCAGCTCGGCGAAGCGTTGTTCAAGACGGCTCATGCCTGTTTCTCCTGGGCGGCCATGTGGTTCATGACGGTTTGCATGTCTTTGTCGCCGCGGCCCGACAGGCACACGACCATCAGGTGGTCCTTGGGCAGCTTCGGTGCGCGCTTGATCGCCTCGGCCAGGGCGTGGGAGCTTTCCAGGGCCGGGATGATGCCTTCCAGGCGACAGGTGGCGTGGAACGCATCCAGCGCTTCGTTGTCGGTGATGCTGACGTACTCGACACGCTTAACTTCGTGCAGGTAGGCGTGCTCCGGGCCGATGCCCGGGTAGTCCAGGCCGGCGGAAATCGAGTGGGCGTCGGTGATCTGGCCGTCTTCGTCCTGCAGCAGGTAGGTGCGGTTGCCGTGCAGCACGCCCGGTACCCCGCCGTTCAGGCTGGCGGCGTGCTTGTCGGTGTTCACGCCATGGCCACCGGCTTCGACGCCGATGATCTGCACGCTTGGCTCTTCGAGGAACTCATGGAACAGGCCCATGGCGTTGGAGCCGCCACCGACGCAGGCAACCAGGCTGTCTGGCAGGCGGCCTTCCTTCTCTTGCAGCTGGGCGCGGGTTTCCTTGCCGATGATCGACTGGAAGTCGCGGACCATGGCCGGGTACGGGTGCGGGCCGGCCACGGTGCCGATCAGGTAGAAGGTGTCTTCGACGTTGGTGACCCAGTCGCGCAGGGCCTCGTTCATGGCGTCCTTCAGGGTGCCGGTGCCGGCGGTGACCGGGACGATCTCGGCGCCCAGCAGCTTCATGCGGAACACGTTGGCCTGCTGGCGCTCGATGTCGGTGGCGCCCATGTAGATCACGCAAGGCAGGCCGAAGCGGGCAGCGACGGTGGCGGTGGCCACGCCGTGCATGCCGGCGCCGGTTTCGGCGATCAGGCGCTTCTTGCCCATGCGCTTGGCCAGCAGCACCTGGCCAATGCAGTTGTTCACCTTGTGCGCGCCGGTGTGGTTGAGTTCTTCACGCTTGAAGAAGATCTTCGCGCCGCCGCAGTGCTCGGTCAGGCGCTCGGCGAAGTACAGCGGGTTGGGGCGGCCGATGTAGTCGCGCTGGAAGTAGGCCAGCTCTTCGAGGAACTTGGGGTCTGCCTTGGCCGCTTCGTATTCGCGGGCCAGGTCCAGCACCAGTGGCATCAGGGTTTCGGCCACGTAGCGGCCGCCGAACGAGCCGAACAGGCCGTTGGCGTCGGGGCCGGGGCGGTATTGGGACTGGGTCATGGGGCGCTCCAGGGCGTAATGAATGAGTGATGGGCTTTACTCTAACCACGGCAAGCCCGGCTGAAAACCGATAAGATTGCGCAAACTTGTCAGAAAAACTCACAGGTAAAATGGCCCACGACCTCCCTCCCCTAAACGCCCTGCGGGCCTTCGAGGCTACCGCACGGCTCAACAGCGTCAGCCAGGCGGCCGAAGCGCTGCACGTCACCCATGGCGCCGTCAGCCGGCAGATCAAGGTACTTGAAGAGCACCTGGGCGTCGCGCTGTTCGTGAAGGACGGGCGTGGCATCAAACTCACAGATGCCGGCGTACGCCTGCGCGATGCCAGTAGCGAAGCCTTCGACCGCCTGCGCAGCGTGTGCACCGAGCTCAGCCACGATGTCAGCGAGGCGCCGTTCGTGCTGGGCTGCTCGGGCAGCCTGCTGGCGCGCTGGTTCATCCCGCGGTTGGGGCGGTTGCAGGCGGATTTGCCTGAGCTGCGCTTGCACCTGTCGGCCGGTGAAGGCGACCTGGACCCGCGGCGGCCAGGGCTGGATGCGCTGCTGGTGTATGCCGAGCCGCCATGGCCGGCGGACATGCAGGTGCATGTGCTGGCCGAGGAGCGCATCGGGCCGGTGCTCAGCCCGCATTTCACCGGTTTCGAGCGCTTGCAGGGCGCGCCGGCCAAGGCTTTGCTGGGCGAAGCGTTGCTGCACACCACCTCGCGCCCGCAGGCTTGGCCGACCTGGGCGCTGGAACAGGGGTTGGAGCCGGCGACCCTGCACTATGGCCAGGCTTTCGAGCACCTGTATTACCTGCTGGAAGCTGCGGTGGCCGGGTTGGGTGTGGCGATTGCGCCGCAGCCGCTGGTCGCTGATGACCTGCGGGCGGGCCGTTTGAGTGCGCCGTGGGGCTTTTCACCTACCCCTGCGGCATTGGCGCTGTGGGTGCCCAGGCGCGCCGCGGACGGGCGCGCCGAGCAGTTGGCGCAGTGGCTAAGGGCAGAGCTGGCGCGACAGGGCGCTTAGTTGCGTTTGCACATCAGGTACGCCGCCAGCAGGCCTAGCGCGCCAATGGCGACGCCGGCGGTGGTGTACGGGTGTTCCTGGGCATAGTCGCGGGTGGCGATGCCGGTCTGGCGGGTGCGGTGCTTCACTTCCTCGTAGGCATCGCTCAACAGGTGGCGCGAATGACGCAGGGCACTCTCGGCGTTGCTGCGGATTGCCTTCACCGATTTCTGGGACTCCTCCGACGCATCATGCTTGAGGTTTTCCAGGCTTTTCAGAAGGCTCTCGATCTCCGCTTCCATGCTTTCCAGGGACGTTCTACGCAGCGAATTGCGGTGCATGTTGACTCTCCTTTGCAGTATGGACTGTAAGGATTGCGACCTTGGGCCCGCGGGAAAGTGCGATCGAACTTTCGCCAATGGTGATCGCTCGCAGGTAAACCAGGCCTGCGCTGCTAGGCTCAATCTCACCATCATCCGAGGAGAGCGCTCATGACCGATCATCACACCTACAAGAAGATCGAACTGGTGGGGTCTTCGACCACCAGCATCGAAGAGGCGATCAACAATGCCCTGGCCGAAGCCGGCAAGAGCATCAAGCACCTGGAGTGGTTCGAAGTGATAGATACCCGTGGCCATATCCGTGACAACAAGGCGGCGCACTTCCAGGTCACGCTGAAGGTCGGCTTCCGTATCGCCAATAGCTGAAACACTGCCGGGCTGGATGAGCCCGGCATGATGGGGTATTTAGGGAGGGGGCGCCTTGGCGGGCGCCCTTTCTGATTTCATCTGCACAAGGAAAGCGAGTGATGAACAAACTGATTCTGGCGCTGGGCCTGATGACCCTGGCCGGTGGTGCGCTGGCGGCGGGCAAGCCGTGCGAGGAACTCAAGGCAGAGATTGCGGCCAAGCTGGATGCCAAGGGTGTTACCGGCTACAAGCTGGAGATCGTCGACAAGGGCGACCCGGCCGGCAAGGTGATTGGCAGCTGCGAGGCTGGTACCAAGGAGATTGTGTACCGGCGCGGCTAATGTGCTGGCTTCTTCGCGGGCTCGCCCGCTCCCACAGGGATATCACAGGGCCTGAGAGCGACGCTGTACCTGTGGGAGCGGGTTTACCCGCGAAGAAGATCACGCGGTCTTGAGAGCCTGCGCCATCAGTTCATAGGACCGAATACGGTCCGCATGCTCATACAAATCACAGGTGAAGATCAGCTCATCCGCCCCGGTCTGCTCCAGCAGCACTTCCACCTTGGCCCGCACCTTCTGCGGGCTGCCGATCATCGCCAGGCCGAGGAAGCTGCCCACCGCATCCCGTTCATGGGGTAGCCACAACCCGTCCATGCTTTCCACCGGCGGCTTCTGCATCAGGCTCTGCCCACGAATCAGCGCGAGGATGCGCTGGTACACCGACGTGGCCAGGTACTCGGCCTTTTCGTCGGTTTCCGCCACCACCATGGGGATGCCCAGCATCACATACGGCTTGTCCAATGTGGTCGAGGGCTTGAAGTGGTTGCGGTACACGCGGATCGCCTCGTGCATGTAGCGCGGCGCAAAGTGCGAGGCGAAGGCGTAGGGCATGCCGCGCATGCCGGCCAGTTGAGCGCTGAACAGGCTGGAGCCGAGCAGCCACATCGGTACGTCGGTGTCGTGCCCTGGTACGGCGATCACTTTTTGATCATCGGTACGCGGGCCGAGGTAGCGTGACAGTTCCTCGACATCGTCCGGGAAGTCATCCGGGCCGCCGGCGCGGTCGCGGCGCAGGGCGTAGGCGGTCATCTGGTCGGAACCCGGCGCGCGGCCCAACCCCAGGTCGATGCGCCCCGGGTACAGGCTGGCCAGGGTGCCGAACTGCTCGGCGATCACCAGCGGCGCATGGTTGGGCAGCATGACCCCGCCAGAGCCCACGCGAATGCTCGAGGTACCCCCCGCCAGATAGCCGATCAGCACCGAAGTCGCCGAACTGGCGATGCCGTCCATGTTGTGGTGCTCGGCCACCCAGAAGCGGTTGTAGCCAAAGCGCTCGACGTGCTGCGCCAGGTCCAGCGAGTTGCGCAGCGACTGCGCCGGGCCGGCGTCGGCGCGTACTGGCACCAGGTCGAGGGTGGAAATCTTCAGGTCACGCAGCTGCGTCATGGAGCCTCCGCAAAGGTATTTGGCCACAGGCCTTTTCAACTCTGTATGGGCACATTCGACGGATTCAATGCTTGCCGTGCGATTGCTCTGAACTTGCCGTAGGCGGCTGACCTCTGAAGCCATAAGCATGTAACCCGAGACCAGGAGGCATCATGAAAAAGACAGCATCGGCGATCTGGCAAGGTGGCCTGAAGGACGGCAAAGGCCTGCTTTCTACCGAAAGCGGCGCGCTAAAGCAGAACCCCTACGGCTTCAATACCCGTTTCGAGGGCTCGCCCGGGACCAACCCGGAGGAGCTGATCGGCGCGGCGCACGCCGGCTGCTTCTCGATGGCACTGTCGATGATGCTGGGCGAAGCGGGTTTCACCCCGGACAGGATCGACACCGCTGCCGAAGTGACACTCGACAAGCAAGCTGATGGCTTTGCCATTACGGCGGTGCATCTGGTGCTCAGGGCCAAGGTGCCTGGGGCGAGTGAAGCGCAGTTCTTGCAGATCGCCGACAAGGCCAAGGCCGGGTGCCCGGTGTCCAAGGTGCTGAACGCGAAGATCAGCCTGGATGCGGCGCTGGTGGGTTGAAGCAGTGCAATGAGGGCGGTTTGTTGTAGTCTAAACAGCGTCGGCAGCACGCTGCCCTTTCAGGAGCCGTTTCATGATTCGCGTAGCAATCACCGTGTTGGCTTCCCTGGTCGCCACATCTGCGTTGGCGGCGGTCAAGCCGTGCGAGGAGCTCAAAGCCGAGATCGAGGCCAAGATCCAGGCCCAGGGTGTTTCGTCCTATACCCTGGAGATCGTGCCCAACAGCGAGGTCAAGGACCAGAACATGGTCGTCGGGACCTGCGATGGTGGGACCAAGAAGATCATTTATCAGAAGAATGATCGGTAGGTTCAGGATTTTGGGGGCCGCTTTGCGGCCCTATCGCGACACAAGGCCGCTCCTACAGGGATCGCGTATCTCCTGTAGGAGCATGCAGCCCCCAGGTCAAGGAATGCAGAACACCTCGCTAGGCTCGTTCACCACCACCTTGCGGCTGCCGTCATACAGCAGCACCTGCGGTTCCATCACCGGCGCCCGTGCCTCCAGGCGATAGCGTTCACCGGCCTTGAAGTTGTCAAAGCGCACGGTCAGGTAGCAGGTACGGTCCCTGGGCTGGGTCATGAGGCCGCCCCCATATATCTCGTAATCGAAGCGCACTACCAGTTCGTGCTTGCCTGGCGTCACCTGGAAGTAGCGGCCATCCTCCAGGCGCTTGCCGTCGAGGCGGTCGGCCATGATCACCCTGCCGGGAGTCATGGTGTACAGGTCGACCCAGGCCTGCTTGGGGTCGACGGGCGGCAAGGGGCTGGCGCAAGCCCCCAGTGCACTGAGGGCGATCAGCATCATGGGCTGGCGCATGGCAAGACTCCCACTTGCGATTCATAGGCTACAAGCATAGCGCCGTTTGTGCGTTTCAGGTGCGCTGGCAGCCTGCAGGCAAGCCCTGGCCAACCAGTTTTTGCTGATGGTCGTAGAGTTTGATCCAGGGGCGGAAACCGATGCTGCCAGCCTGCAGCTGGTAGCGCTGGCCGGCACTGAAATCCTTGAAGGTCAGCTTGACCTGGCAATCCCGCCACAACGGCTCCTCGACCGGGCCGATATTGCTGGGGGTAACCGGAAACTGGTAGCGCACGGTCAGCTCGTGGCTGCCGGGCTGTACTTCGAAGTAACGGCTGTCGGCCCAGTCGCGCTCATCTACCTGCACGGCGTGCAGCGAGGTGTTGTCGTAGGGCGTGAGGTCGATCCAGGCCTGGTTCGGGTCCGGGTCTGGCAAGGTCGAACAGGCGGATATCAGCAACAGTGAGCCGGTGACCAACAGTGCACGCATGGCGAAACTCCCCCTTGGCGAGATAGTCTTGGAGTGAATCGGCCTTGAGCGAGTCAGACAGTCCCGGATGCTTCGACTTATTCTTATGCAGCGCTCAGGCCCTGGGCCACTCGACCTTGTTTTCACCCGTTTGGTTCCCCTGCTGGCGGTGCTCCTGCTGAACGGTTGCAGCAGCGCCGCCTACTATGGGCAGTTGGCCGAGGGCCAGTGGCAGCTGCTACGCGCACGGCAGCCGGTGGATCAGGTAGTGGCCAACCCGGCCACTTCAGCGCAATTGCGCGCGCGCCTGGAACACGCCAAGCAGGCACGGGCATTTGCCAGCCAGCAGCTGAAGCTGCCGGACAACCGCAGCTACCGGGTGTACGCCGACCTTGGCCGGCCTTACGTGGTATGGAATGTGTTCGCCACCCCCGAGCTGTCGTTGCAGCCAGTGACGCACTGCTTCCCGATCGCAGGGTGTGTGGCCTATCGCGGCTATTACCAGCAAGGCGCGGCGCGTGGGGCGGCGGCGTTGATGCGCCAGGACGGCATGGATGTATACGTGGGCGGCGTGGAGGCCTATTCGACCCTGGGCTGGTTCGACGACCCGATTCTGTCGTCGATGGTGGGTTGGAGCGACGAGCGCCTGGCCACGCTGATCTTCCATGAGCTGGCCCACCAGCGCTTCTATGTGCAGGACGACACCGAGTTCAACGAGTCGTTTGCTTCCTTCGTCGAGCAGGAAGGCACGCGGCAATGGCGCGTGGCGCGGGGCCTGGCTGCCTCTGGCGGGGAGCAGGGGCAGCAGCGTGAGCAATTCGTACGGTTGGTGCTGGCCAGCCGCGAGCGGTTGCAGGCAATTTATGCCGGGCCTCTGGATGATGCGCAGAAGCGGGTGGCCAAGCAGGCGGAGTTCGAGCGGCTTAGGCGGGAATACCGGCAAGTGCGTGATGCCCAGTGGGGTGGTGACAAGCGCTATGACGCCTGGATGTATGGGCCGATGAGCAATGCCAAGTTGCTGCCGTTCGGGCTGTATGACCAGTGGGTACCGGCGTTTGCGGCGGTGTTCGGTGAGGTGGGAGGGGACTGGGCGCGGTTTTATCAACGGGTCGAGCAATTGGGGCGGTTGCCGATCGATGAGAGGAAGGCGGCGTTACGGCGGTTGATGGTTAGCCGGTGAGATTTTGGGGCCGCCTTGCGGCCCATCGCCGGCAAGCCAGCTCCCACCTCGACCGCATTGACCTCAAGCCATGTGCTACCCCTGTGGGAGCTGGCTTGCCGGCGATGGGCTGCAAAGCAGCCCCAATGGCCATCAAGCCTTGAGAAATGCCTGATGCATCTCGGCCAAAGTAGCAAAGTGGTAGGCTGGCTCTTCCGCCATCAGTTCTTCCTGGCTACCAAACCCGTACCCCACCGCCACCGCCTGCAAGCCATTGCTGCGCGCACCGATCAGGTCATGCTTGCGGTCGCCGATCATCAGCGTCTGCGCCGGGTCCAGCCCTTCTTCATCAAGCAGGTGGCGAATCAGCTCGACCTTGTTGGTGCGCGTGCCATCCAGTTCACTGCCATAGATCACCTTGAAGTGGTGGTCGAAGGCGAAGTGCCGGGCGATTTCACGGGCGAACTCCCATGGCTTGGAGGTGGCGATGTACAGCGTGCGACCTTGGCCGTTCAGGGCCTCGAGCAGCTCCGGCACACCTTCGAACACCAGGTTTTCGTACAGGCCGGTGACGCTGAAGCGTTCCCGATAGAAGTTCACCGCCTCCCAGGCCTTGGCTTCGTCGAAGCTGTAGAACTGCATGAAGGCCTGCAGCAGGGGTGGGCCGATGAAGTGCTCGAGGCGGGTCAGGTCCGGCTCGTCGATGCCCAGTTTGGCCAGGGCATACTGGATCGAGAGGGTGATGCCCTGGCGCGGGTCGGTCAGGGTGCCGTCGAGGTCGAAGAGGATGTTTTGCTGGTGCATTTGCGGGTTCCACTTGAGTGCTGCGTGGCCTTCTTCGCGGGCTTGCCCGCTCCCACAGGTACGGCACTGGCCTTGAAGGCTTCGCTAGACCTGTGGGAGCGGGCGCGCCCGCGAAGGGGTTATTCCGGTTGATCGTAGCCTTCGGCCAGGTGCTGGTCCTTGAGCTTCACGTAGTTACTGGCGCTGTAGGCAAAAAATGCGTGTTCCTGGTCGTTCAGCAGTCTGGCCTGTTTCACCGGGCTGCCCATGTACAGGTAGCCACTGACCAGGCGCTTGCCCGGTGGTACCAGGCTGCCGGCGCCGATGATCACTTCGTCCTCGACGATGGCGCCGTCCATGATGGTGCTGCCCATGCCGACCAGGATGCGGTTGCCCAGGGTGCAGCCATGCAGCATGACCTTGTGGCCGATGGTCACTTCGTCACCGATGATCAGCGGGAAGCCGTCCGGGTTGAACGGGCCGGCATGGGTGATGTGCAGCACGCTGCCGTCCTGCACGCTGGTACGCGCGCCAATGCGGATGCGGTGCATGTCGCCGCGTATCACGGTCAACGGCCAGACGGAGCTGTCTTCACCGATTTCCACGTCGCCCAGCACTACCGCCGATCGGTCGACGAAGGCCCTGGGCCCAACTTTCGGAGTGTGTTGCTGGAAGCTTCGGATAGCCATGATAGCGTCTCTCATCTGTGCCGATAGGCAGGCTGCCTGCTGCGGTCGGCGTCGATTGTAATTAAGATGGGGCAGTGTTTCTTCTGCCAAGGTATCCAAACCGTGAGTGCGAACAACCCGCTTCTGCAGTCCTACGATCTGCCGCCCTTCTCGCAAATCCGTGCCGAACACGTATTGCCGGCAATCGAAGCGATCCTGGCCGACAACCGTAAAGCCATTGCCGAGATCCTCGAAAAGCAGGGCAAGAACCCTACCTGGGCTGGCCTGGTGCTGGCCATGGACGAGCTGAACGACCGCCTGGGCGCCGCCTGGAGCCCGGTCAGCCACCTCAATGCGGTGTGCAACAGCGCGCAGCTGCGCGAAGCCTACGAGTCGTGCCTGCCAGCGCTGAGCGCCTACTCTACCGAACTGGGCCAGAACCGTGCGCTGTTCGAAGCCTACCAGGCGCTGATCAACAGCCCCGAGGCCGCCGGTTTCGACGTGGCGCAAAAGACTATCCTCGAGCACGCCCTGCGTGACTTCCGCCTGTCGGGTATCGACCTGCCGGCGGATAAACAGCAACGCTACGCCGAAGTGCAGAGCAAGCTCAGCGAGCTGGGCAGCCGTTTCTCCAACCAGCTGCTCGACGCTACCCAGGCCTGGACCAAGCACGTTACCGACGAAGCCGCGCTGGCCGGCCTGACCGACTCGGCCAAGGCGCAGATGGCCGCCGCCGCCCAGGCCAAGGGCCTCGACGGCTGGCTGATCACCCTGGAATTCCCCAGCTACTACGCGGTGATGACCTACGCCAGCGACCGCGCCCTGCGCGAAGAGCTGTACGCCGCCTACTGCACCCGCGCCTCGGACCAGGGCCCGAATGCCGGCCAGTTCGACAACGGCCCGGTGATGCAGGAAATCCTCGGCCTGCGCCAGGAACTGGCCGAACTGCTGGGCTACAAGAACTACGCCGAGCTGAGCCTGGCCACCAAGATGGCCGAGTCCAGCGACCAGGTGCTGAGCTTCCTGCGTGATCTGGCCAAGCGTTCCAAGCCGTTCGCCGCACAGGACCTGGAGCAGCTCAAGGCCTACGCCGCCGAGCAGGGCTGCCCTGAACTGGCCAGCTGGGACGCCGGCTACTTCGGCGAGAAGCTGCGCGAACAACGTTACAGCGTGTCGCAGGAGGCCCTGCGCGCCTACTTCCCGATCGACAAGGTGCTGGGTGGCCTGTTCAGCATCGTGCAGCGCCTGTACGGCATCGAGATCGCCGAACTCAAGGGCTTCGACAGCTGGCACCCGGATGTGCGCCTGTTCGAGATCAAGGAAAACGGCCAGCACGTCGGCCGCTTCTTCTTCGACCTCTACGCCCGCGCCAACAAGCGTGGCGGCGCCTGGATGGATGGCGCGCGTGACCGTCGCCGCACAGCCGCTGGCCAGTTGCAGAGCCCGGTGGCCAACCTGGTGTGCAACTTCACCCCGGCCGCGCCCGGCAAGCCGGCGCTGTTGACCCACGATGAAGTCACCACCTTGTTCCATGAGTTCGGCCACGGCCTGCACCACATGCTGACCCGCATCGAGCATGCCGGTGTATCCGGCATCAACGGCGTGGCCTGGGACGCGGTCGAACTGCCGAGCCAGTTCATGGAAAACTGGTGCTGGGAGCCGGAAGGCCTGGCACTGATCTCCGCCCACTACGAAACCGGTGCCCCACTGCCCCAGGACCTGCTGGACAAGATGCTGGCGGCGAAGAACTTCCAGTCGGGCATGATGATGGTGCGCCAGCTGGAGTTCTCGCTGTTCGACTTCGAGCTGCATGCCACCCATGGCGACGGCCGCAGCGTGTTGCAGGTGCTCGAAGGCGTGCGCGACGAGGTGTCGGTCATGCGCCCACCGGCGTACAACCGCTTCCCCAACAGCTTTGCGCACATCTTCGCTGGTGGTTATGCCGCGGGCTACTACAGCTACAAGTGGGCCGAAGTGCTGTCGGCCGACGCCTTCTCGCGCTTCGAGGAAGAAGGCGTGCTGAACGCCGAAACCGGCCGTGCCTTCCGCGAGGCTATCCTGGCACGCGGTGGTTCGCGCGAGCCGATGGAGCTGTTCGTCGACTTCCGTGGCCGTGAGCCTTCCATCGATGCCTTGCTGCGCCATAGTGGCCTGAGCGAGGACGCTGCAGCATGAGCGAGGTAGCCGTGAACAAGACCAAGAAACGCTTCATTGCCGGGGCGGTATGCCCGGCGTGCAGCGAGACCGACAAGCTGATGATGTGGAACGAAGACGGCGTACCGCACCGCGAGTGCGTGGCCTGCGGCTTTACCGACACCCTCAACGAGCAGGGCTTGTCGGTGCCGAAGGAACTCGGCACCCGGGTCAACCATCTGGAGCCGAAAGCCGCGCCGGCCAAGGTACAGACGGTGCAGTTCTTCCCCAACCCGAAGCTGAAGAAACCGGCTGAATAAAGCCGTCGTGCCGCCCGGGCGTCGTGCCCGGGCCGGCATGCCCGGGTGGTAGATAGTCAGGCCACCTGCTGCACGCCGGCCATGCAAGCTCGCCTGCTCTTCTCTACGAGCAAGGTGTTGCACCATGGACAACCCCCTTCTGCAAAATAGCCATATCCCCGTCGATTATCCGTCGATCACGCTTCAAAACATGCAAGTTGCCTTCGACCACGTGCTGTTGGCGCACGAGCAAGGCATCGAACGCATCATCCGCGACCAGCAGGCACTGCCCACCTGGGATGACATGGTGCTGGCGGTGGACGGGCTGGATAGTCAGCTTCTGACGGTGTTGTATGCTGCCTCGCCATTGGTTGGTCGGGACGAAGCCTGGGCCGGTGCCATTTTCGACTTCTTCGCCAAGGCCACGGAGCGGTTCGAACAGAAGTTCACCAATTCCGCACTGCAGGCCCTGTATGAGCGCTTGGCCAACAGCGACATCGGCAAGCAGCTGGATGCCCAGAAACGCGCCACGTTGCGCTGGCATCTGCGCAAGTTCGCCTCCAGTGGTGCATCGCTCGACCCTGCAGGCAAGCTGCGCCTCGCCGAACTGCTGAAACAGATTGGCGCTGCGCGGGAGGCGTTTCGCAGCAACATCAACCGACCAGGGCTGAGCATCACGGATGAATCCGAACTGAGCGGTGTACCTCAACGCATCCGTGACGAGCTGGCTACAAGGGCACAGGAGGCGGGTGAGCCGGGTTGGTTGATTGCATGCGAAAGCGCGACCACCGACGCCGTGCTCAAACATGCTGACAACCGGCAACTGCGTGAGCGCGTGTACCGGGCTTATAACACCCGAGGCGTCGGCCTCGGCCAACAGCAGGATAATCGCTCGCACCTGGAGCAACTGGCGAGGCTGCTGGAAGAAAAGGCCCACCTGCTCGGCTTTGCCAGCCATCTGGAGCAGAGCCTGCAGATGAAGAGCGCAGGTTCGGTTGCCCAGGTGCGCGGCTTTCTTCATGACCTGGCCGACCATGTGCGGCCGGCCGTGCTGCAGTGGCGTGCAGATATGCAGCATCAGGCCGCAGCCAAAGGGCTGGGGAATGTCCAACCCTGGGACATTGCCTACCTGCAAGCCTCGTCGCGCGAGGTGCTTTCCACCGAAGCCTTGCGCGAACACTTCCCGCTGAGTGCCGTGGTCAGCGCATTGCAGCAGTTGGCGGAAAATCTGTTTGGCGTAACGCTGCTGGCCAAGCCGCTGGCTACCTGGGATGACAGCGTGCAACCGTTCGAGGTGTGGCAGGACAACGCCTTGATCGGTTTCCTGTACCTCGACGCCGTACAGCATGCCGGCAAGCAACCTGACTCGGTGTTCACCACCTACATTCGCAACCGCCGGGTCGATGCCGAGGGCATCTTCCAGGCGGCCTCGGTGGTGGTCTACAGCGACGTGCCTGCAGCGCTGCCGGGTAGCCAGCCGTTGCTGGACCATCTGTCACTGCGCAAGCTGTTCCATGAGTTTGGCCATGCCTTGCACCATTTGCTGGTGCGCACGACCAACCACGTGATGTCCAACGTCACCGAGCTCGGTACCGATGGCGTGGAGCTGTTCGGCAAGCTGCTCGAACGTTGGGTCTGGGACGCGGATTACCTGGTGGAGATCTCTTCGCCCCTCCAGGATGGCAGCAAACTTTCCCGGACCCGGGTCGATGAGTGCCTGCGCCGCTTGCGGCAGCAAGGTGTGGAAGAAACCGCGCGCGACCTGAGCATGGCGCTGTTCGACCTGGACCTGCATGGCATGCCGAACGATGGCCGGTCCCTCGAGCAGCGCCTGGGCGATGCCCGTGAGCATTGTGGCTACTGGCCCCTGGCCGATTTCGAGCACCCGGCGCATGCCTTCGACCATCTGGTGAACGGCTACGATGCCGGTTACTACGCCTATCTGTGGTCGGACGTGCACGCCTTCGACCTGTTCACCCGCTTCGAGGCCCAAGGCCTGCTGGACCGGGCCACAGGCCGGGCGCTGCAGGAGACATTGCTTGCCCCAGGGGCATCCCGACCGTTGCGTGAAGGTATCGAGGTGTTCCTCGGCCGGCAGTCGAGCCAGCGGCCCTTTCTGCGTTGGCATGGCCTGAAGTGAAGGTGCGCTGACCGGAGGTGCTGGAAAGAGTCAGGCAGGCAATATACTGTATATGAATACAGTATCCGGGGTAGGCCATGATTCCTCCAGCACCGCAAAAGGGCCGTGGCACGGCGCACAATCCGCACAACCGCTTTGCCCCCAGCCATTCGGTGGCGGAGGATGACGGCTGGTACCAGGAGGTGCCGCAAACCCAGGGCACCGAGGTGCGGGTAGAGACGGCCAAGTCGGTGATCAGCCGCAACACCTCGCCCGACCTGCCCTTCGACCGCTCCATCAACCCTTACCGTGGCTGCGAGCACGGTTGCATCTACTGCTATGCCCGCCCTTCCCACGCCTACTGGGACCTTTCCCCCGGCCTGGATTTCGAGACCAAGCTGATTGCCAAGACCAACGCCGCCGAGGTGCTCGCGCAGCAGCTGAGCAAACCGGGTTACGTGTGCGCGCCGATCAACCTGGGTTCCAATACCGACCCGTACCAGCCGATCGAACGTGAACAACTGCTGACCCGACGCCTGCTCGAAGTGCTGCTGCGTTTTCGCCACCCGGTGACCATCGTCACCAAGGGGTCGCTGGTGCTGCGCGACCTCGACCTGCTGGCCGAGATGGCTCGCCAGCGCCTGGTGCGGGTGATGATCAGCCTGACCACGCTGGACGATGACTTGAAACGGGTGCTGGAACCGCGTGCGGCGTCACCCAAGGCGCGCTTGCGGGCGATCCGCGTGTTGCGCGAGGCGGGAGTGCCGGTGGGCGTGTTGTGTTCGCCGATGATTCCGATGATCAACGACAGTGAACTGGAGCGGCTGCTGGAGGCGGCGAGGGAGGCAGGTGCACAGAGCGCAGCCTACATGATGTTGCGCCTGCCGCTGGAAGTGGCACCGTTGTTCGAGCAATGGCTGCAGGACCATTACCCGCAGCGGGCGGCGCATGTATTGAGCCTGATCCGCCAGAGTCGCGGCGGCGAACTGTATGACAGCCGGTTTGGTGCGCGCATGCGCGGTGAAGGCGTGTTTGCCGAGTTGCTGGCGCAGCGCTTTGCCAAGGCCATGAAGCGGCTGGAGTTCGAGGGGCGAGAAGCGCAGGCGCTGGATTGTTCGGCGTTTTGCCCGCCGGGGGGGCAGATGGCGCTGTTCTGATGCTTGAGCAGAGCACGGCCTTTGTAGGAGCGGGCGCGCCCGCGAACACCGGCGCAGCCGGTGCCATGTACCGAGTTGCCTCCTTCGCGGGCACGCCCGCTCCCACAGGTTCTGCGCAGGTTCCGGGTTCCCGCATGGGGCGCATTGCCAGCCCTCAATGCAACTAATCCAAGTTGATAATTGCAGTAATGGCTCTTGGCAGTTGATGTTTTTTTGCTATTATCCAATACCCGCCTTTCCTATCTGGAACACCCGTTCTAGAGCCTTCGAATTAAGTTTCAGTTAAGTTTTCCCCGCTAGCGTAGGAAATCAGTCTTCACCGACTGTGATCTATGGCCCGTGCGTGTCATCTAAATCCCTGCATAGCCAGAATCTTTCACCGGTAAAATGGATTTACCTACAAACCGTCAAGAGGATGAATCATGCCCGTCAAGGACCCATCCAAGGTCGTACCGCAGGTCCCCGCGGAGAGCGCCGATGCCGCCCTGAAGCACATCGTCGACGGCTTCCTGCGTTTTCACCATGACGTATTCCCCGAGCAGCAAGAGCTGTTCAAGAAGCTCGCCACCGCGCAAACCCCGCGTGCCATGTTCATCACCTGCGCCGACTCGCGCATCGTCCCCGAGCTGATCACCCAGAGTTCGCCTGGCGACCTGTTCGTGACCCGTAACGTCGGTAACGTGGTACCGCCTTATGGCCAGATGAACGGCGGCGTTTCCAGCGCCATCGAATACGCCGTGCTGGCATTGGGCGTACACCACATCATCGTCTGCGGCCACTCCGACTGTGGCGCCATGCGCGCGGTACTCAACCCGCAATCGCTGACCAAGATGCCGACCGTGTCCGCCTGGTTGCGCCACGCCGAAGTGGCCCGCACCGTGGTCGAGAACAACTGCTCGTGCGGCAGCGAACACGAAACCATGCAAGTGCTGACCAAGGAAAACGTCATCGCCCAGCTGCATCACCTGCGCACCCACCCTTCGGTGGCTTCGCGCCTGGCAGCCGGTGAGCTGTACATCCATGGCTGGGTCTACGACATCGAGACCAGCAAGATCGAAGCCTACGACGCCGCCAGCGATACCTTCCTGCCCCTGGCTGCTGGCGAGCCGGTCCCCTGCGCTACTCCGAGAGGCCGCTACTAAGCGACCCATCCACCCGCTTGAACCTTGATAGCCGGCTGCACCCTGAAGGGGTGTGGCGCGGCCTTCGGCTGCCTTGAATTCCCTGACTGCCTGCCGGCACGCCCGCTGGCGGCCCGCGCCTGCGCGCTCGTCAGGGGCAAACGTGCCCACGGCCAGCGGAATGGCTGTGTGACAGAGAAAGGAGAAACACGGTGAACATTACACAGTTGAAAGCGGCCCTGCCGCGTGAGTTGCTGGCGTCGGTGGTGGTCTTCCTGGTGGCCCTGCCGTTGTGCATGGGCATTGCGATCGCCTCGGGCATGCCGCCGGCCAAAGGCCTGATTACCGGCATTATCGGCGGCATTGTCGTAGGTTTCCTTGCCGGTTCGCCGCTGCAGGTCAGTGGCCCGGCCGCCGGCCTGGCGGTATTGGTGTTCGAGCTGGTACGCCAGCATGGCATGGCCATGCTCGGGCCGATCCTGCTGCTGGCCGGCTTGCTGCAGTTGCTGGCCGGGCGCCTGCGCCTGGGCTGCTGGTTCCGGGTTACCGCGCCGGCGGTGGTGTACGGCATGCTGGCGGGGATTGGCGTGCTGATCGTGCTGTCGCAGGTGCATGTGATGTTCGACACCGCGCCGCAACCATCCGGCATGCAGAACCTGCTGGAGTTCCCGGCGACCGTGGCCGCGGCCCTGCCGCAGGAAAGCGCCGGCTCCGGTTGGATGGCCGGTGCGCTGGGCCTGGGCACCATCGCCATCATGTGGGGCTGGGAGCGCCTGCGGCCGCAGCGGCTGCGCTTCGTCCCGGGTGCCCTGCTGGGCGTGTCGGCCATGACGGCCATCAGCATGTGGCTGGCCTTGCCGGTGAACCGCGTACAGGTGCCGGCCGACCTGTCCGAGGCCATCGACTGGATCCGCCCTGGTGATCTGATGCAACTGGCCGACCCTACCCTGTTGGTCGCCGCTTTTGCCCTGGCCTTCATCGCCAGCGCCGAAACCTTGTTGTCGGCTGCTGCGGTTGACCGCATGCACAGCGGCCAGCGTTCGGACTTCGACCGTGAGCTGTCGGCCCAGGGCATCGGCAACATGCTGTGCGGGGTGCTCGGCGCGTTGCCGATGACCGGGGTGATCGTGCGTAGCTCGGCCAATGTGCAGGCGGGTGCTCAGACCCGGGCTTCGGCGATCTTCCATGGCTTGTGGCTGCTGGCGTTCGTGGTGGCGCTGAGCAGCGTGCTGCAGCAGATCCCGGTGGCGAGCCTGGCGGGTGTGCTGGTGTTTACCGGGGTCAAACTGGTGGATTTCAAGGCGTTTCGTGGGTTGGGCCGCTATGGCCGCATGCCGATGTTCACCTACGCGGCGACGGCGCTGGCGATCATCTTTACCGACTTGCTGACTGGCGTATTGCTGGGCTTTGCCCTGACCTTGCTGAAGCTGGCACTGAAGGCGGCGCGGTTGAAGATCAACCTGGTCAGCCTGGAGAAGGCTGGGCACATGGAATTGCGGCTTAGTGGCGCGGCCACCTTCCTCAAGGTGCCGGCGCTGACCCAGGTGCTGGATAGCGTGCCGGCGGGGACCACGCTGCATGTGCCGCTGGGTAACCTGAGCTATATCGACCACTCGTGCCTTGAGCTGCTTGAAGATTGGGGCCGCAGTAATTCAGCAAATGGGTCGCGGTTGCTGATCGAGCAGCGGCGCTTGAAGCGGCGGATCGAGGGGCGGATGCGGACTACGGCCGGGGTTGGGGCCTAGAGCCGGAATCTTTGCTGCATGAGCCGGCCCTTTCGCGGGCACGCCCGCTCCCACAGGTAATCCACAGTCATCAAGGCATGTGCTTTCCCTGTGGGAGCGGGCGTGCCCGCGAAGAGGCCGGGACAGGAACTTCAGGCCGGCTGGCCCAGCTCCACCCCCAGCTGCCGTGACAGGCACGGCCAGCGCTTCCATGCCGCGCCTGTTTCCGGGCTGCTCAATTTCTCGCGGTAGGCCTCCACCGATTCCACCGCGAAGCTTTCATCATTCAACATTTCATCCACCGAGTGGTGCACCACTTCATCCAGCTGGTTGGCAAACGTCTCGCCGATCAACTGGTGGGCAATCAGGTTGGCGACGGTGGTGTCGACCGGGATCAACGGTTGCTGGAAGTGACGGATGTACAGGTCGTTCACCTCTTCCACCAGGCGGTGCGCCAGGTAGGCCTCATCCAGCAGGCAGTCCAGGCCCACATGCCCTTGCATCACGCTGGGCGGCTGCAGGAAGTAGGCTTCGGCGATTTTCAGTACAGGTTTGATCTGCGATTCGATCCCGGCCTCGCGGGCGACCTCATGGGCGGCCTCCAGCAGTTCCGGAACCTGGTCGATGTAGGCGCTGACGAAGCGCGCCAAAGTACCCTGGGCGTCCTGCTCAGGCAGTTGGATCGAGGGGTGCAGGTGGGGCAGTTGCAGCTCGAGACGCTTTTTCAGTTGGCCGGTCTGGCCTTCGTGTTGATGGGCTTGGCTTACCTGCTCGCGTACAGCAGCGATGTTCATGACAACTCCAGGGACATTACGTTTCAAACGGAAGACACTAAATTAGCTCGGTATACAGAATACCTAAGACGCATTTGTTATAAGTCGCGCAAACGTGTGCATGCTCAGGCATATCGAAATGCCATTATTGCGCCATACCCTATCAAGCGCGCGGTTTTCAGGGCGTTCGGCCCTTTCATGAAGTTCATTTCACGGCCTTCGTTGCGTGCCGTTGGTCGCTGTCTATACTCCCGGTGAACGTGATTCGTTGATGAGGCCCAACTGCTTTTAGCAGGGGCTCGGTCGTCGAAGCCAGGCAGTCTTGACCACCGTTCCCTCTTGCCGCAGGCCACGCCTCCGGGACTACAAGAACGAGAAGGGGAACCCGCAATGATGCGACATCCACATGTCTGGATGGGCCTCCTGTTGTGGTCGGTTTTTGGTCAGGCGAACGCCGCCTGGACCGTGAACATGCACCCAGGGGCGACGGAAGTCTCCAACGCCGTCTTCGACCTGCACATGACCATCTTCTGGATCTGCGTGATCATCGGCATCGTTGTCTTTGGCGCGATGTTCTGGTCCATGGTCATCCACCGCCGTTCCACCGGCCAGCAGGCTGCGCATTTCCACGAGCACACCTGGGTGGAAATCCTCTGGACCGTGGTCCCCTTCCTGATCCTGGTGGCCATGGCCATCCCGGCCACCAAGACCCTGATCGACATCTACGATGCCAGCGAGTCGGACATCGATATCCAGGTTACCGGCTACCAGTGGAAGTGGCACTACAAATACCTGGGCCAGGACGTGGAGTTCTTCAGCAACCTGGCCACCCCCACCGAGCAGATCCACAACAAGGCACCCAAGGACGAGCACTACCTGCTCGAAGTCGACCAGCCGCTGGTGCTGCCGGTGGGCGCCAAGGTGCGTTTCCTGGTGACTGCCGCCGACGTCATCCACTCCTGGTGGGTGCCGGCCTTCGCGGTCAAGCGTGATGCCATCCCCGGCTTCGTCAACGAAGCCTGGACCCGTATCGAGAAGCCCGGCATCTACCGCGGCCAGTGCACCGAGCTGTGCGGCAAGGACCACGGCTTCATGCCGGTGGTGGTCGAGGTCAAGTCCAAGGCCGACTACGACACCTGGCTGGGCGAGCGCAAGGCCGAAGCTGCCAAGCTCAAGGAGCTGACCAGCAAGGAATGGACCCTGGAGGAGCTGGTGGAACGTGGTGACAAGGTCTACCACACCACCTGCGTGGCCTGTCACCAGGCCGAAGGCCAGGGCCTGCCGCCGATGTTCCCGGCGCTGAAGGGCTCGAAGATCGCCACCGGGCCGAAGGAAGCCCACCTGGGCATCGTCTTCCACGGCAAGCCCGGTACTGCCATGGCCGCGTTCGGCAAGCAGCTCTCGGAAGTCGACATCGCCGCCGTGGTCACCTACGAGCGCAACGCCTGGGGCAACAACAAGGGTGACATGGTCACGCCGAAGGACGTGCTGGCGCTGAAGCAGGCAGAAGCGCAATGAACCGGGTTACTCGCGGCAATCAATGGATTGCAGGAGACAGGACATGAGTGCAGTGATCGACGACCACGCCCACGGCCATGACCATGCGCACGGCCCGGCCAAGGGCCTGATGCGCTGGGTGCTGACCACCAACCACAAGGACATCGGCACGATGTACCTGTGGTTCAGCTTCATCATGTTCCTGCTCGGCGGTTCGTTCGCCATGGTGATCCGCGCCGAACTGTTCCAGCCCGGCCTGCAGATCGTCCAGCCGGAGTTCTTCAACCAGATGACCACCATGCACGGCCTGATCATGGTGTTCGGTGCGGTGATGCCGGCCTTCGTCGGCCTGGCCAACTGGATGATCCCGCTGATGATCGGCGCGCCCGACATGGCCCTGCCGCGGATGAACAACTTCAGCTTCTGGCTGCTGCCGGCGGCTTTCCTGCTGCTGGTCTCGACCCTGTTCAGCCCGGGCGGCGGGCCCAACTTCGGCTGGACCTTCTACGCCCCGCTGTCCACCACCTACGCGCCGGCCAGCGTCACCTTCTTCATCTTTGCCATCCACCTGATGGGCATCAGCTCGATCATGGGCGCGATCAACGTGATCGCCACCATCCTCAACCTGCGCGCCCCGGGCATGACCCTGATGAAGATGCCGCTGTTCGTCTGGACCTGGCTGATTACCGCATTCCTGCTGATTGCGGTGATGCCGGTGCTGGCCGGCGTCGTGACCATGATGCTGATGGACATCCACTTCGGTACCAGCTTCTTCAGTGCCGCCGGCGGTGGTGACCCGGTGCTGTTCCAGCACGTGTTCTGGTTCTTCGGCCACCCCGAGGTGTACATCATGATCCTGCCGGCCTTCGGCGCGGTCAGCTCGATCATCCCGGCGTTCTCGCGCAAGCCGCTGTTCGGCTACACCTCGATGGTGTACGCCACCGGCGCCATCGCCTTCCTGTCGTTCATCGTCTGGGCCCACCACATGTTCGTGGTCGGTATTCCCGTGGTCGGCGAGCTGTTCTTCATGTACGCCACCATGCTGATCGCCGTGCCTACCGGGGTGAAGGTGTTCAACTGGGTCAGCACCATGTGGGAAGGCTCGCTGACCTTCGAAACGCCGATGCTGTTCGCCATCGCCTTCGTCATCTTGTTCACCATCGGCGGTTTCAGCGGGTTGATGCTTGCCATCGCTCCGGCAGACTTCCAGTACCACGACACCTACTTCGTGGTGGCGCACTTCCACTATGTGCTGGTGCCTGGGGCGATCTTCGGCATCTTCGCCTCGGCCTACTACTGGCTGCCGAAATGGACCGGCCACATGTACGACGAAACCCTTGGCAAGCTGCACTTCTGGCTATCGTTCGTCGGCATGAACATGGCCTTCTTCCCCATGCACTTCGTGGGGCTGGCCGGCATGCCACGGCGAATCCCCGACTACAACCTGCAGTTCGCCGACTTCAACATGGTGTCGTCGATCGGCGCGTTCATGTTCGGCGCCACGCAGATCTTCTTCCTGTTCATCGTCATCAAGTGCATCCGCGGCGGCGCGCCGGCACCGGCCAAGCCATGGGATGGCGCCGAGGGCCTGGAGTGGTCGATCCCTTCGCCTGCGCCCTACCACACCTTCCAGACGCCACCGGAAGTGAAATAGGAACCGTGCCATGAACGGCCTTTCGCTGAAACGTCTGGTGTTGCGCCTGTTGATGCTGACGGTGGTGATGTTCGCCTTCGGCTTCGCCCTGGTGCCTATCTATGACGTGATGTGCAAGGCCTTCGGCATCAACGGCAAGACCGGAGGGCAGTACGAAGGCAGCCAGGTCAGCGACCCGACGCGTTCGGTGCGGGTGCAGTTCATGTCGACCAATGCCAGCGACATGGTCTGGGACTTCTACTCCACCGCCGACCAGTTGGAGGTCAACCCGGGTGCGGTGAACCAGATGATCTTCATCGCCCATAACCCGACCGACCGGCCGATGAGTGCGCAAGCCATCCCCAGCATCACCCCGGCCGAGGCCGCGGCGTACTTCCACAAGACCGAGTGCTTCTGCTTCACCCAGCAGGTGCTGCAGCCCGGCGAACGCATCGAGATGCCGGTGCGCTTCATCGTCGACCGCGACCTGCCGGCCAGCGTGAAGCACCTGACACTGGCCTACACCTTGTTCGACATCACCGCTCGCCACCCGCCGGTCGCGCATGTCGCGGCCCAGGACGTCCAGGGCGCCCGCTAAGGGAAGGAGAACAGCAATGGCAAGTCATGAGCACTACTACGTTCCGGCTCAGAGCAAGTGGCCGATCATCGCCACCATCGGCATGTTCATCACGGTGTTCGGCCTGGGTACCTGGTTCAACGACATGAAGGCCGGCCACCCCGAGTCGCACGGGCCGCTGATCTTCTTCATCGGCGCGTTGTTCCTGGCCTACATGCTGTTCGGCTGGTTCGGTTCGGTGGTGCGGGAGAGCCGCGCGGGGCTGTACAGCCCGCAACTGGACCGCTCGTTCCGCTGGGGCATGAGCTGGTTCATTTTCTCCGAGGTGATGTTCTTCCTGGCCTTCTTCGGTGCGCTGTTCTACGTGCGCGTGCTGGCCGGGCCGTGGCTGGGCGGTGAAGGGGCCAAGGGTGTTGCGCACATGTTGTGGCCGACCTTCGAATTCACCTGGCCGCTGCTGCACACGCCCGACCCGAAACTGTTCCCGCCGCCCAAGGAAGTGATCGACCCGTGGCACCTGCCGCTGATCAACACCATCTTGCTGGTCAGCTCCAGCGTGACCATCACCATCGCCCACCATGCCCTGCGTCGCGGCCACCGTGGCCCGCTGAAATTCTGGATGGCGCTGACCATCGTCCTGGGCGCCAGCTTCATCGCGTTGCAGGCCTACGAGTACCACGAGGCCTATACCAAGCTGGGGCTGACGCTGGGGTCGGGTATCTACGGCGCGACGTTCTTCATGCTCACCGGCTTCCACGGCGCCCACGTGACCTTGGGCACGATCATCCTGATCGTGATGTTCGTGCGCATCTTGCGCGGGCATTTCAACCCGGAGAAACACTTTGGTTTCGAGGCGGCCAGTTGGTACTGGCACTTCGTCGATGTGGTGTGGGTGGGGTTGTTCATCTTTGTCTATGTGCTGTGAATAGAGAACCCTGTGGGAGCGGGCGCGCCCGCGAATGCGTCGGTACATTCAACATCGCATTCGCGGGCATGCCCGCTCCCACAGGGTCAGGTGGAAACTTCAGAAAGGGGCGTGAGATACGAGCTGACCGCTGATGAAGCCCCAGGCGACAAGGCCGATGGTCAGCGCCGCCAGGGTCACCCGCACGGTCAGCGCTTTCAGTAAACGGGTCGAGTTTTCATCGTCCTTGACCAGAAACACCAGGCCGCTGAACAGGCTGGCAATCGTGGCCAACAGCATCAGGACAATCGCGGCCTTGAGCATGGCGATACTCCGGGGGGATGCGGTGATGTGGATAAGTATAGCGATCGGCCCGACGAGGCTCCGATGAGGCCGTTTCGTCCGGGCTGGGTACCAACCCTGGTGGTGCTTGCGCTGCTGCCGGGGCTGATCGCGCTTGGCTGCTGGCAACTCGGCCGTGCCGAGGAAAAGCGCGTGCTGCTGGCCGCCTATGCCGAGCGGCGGGTCGAAGCGCCCGTGGCCACGGGCCAGCTGACAGCGAACCAGGACAATGCCTTCCGCCGCGTGCATCTCTATGGCCGCTTCGACGCCGAGCACAGCCTGCTGCTGGACAACCGCATGCGTGATGGCCAGGCCGGTGTCGAGCTGCTGCAACCCTTCCATGATCAGGCCAGCGGCGTGTGGCTGCTGGTCAACCGCGGCTGGCTGCCCTGGCCGGACCGCCGCGTGCCGGTGCATTTCGATACCCCTGCCCAGGCGTTGGCGCTGGACGCTTCGGTGTATGTCGCGCCTGGCAGCACGTTCCAGCTGCACCCCGACCCTGCAGGCGGCCAATGGCCGCACCTGCTGACTGCCGTGGATGCCGCGCAGCTATGGCAACAGCTCGATCGCGAAGGCTTCGCCCATGAGCTGCGCCTGGAACCCGGCCCGGCGACCTATCGCCTGGACTGGCCGGTCGTTGCCATGGGCCCGGAAAAACACCTGGGTTACGCCGTGCAATGGTTTGCCCTGGCAACCACTTTGGTACTGCTCTACCTCTACTTCGGCTGGCACCACAACAAGGAGAAACGCCATGGCCACCGCCACTCCACTGGAAGTGCCTGAACGTAGCAAACCCAGAGCCCGCGGGCGTTTGCAGCTGCTGTTGATTCTGCTGGTGGTGCTCGGGCCGATGGTTCTGGCCACCAGCATGTACAAGCTCAAGTTCTGGGTGCCGGACGGCCGCAGCTACCACGGCGTGATGATCGGCAACGGTGAGAGCCTTTCCGATATCGGCGTGGCGGGCCAGGACGAGCGCTGGCAGCTGCTGGTGAGCACACCCACAGCCTGTGCCGAGGATTGCCAGCGGCTGGTGTACCTGGCCCGGCAGATCCAGGTCGGCCTGGGCCGTGATGCCAGCCGTGCCAGCCATGCCCTGGCGGCCGCCCAGCCGGCAAGTGCCGACTACCAGGCGTTGCTCGGCCGCGAATACCCACAGTTGCAGCGTTACCCGCTGGATGCGCAACGCTACCTGCAAAAGGTCGGCGAGGCCGGCCCGCAGCTGTGGATCGTCGACCCACACGGCAACCTGGTGCTGCGCTACGACGCCAAGGTCAACGGCAAGCATGTGCTGGACGACCTGCGCCACCTGCTCAAGCTGTCCAACATCGGCTAGGAGCCTGCCATGGCCAGACCCGGATTCCGCCTTGCTGTGTTCGCCACCTTGCTGGCACTGCTGGTCGTCCTGCTCGGTGCCTATACCCGCCTGACCCACGCCGGCCTCGGCTGCCCGGACTGGCCGGGTTGCTACGGCTTCATCAGCGTGCCCAAGAGCGAGGCGCAACTGGCTCATGCCGAGCTGCATTTCCCCGAACACCCGGTGGAAGCCGCCAAGGGCTGGGCCGAGATGGTCCACCGCTATTTCGCCGGCACCCTGGCGATGGTGATCGCCCTGCTCGCCTTGCAGGCGCTGCGCCGGCATGCCCGCGATGGCCAGCCTTACCGCCTGCCCTTGCTGCTGCTGGGCGTGGTGCTGGCCCAGGCAGCCTTCGGCATGTGGACGGTCACCCTCAAGCTGTGGCCGCAGGTGGTCACCGCGCATCTACTCGGCGGCTTCACTACCCTGAGTTTGTTGTTCCTGTTGTCCCTGCGTCTGTCCCGGGCCTTTGCGCCCTTGCCAAAGCTGCCATTGAGCCTTCGTCGGATCGCTGCGCTGGCCTTGCTGGTGGTGATCGGCCAGATCGCCCTGGGCGGCTGGGTCAGTGCCAACTACGCGGCCGTCGCCTGCATCGACCTGCCCACCTGCCACGGCCAGTGGTGGCCGGCCGCGGACTTCAGCAACGGGTTCCACCTGACCCAGCACGTCGGGCCCAATTACCTGGGCGGGCAACTGGACAGTGATGCGCGCACGGCCATCCACATCAGCCACCGCCTGGGCGCATTGCTGGTGAGCTGCGTGCTGCTGATGCTCAGCTGGAAGCTGCACCGCTGCGGCCTCCCCGGCCTAGCGCGGCTGGTGCTGCTGGCGCTGGTGGTGCAAGTCGGCCTGGGCATCAGCAATGTGCTGCTGCACCTGCCGCTGGCCGTGGCCGTGGCGCACAACGCTGGTGGGGCGCTGTTGCTGCTGAGCATGGTGCTGGTGAACTACCGCATCCGTGTGGTCGACAAGGTTCGCGTGGGTGTCGGCCATGGCTGGCGCCTGCGGCCCGTGGCTGGCGTGGGCATCTCCCACCACATGAGGAATGATTCGTGGCGACGCTTCTGAGCGCACGGAGGGCCAGTTGGCGTGACTACCTGGAGCTGACCAAGCCCAAGGTGGTGGTGCTGATGCTGATCACCTCGCTGGCGGGCATGTTCCTTGCCACCCGTGCGGGTGTCAGCTGGAGCGTGCTGCTGTTCGGCAACCTAGGCATCGGCTTTTGTGCAGGCGGCGCGGCGGTGGTCAACCATGTGGTGGACCGGCGCATCGACGCGCTGATGGCGCGTACCCACAAGCGGCCGCTGGCCCAGGGCCGGGTCGAGCCGCTGCCGGCGCTGCTGTTTGCCCTGGCGCTGGCGCTACTGGGCATGGCCTTGCTGCTGGTGTTCACCAACGCCATCACCGCCTGGCTGACACTGGCTTCCCTGCTCGGCTATGCGGTGCTCTACACCGGCTTTCTCAAGCGCGCCACGCCGCAGAACATCGTCATCGGTGGCTTGGCTGGCGCCGCCCCGCCGTTGCTGGGCTGGGTGGCGGTCAGCGGCCATGTCAGCGCCGAGCCCCTGTTGCTGGTGCTGATCATCTTCGCCTGGACCCCACCACACTTCTGGGCCTTGGCCATCCACCGCAAGGAGGAATACGCCAAGGCCGATATCCCGATGCTGCCGGTGACCCACGGCGAGCGCTACACCAAGCTGCATATCCTGCTGTACACCCTGGTATTGCTGGCGGTGAGCCTGCTGCCGTACGCCATCCACATGAGCGGCCCGCTGTACCTGGCCTGCGCCCTGGTGCTGGGCCTGCGCTTCCTGCAATGGGCCTGGGTGTTGTACCGTGGCAGCCGGCCGCACGCATCGATCGGCACCTTCAAGTACTCTATCGGCTACCTGTTCGCGCTGTTCATCGCGTTGCTCCTCGACCACTACCTGTTGCTGAACCTATGACCCGAACCCAGAAAACCGTCTTCATCCTCGTTGCCCTGGTCGCGTTGATCCTGGGCCTGACCGTCAACAAGGTGCTCAATGGCCGCGACCAGCTCAACCCCACCGAGCTGATCGATGCCGGCATCATCCTGCTGCCGCAGAGCCGTACCGTGGCCGACGTGACCATGACCAACCAGGACGGCCAGCCGGTGCAACTGGATGACCTGAAGGGCAAATGGTCGCTGCTGTTCTTCGGCTACACCTACTGCCCGGACATCTGCCCGACCACCCTGGCCCAGCTGCGCCAGGTGAAGAGCGAGCTGCCCAAGGAGGCCGTCGACCGGCTGCAGGTGGTGCTGGTGAGCGTTGACCCGAACCGCGACACGCCGAACCAGCTGAAGCAGTACCTGGGTTATTTCGACAAGGATTTCGTCGGGGTGGCGGGGTCGATCGAGGATACCCAGAAGCTGGCCAATGCCTTGAGCATTCCGTTCATTCCGGCCGATACCAGCAAGCCGGGGTATACCGTGGATCACAGCGGCAACCTTGCGGTTGTGGGGCCGGATGGGCGTCAGCGCGGGTTCATTCGGGCGCCGTTCAACAACCAGAAGCTGGTGGCGCAGTTGCCCGGGCTTGTGAAGCGGGATTGAGATTTTTGGGCCTGCTGCGCAGGCCTATCGCGACACAAGGCCGCTCCCACAAAGTCCGGCGTACGTCTCGGTCCTCATGGTTTGCCTGCCAGGGCAAATCGCCGGCAAGCCGGCTCCCACAGGGACCTCACAGGGCCTGAGGCTGGCGCTGTACCTGTGGGAGCTGGCTTGCCGGCGAATGGGCCGCAAAGCGGCCCCGGGGATTTCGGATCAGAACGCCGGAACCACAGCGCCTTTGTACTTCTCGTTGATGAACTGCTTCACCTCAGGCGAGTGCAGCGCAGCAGCCAGCTTTTTCATGGCGTCCGAGTCCTTGTTGTCCGGGCGGGCAACCAGGATGTTCACGTAAGGCGAGTCGCTGCCTTCGATGACCAGAGCGTCTTTCTCCGGGTTCAGCTTGGCTTCCAGCGCGTAGTTGGTGTTGATCAGGGCAGCATCGACCTGGGTCAGCACGCGCGGGATGGTGGCTGCTTCCAGCTCACGGAACTTCAGGCTTTTCGGGTTCTCGGCAACATCCTTCACGGTGGACAGGATGTTCTTGTTGTCCTTCAGCTTGATCACACCGGCCTTGTCCAGCAGCAGCAGCGCGCGGCCGCCGTTGGTGGCGTCGTTGGGGATGACCACGGTGGCGCCGGAGGACAGCTCGTCCAGCTTCTTGATCTTGGCCGAGTACACGCCCAGCGGTTCGATGTGCACGCCGGCAACGCTCACCAGGTTGGTGCCCTTGGCCTTGTTGAACTCATCCAGGTACGGCTGGTGCTGGAAGAAGTTGGCGTCCAGGCGCTTTTCGGCCACCTGCACGTTCGGCTGGATGTAGTCGGTGAATTCCTTGACCTTCAGCTCCACGCCCTCTTTCGCCAGTGCAGGTTTGACGAAGTTGAGGATCTCGGCGTGCGGTACCGGGGTAGCGGCAACGGTCAGGGACTCGGCGTGGGCCGAGAAGGCCGCGACAGCGGCGACAACAGCAAGCAGCTTCTTCATTGATCACTCCTTGTGAGGGCCGCGACGGCCCCCGAACGGGTCGGCCGGGCCGACCCCATTGGGGTTACTTACGGGAAAAATGCACGACCAGTTTGTCGCCCACGCTCTGCAGGACTTGAACCAGTACCAGCAACAGCACCACGGTGACGACCATCACGTCGGTCTGGAAACGCTGGTAGCCGAAGCGGATGGCCAGGTCGCCCAGGCCGCCGGCACCGACCACACCGGCCATGGCGGTGTACGACACCAGGGTGATGGCGGTCACGGTAATGGCGGCGAAGATGCCCGGGCGGGCCTCCGGCAGCAGTGCGCTGGTGATGATCTGGCGGGTGGTGGCGCCCATCGACTGGGTGGCTTCGATGATGCCGCGGTCCACTTCACGCAGGGCGGTTTCCACCAGGCGCGCGAAGAACGGCGTGGCACCTACCACCAGCGGCGGAATGGCGCCGGCGACGCCCAGCGAAGTGCCGGTGATCAGCACGGTGATCGGGATCATCACGATCAGCAGGATGATGAACGGCAGCGAGCGCAGGATGTTGACGATCAGCGACAGCAGCGCATACACACCCTTCTGCTCGAACATCTGTTTCGGCCCGCACAGGAACAGCAGCACGCCCAGCGGCAGGCCGAGCAGCACGGTGAAGAACAGCGAGCCGAACAGCATGATCATGGTGTCGACGCTGGCCAGCCAGATTTCGGCCCAGTCGACGTTGGCAAAGAAATTCAGGGCGTCCATCAACGCAGTACCTCCATATGTACGTCAGCTGCCTTGAAGCGGGCGAACGCCGCTTCCATGTCACCGCCGATCAGGGCGAGGGTGAGCTGGCCATAGGGGACATCCTTGATGCGGTCGATACGCCCGGCGAGGATGCTGTAGTCCACACCGGTTTCGCGGGCCACGGTGCCCAGCAGCGGCGCATAGGTGGCGTCGCCCTGGAAGGTCAGGCGCACGATACGGCCCGGCACATGAGCGAAGTCGTCCCGCTGCTCGCCTTCGTCGACCTGCTCGTCTTCCTGGACGAAGCGCTTGGTGGTGGGGTGCTGCGGGTGCAGGAACACCTCGGCCACCGAGCCCTGCTCGACGATCTGGCCGGCGTCCATCACTGCCACGCGGTCGCAGACCCGGCGGATCACGTCCATTTCGTGAGTGATCAGCACGATGGTCAGCTTCAGCTCACGGTTGATTTCGGCCAGCAATTGCAGGACCGAGGCGGTGGTTTGCGGGTCGAGGGCGCTGGTGGCCTCGTCGCACAGCAGGATCTTCGGGTTGGTGGACAGGGCGCGGGCGATGCCCACGCGCTGCTTCTGGCCACCGGACAGCTGCGCCGGGTACTTTCTGGCGTGGTCGGAAAGGCCGACGCGGGCCAGCAGCTCGGTCACGCGCTTGTCGATTTCGCTGCGCGACAGCTCGCCGGCCAGGGTCAGTGGCAGGGCAACGTTGTCGGCGACGGTCTTGGAGGCCAGCAGGTTGAAGTGCTGGAAAATCATCCCGACCTGCTGGCGGAAACCGCGCAGCTGGCTGGCGTTGAACGCGGTAACGTCTTCGCCGTCGACGATGATCTTGCCGCCGGAAGGCTCTTCCAGGCGGTTGATCAGGCGCAGCATGGTGCTCTTGCCGGCGCCGGAATGGCCGATCAGGCCGAACACCTGGCCATCTTCGATGGTCAGGCTGGTCGGATTCAGTGCGGGGATTTCCCTACCGGCGACGCGGTAGGTCTTGTGTACCTGTTGGAACTCGATCACGTAGCGAACCTTGTGGGGCGCATGGAATTTGGGTCAGCGGTTGGCTGGGGTCGCGCATTTTAGCCTTTTCCCATAGCTGTTCTTAGCATTTATTTCGTAATGCACCAATCCTTCGGGCATATCGCGACAACCGGTAATCCTGATTGAACGCTCGGCAAAGCCTCCCGGTCACTACTTGCACAAGCCCGAAACGGGTACGCCTGAAGACTGACGAGGAGAGCCGACCATGCCCAGCAAGAACACGGACGCGCCGAAGCACAGCGAGGCCGCTGGCACCCAGACCCCGGACCGGGCCAACACCAACGCCAAGTTACAGAGCCTGGAGGCTGACCGTAGCGATGCGACGGGTCATGCGCTGCGCACCAACCAGGGGGTGCGCATCGCTGACAACCAGAACACGCTGAAGGCCGGAGATCGAGGCCCCTCGCTTCTCGAAGATTTCATCATGCGCGAGAAGATCACGCACTTTGACCACGAACGCATCCCTGAGCGCATCGTGCATGCGCGAGGGACGGGGGCGCATGGCTATTTCCAGAGCTATGGCAACCACGCAGAGCTGACCAAGGCGGGCTTCCTGCAGGACCCGGAGAAAATCACGCCCGTGTTCGTGCGATTTTCCACGGTACAGGGCCCGCGTGGCTCAGCCGACACCGTGCGTGACGTGAGGGGCTTTGCGGTCAAGTTCTACACCGATGAAGGCAACTTCGACCTGGTGGGCAACAACATGCCGGTGTTTTTCATCCAGGATGCGATCAAATTCCCGGATTTCGTCCACGCCGTAAAGCCAGAGCCGCACAACGAGATCCCGACCGGCGCTTCGGCCCATGACACCTTTTGGGATTTCGTCTCGCTGGTACCGGAGTCGGCCCATATGGTCATGTGGGCGATGTCGGACCGAGCTATCCCGCGCAGCTTGCGGATGATGGAAGGTTTCGGGGTGCATACCTTCCGCCTGATCAACGCCCAGGGCGTAGCCAGTTTCGTCAAATTCCACTGGAAGCCGCGCCAGGGTGTGCACTCCTTGCTATGGGACGAAGCGCAGAAGCTGGCAGGCAAGGACGCTGATTTCCAGCGTCGCGACTTGTGGGAGGCTATCGAGACGGGCGATTACCCTGAATGGGAATTGGGTGTGCAGATTGTGCCGGAAGCTGACGAGCACAAATTTGATTTCGACCTGCTGGACCCGACCAAGATAATCCCGGAAGAACTGGTGCCGGTCACACCTTTGGGCAAGATGATCCTGAATCGCAACCCGGACAACTTCTTTGCTGAAGTGGAACAGGTGGCGTTCTGCCCAGGTCATATCGTGCCTGGTATCGACTTTACCAACGACCCCTTGCTGCAGGGGCGGCTGTTCTCCTACACCGACACGCAGCTTAGCCGCCTGGGCGGGCCCAACTTCCACCAGATCCCCGTCAACCGCCCCGTCGCTCCTAACCACAACAACCAGCGTGACGCCTTGCATCAGCATGTGGTTCACAAAGGTCGCGCATCCTACGAGCCCAATTCCATCGACGGTGGCTGGCCGAAGGAAACGCCACCAGCCGCGCAGGATGGCGGCTTCGAGAGCTACCAGGAGCGTATCGATGCACACAAGATCCGCCAGCGCAGCGATTCGTTCGGCGACCATTTCTCGCAGGCGCGGTTGTTCTTCCAGAGCATGAGCCCGACCGAGCAGCAGCACATCATCAAGGCTTACAGCTTTGAACTGGGCAAGGTGGAGCGGGAGACGATCCGTGCTCGGGAAGTGAATGAGATTCTCGCCAACATCGACCTGAAGCTGGCGGCTGCGGTTGCTGCCAACCTCGGTTTGCCTGCTCCGAGCGCGGGCACTGTTCAAGTGAAGGGAAGCCAGCTTGCGCAGTCGCCTGCCCTGAGCCAGATGAACCACCCGGGTTCGGTTGGCATCAAGGGGCGCAAGATTGCCGTGCTGGTAGCAGATGGCGTAGACGCTGCCAGCGTGGACAAGTTGGTCAAGGCCCTCGAAGCACACAGTGCCCGGCCATTGCTCCTGGGGCCGACCTCAGCACCGGTGAAGGCTGCGGACGGCAAGCAACTGCCGGTGGATGCTTCCATGGAGGGGATGCCATCGATCATGTTCGACGGAATTGTCGTGCCGGGTGGCAAGGCTTCGACCGATGCGCTGGCGACCAGCGGGTTGGCCAAGCATTTCCTGCTGGAGGGCTACAAGCACCTGAAGGCGATGGTGTTGACCAAAGAGCTTTTGGGCAGCTTGGGGCTGAAAGAAGACAAGGGGTTGCTGCTGGGGGATGAGCAGAAGACCGTGGATGCCTTCGTCAAAGCGGTAGAGGGGCATCGGGTGTGGGAGCGGGAGGCGGCTGCGGAGGCTGTGCCTGCCTAAGGGGCTGCTTTGCAGCCCATCGCCGGCAAGCCAGCTCCCACAGGTACTGCACCAGGCTTGAAATTGGTGCGGTCGAGGTGGGAGCTGGCTTGCCGGCGATAGGGCCCGGGAGGCTTATTGCTGATGCGGAACCAGAACTACCTGCGCCGGCAGCGACCGCTGAATCTCGTGCTTCTGCTTCAGCTCGAACCCGCTGTCGATCTTGCGCACGCGCTTCTCCAGCAAGGTCTTCAGCCAAGGCGCATCCTCGGTGCGCGGCACCTGGAACACCACATCGCACTGGTAGCTCACCACATCGGCGGCAATGTCATCCAGCTGGCGACGCATGGCGCGGCTGTCGGTGGTCTTCAAGGCCACGACGGTGCTCGGTGCAGCCGGGTCGATGATGCGCGCCTTGGGCTTGGCCTCGGCCGCTTTCAGCGCCGCTTCAGCCTTCTCCAGTTCGGCCTTGCGCGCCTGGGTCACGGCGTCGCCACCAGTCACCGCCGGGGCTTGCGGCATCAGCGCGCGGGCACGGGCCAGGGCGGTGGCGGCAGCGTTCACATCACCCTTCTGCAGGAAGATCTGGCTGCGTTGCAGGTAGGCTTCGGCAAGCTGGCGCTGATATTGCTCCAGGCGCGCGTCATCCGGCGCCTGGGCCTGCAGGGCTGCCAGCTGGTCTTCGGCGGTGGCCAGCTCGTTGCTGGCGATGTTCTGTTGCAACTGCTGCCAGGCATCGGCTTGGGCAGGTGCGGTGGCCTGTTCGACCGGCGCGCTGGAACACGCAGCCAGGAACAGGGAAAACGCGGCAACAAGCAGATAACGGGAGGCGAACGGCTTCATTCCTGCGACTCTCTATTTGCGCAAAAAGCGAGCAAGTCTACACCCAGGTGCGCACGCTCGAAAACAAGTCTTACAGACCCTTTACGTGCGAAAAGGTTGCAGGGCGCGCCTTCACGCGCCCTGTTTTTCAGCGTTTTGGCAGGGCCAGGCTCAGCAAGAATAGCACCGCCGCGCAGACCACGATCGACGGGCCGGCGGGGGTGTCCTTGAACCAGGACATGGCCAGGCCGCCGCATACTGCGGTCACGCCCAGCAGGCTGGCGCCCAGGGCCATCTGCTCGGGAGAACGGGCGTGACGTTGCGCCGCAGCGGCAGGAATGATCAGCAGCGAGGTGATCAGCAGCACGCCGACGATCTTCATGGCCACGGCAATCACCACCGCGATCAGCAGCATCAGCGCCATGCGCAGCCCGGCCACCGGCAGGCCTTCGACCATGGCCAGCTCTTCGTGCACGGTGACTGCCAGCAACGGCCGCCACAGCGCAGTGAGCAGCAGCAACACCAGCGCGCTGCCGCCGAGGATCCAGGCCAGGTCGGTGGTGCTGATGGCCAGCAGGTCGCCGAACAGGTAGGCCATCAGGTCGATGCGTACATCATGCATGAAGCTCAGCACCACCAGGCCCAGCGACAATGTGCTGGGGGCGAGTATGCCGAGCAGGGTATCGGAGGCCAGCGGTTGGCGTTGCTGCAAGGTCACCAGCAAGATTGCCAGCAACAGGCAGCCCACGGTTACCGCCAGCGCCGGGCTGACGTCCAGGGCAAAGCCCAGGGCCACGCCGAGCAGGGCGGCGTGGGACAGGGTGTCGCCAAAATAGGCCATGCGCCGCCACACCACGAAGGAGCCCAGTGGGCCGGCCACCAGCGCCAGGGACAAACCGGCAAGCAGGGCGTAGAGAAGAAAATCAGCCATGCTTGCAGTGCGCTCCGTGAACATGGGTGCCAGGGGCGACCACCGAGCCGTGCAGGTCGTGGCTGTGGTCGTGATGGTGGTGGTAGATGGCCAGGCTGGGTGCGGCGGTCTGGCCGAACAGCTCGACGAATGCCGGGTCGCCGCTGACCTGCTCGGGGTGGCCCGAGCAGCACACGTGGCGGTTCAGGCACACCACCTGGTCGGTGGCGCTCATCACCAGGTGCAGGTCGTGGGAAACCATCAGCACGCCGCAGCCGTGGCGGTCGCGCAGGCGGGTAATGAGGTTGTACAGCTCGGTCTGGCCGACCACGTCTACGCCCTGCACCGGCTCGTCAAGCACCAGCAGCTGGGGTTCGCGCAGCAGGGCGCGGGCCAGCAGCACGCGCTGCATCTCGCCGCCGGAAATGGTCTGGATCGGGCTGTCGATGACCTGCTCGGCACCCACTTCCTGCAACGCCGACAAGGCTGCCGCGCGGTCTACACCGGGCACCAGGCGCAAGAAGCGCAACACCGACAGCGGCAGCGTGGCATCGACCTGGATCTTTTGCGGCATGTAGCCAATGCGCAGTTTCGGCTTGCGCCATACCTTGCCGCGGTGCGCCTTGAGCAGGCCGAGCACGGCGCGCACCAGGGTGGTCTTGCCCGCGCCGTTCGGACCGATCAGGGTGACGATCTGGCCAGGTGCGACCGACAGGTCGATGCTGTCGAGCACCGCCTCGCCACCGAAGGTGACGCCGACCTGCTCCAGGCGGATCAGTGCATCGCTCATGCCGCGCTCCGGCAATTGCTGCACAGGCCGACTACTTCCACCGTCTGGGTCTCGACCGTGAAGCCCACGCCCTTGGCGCTGCTGATGATGGCGTCGCTGATACTGTCCTGTTCCAGCTCGATGGCCACATGGCAGGCTCGGCAGATCAGGAACTGCCCCTGGTGCAGGTGTTCCGGGTGGCTGCAGCCGATGAAGGCGTTGAGCGAGGCGATGCGGTGCACCAGGCCGTTTTCCAGCAGGAAGTCCAGCGCACGGTACACCGTGGGGGGCGCGGCGCGGCGGCCGTCCTGCTCACTGAGCACGGCGAGGATATCGTAGGCGCCCAGCGGCTTGTGGCTTTGCCACACCAGTTCCAGCACTCGACGGCGCAGCGCGGTCAGGCGCAGGCCCTGGCGGGTGCACAAGGCGTCGGCTTCAGCCAGTGCGCTGTGTACGCAATGGGAATGATCGTGAGGACGGTTGGCCAGCGGCGTGATGGACATGGGCAGCGACGGTTCTGGATGGAGACGTTATTATGTTACCTGTTTCTGACGACTCGAGTATTCACCGTGTCCCGATTCCTAGTCCTTTTTGTCGCTTTCATCGCATTTTCCGCCCAGGCCGACGTGCGCGTGCTGACCAGTATCAAACCCCTGCAGCAGATTGCCGCCGCCGTGCAGGATGGTGTTGGCAACCCCGAGGTATTACTGCCGCCGGGTGCTTCGCCGCACCACTACGCGCTGCGCCCGTCCGACGTACGGCGGGTGGGCGATGCCGACCTGCTGTACTGGATCGGCCCGGACATGGAGGGCTTCCTGCCGCGGGTACTGGGCAATCGCAGCAAGGCCACGGTGGCCGTGCAGGCGCTACCGGGCATGAAGCTGCGGCATTTTGGCGAGGACAGCCATTCCCACGAGGAAGAAGACCACGACGACCACGACCACGACCACCGCCCGGGCAGCCTGGACGCGCACCTGTGGCTATCGTCGGTCAACGCGCGGGTGATTGCAGCGAAAATGGCGGCTGACCTGGCGCAGATCGATCCGGCCAATGCGGCGCGCTACCAGAGCAACCTCAAGGCCTTCGACGAACGCCTGAACGCACTGGATGGGCGGATCAAGGCGCGGGTGGCCGGGATTGCCGGTAAGCCTTACTTCGTGTTCCACGAAGCGTTCGACTATTTCGAGGCCGAGTATGGCCTGAAGCACACCGGGGTGTTCAGCGTGGCGTCCGAGGTGCAGCCGGGTGCGCAGCACGTGGCAGCCATGCGCAAGCGCCTGCAGGAAGTGGGCAAGACCTGTGTGTTCAGCGAACCGCCGCTGCGGCCGAGGCTGGCCGAGACCTTGACCGCCGGGCTGCCGGTTCGCCTGGCCGAGCTGGATGCCCTGGGCGGTACCGACCCGGTGGATGGCAAGGGCTATGAGCGCTTGCTGGAGAAGCTGAGTGGCGACCTGGTTGGGTGCCTGGAGCAGTTGTAAGCCTGTACCGGCCTCTTCGCGGGCACGCCCGCTCCCACAGGTACAACGACAACCTTGAGGTTTGTGTTATCCCCGTGGGAGCGGGCATGCCCGCGAAGAAGCAGAAGCTGGACTAGAGGGCAAACGGCAGGTGCAACGCCACCTGCTGACGCTGCGCCAAACGCACTTCGAACTCGCTCGGGTCGTGGATCATCACATCCATCCCGGCAAACGATTCCGCTGCAATCAGGCGCGACAGCCAGAAGCGCACGCAGCCTACCCGCAACATCTCCGGCCACAGCTCGGCTTCGGCGGCGGTGAACGGCCGCAGCGCCGCATAGGCCGCCAGCAATGCCTGGGCGCGTGGCACATCGATCGCGCCGTGTTCATCCAGGCACCAGTCGTTCACGGTGATGGCGATGTCATACAGCATCGGCCCGGAACAGGCATTGTAGAAGTCGATCACACCGGTCAGGTGGGTGCCTTCGAACATCACGTTGTCGCGGAACAGGTCGGCATGCAGGTTGGCCCGTGGCAGGGCCAGGATCTGTGTCTTGTGCGCGCTGATTTCATCCAGCGCCGGCTGCAGCAGCGCGGCTTGCTCGGCGGTAAGGCGCGGCAGCAGCTCGGCACCCGAGGCCAGCATCCAGTCCAGGCCGCGGTCGGTGCGGCGCTCGATGATGTGTTCGCGGGTAGCCAGGTGAATGTGCGCCAGCAGCTCGCCGACCTGGGCGCAGTGCTGGGCGTTCGGTGCCTTGATGTGCTTGCCCGACAGCCGTGGCTGCAGCAGCGCCGGCTTGCCGCACAGCTCGCGCAGGCCATTGCCGTCGCGGTCGCGTATCGCATAGGGCACCGGCATGTCGGCTGCGTGCAAAGTGTCCAGCAGCTCGATGAAGAACGGCATGTCCTCGCTGGGCCCGCGCTCGATCAGCGTCAGGACGAACTCCCCCTGTTCGAGGCTGACGAAGAAATTGCTGTTCTCGGTGCCGGCGGCGATGCCCTGGAAATCGAGCAGACGACCCAGCGCGTACGGCGCCAGAAAGGTTTCCAGCTCAGGCCGGGTCACGGGGGTGAAGACTGACATGATGAAAATTTGCCCATACGGGCACTTCCGCCGGGAAGTGCCGGGTTGATGTGAACGGTGCGCGTCAGATTACCACTCGAAGATCTTCCAGGACGGAATCAGCATGTCCGGCTGGTCGGATCGAATGAAATTGCCATCAGAGCCATCGGCGCGTACCAGGAAATAAGGCTTGCCGTTTTTCGGCGTGATCTTGATCGCATACAGGAACCCGTTCTGCCGGTACTCCTGGATGGTTTTGTCGCCTTCCGTGCGAATGGTCACCTCGGGATCGGCCGAGGGGGCGTCGTCCGCCGCCAGGGTGACGACAGGCATGGTGGCCAACAGACCGAGCAGTAACAGGCGATTGAGTGTACGCATGATAACCTTGTCCCTTTGTCGTCAATGATTCTGGCTATTCTAGCGCCGGACCCGTCGAAAAGGTTGATTCTGCTCATGAGCCAAGCGCCCCTCGTCCTGGTGGACGGTTCCTCCTACCTGTACCGCGCCTTCCACGCGCTGCCGCCGTTGACTACCTCCAAAGGCATGCCGACCGGCGCGGTGAAGGGGGTGCTGAACATGCTCAAGAGCCTGCGCAAGCAATACCCCGACAGCCTGTTTGCGGTGGTGTTCGACGCCAAGGGTGGCACCTTCCGCGATGCCATGTTCGCCGAATACAAGGCCAACCGCCCAAGCATGCCGGACGACCTGCGGGTGCAGATCGAGCCGCTGCACGCCAGCGTCAAGGCGCTGGGCTACCCGCTGCTGTGCGTCGAGGGGGTCGAGGCCGACGACGTGATCGGCACCCTGGCGCGCAGCAGCGCCGCGCTGGGCCGCCCGGTGATCATCTCGACCGGTGACAAGGACATGGCGCAGCTGGTGGACGGGCACATTACCTTGGTCAACACCATGACCGGAAGCGTGCTGGACGTGGCTGGCGTGCACGAGAAATTTGGCGTCGGCCCGGAACATATCATCGACTTCCTGGCGCTGATGGGCGACAAGGTCGACAACATTCCCGGTGTGCCGGGCGTGGGCGAAAAAACTGCGGTGGGCCTGCTGACCGGTATCGGCGGCGGCCTCAGCGACCTGTACGCCAACCTGGACAAGGTCCCGACGCTGGCCATTCGCGGCGCCAAGACCCTGCCGGCCAAGCTGGAAGAGCACCGCGACGCGGCGTTCCTGTCTTATGAGCTGGCTACCATCAAGGTCGACGTGCCCCTTGATATCGAAGTAGATGCCCTGGTGTGCGGCGAGCCTGATCGCGACGCGTTGCTGGCGCTGTACACCGAGATGGAATTCAAGAGCTGGGTCGCCGAGGTGCAGCGTGACGCTGCCAAGGCCGGTGACGACATCGCGCCGATCGCGGAGCCGGTGGCCAAGACCGAGCCCAGGTACGAAACCATTCTCGACCAGGAACGTTTCGACTTCTGGCTGGAGAAGCTGCGTCAGGCGCCACTGTTCGCCTTCGACACCGAGACCACTGGCCTGGACGCACAGCAGGCGCAGCTTGTCGGCCTGTCGTTCGCCGTCGAGCCGCATGAAGCGGCCTATGTGCCGCTGGCCCACGACTATGAAGGCGCGCCGGTCCAGCTGGACCGCGCCGCCGTGCTGCTGGCGCTGAAGCCGCTGCTGGAAGACCCGGCCAAGGCCAAGGTCGGGCAGAACGCCAAGTACGACATCAACATCCTCGCCAATGGCTCGCCCGCCATCGAAATGCGCGGCGTTGCCTACGACACCATGCTCGAGTCGTACGTGCTGAACTCCACTGCCACCCGTCACGACATGGACAGCCTGGCGCTGAAGTACCTCGACCACACCACCATCGCCTTCGAGGACATCGCCGGCAAGGGCGCCAAGCAGCTGACCTTCAACCAGATCCACCTGGACAAGGCCGGCCCCTACGCTGCCGAAGACGCCGACATCACCCTGCGCCTGCACCAGGCGCTGCAGGCGCGCCTGGCGCAGACGCCGAGCGTGCAGCCGGTGCTGATGGACATCGAGATGCCGCTGGTGCCGGTGCTGGCCAAGATCGAGCGCCAGGGGGCGCTGGTCGATGCCGCGCTGCTGCAGGTGCAGAGCGGTGAGCTGGGGGTGAAGATGGCCGAGCTGGAGCAGCGGGCCTATGAGCTGGCCGGTGAGGAGTTCAACCTCGGCTCGCCCAAGCAGCTGGGCGCGATCCTCTACGACAAGCTGGGCATGCCGGTGCTGAGCAAGACCACCAAGGGCCAGCCATCCACGGCAGAAGCGGTGCTCGACGAACTGGCCGAGCAAGGCTACCCGCTGCCGGAGGTACTGATGCAGTACCGCAGCCTGAGCAAGCTCAAGAGCACCTACACCGACAAGCTGCCGGGGCAGATCAACCCGCGCACCGGGCGTATCCACACCTCCTACCAGCAGGCGGTAGCGGCCACCGGCCGGCTGTCGTCCAGCGACCCGAACCTGCAGAACATCCCGATCCGTACGGCCGAAGGCCGGCGCATCCGCCAGGCCTTCGTCGCCAGCCCGGGCTACAAGCTGCTGGCGGCGGACTACTCGCAGATCGAGTTGCGCATCATGGCCCACCTGGCCAAGGACGAAGGCTTGCTGCATGCCTTCCGCAACGACCTGGACGTGCACCGCGCCACGGCGGCGGAAGTATTCGGCGTAGCCCTGGAAGACGTCACCACCGACCAGCGTCGCAGTGCCAAGGCCATCAACTTCGGCCTGATCTACGGCATGAGCGCCTTTGGCCTGGCCAAGCAGATCGGCGTAGACCGCAAGCAGTCGCAGGATTACATCGACCGCTACTTCGCCCGCTACCCGGGCGTGCTGGCCTACATGGAGCGCACCCGCGCCCAGGCGGCGGAGCAAGGCTTTGTCGAAACCCTGTTCGGTCGCCGCCTGTACCTGCCGGATATCAATGCCAAGAACCCGGCCCTGCGCAAAGGCGCCGAGCGCACGGCGATCAACGCCCCGATGCAGGGCACTGCGGCCGATATCATCAAGCGGGCCATGGTCAATGTGGATAACTGGCTGAGCGAGAGCGGGCTGGACGCCCGGGTGATCCTGCAGGTACACGACGAACTAGTGCTGGAAGTGCGCGAGGACCTGGTGGAGCAGGTGAAAGATGAAATTCGCCAGCACATGAGCAAGGCCGCGCAGCTGGATGTACCGCTGCTGGTCGAGGCAGGAATTGGTGCGAATTGGGACGAAGCTCACTGATCGGGCGGGGAAAGCTGTGTAGGATCCGTGATGTAGGGATGCGGATCCTGGCACCGCTCAGTGCCAGTGGTGCTGAGGCTTCATGAAACTATCGCAAATAGTTTTCAGGGCTTTGGAACTAAACCGGTGAAGCGGAACTCAGAGTAACTGAATGGCTGGTGAAGCCTTTCGATGCTCCTATGTTGTGTTAAGTGTTGGCAGATATCTGGACCCCGCCCTAGCGGTCCGGACTTGGACCCCGAACTTCCCCCTCCCCATACGAAGTCCGGGGTTTTTTTTGCCCGGAATTTGCCTCGGCCGTGCTGGCCTCATCGCCGGCAAGCCAGCTCCCACAGGGGTATCACTGCCCTCAAGGCATGTGCTGTACCTGTGGGAGCTGGCTTGCCGGCGATAGGGCCCTCAAGCAGCTGGCTTGTCTTCCAGCTCCATCCAGTCCGCCAGCACCCGGTAGGCCTCTTCCACGCCCAGGCGCTTGGGCGCCGAGAACAGCTGGATGGTCACGCCGTCGCCCCAACCCTTGCGGATTTCCGACTGCACCTTGAGCAGAGTGTTCTTGCCCGCGCCGTGGGTCAGCTTGTCGGCCTTGGTCAGCAGGATGTGCATCGGCATGCTGCTGGCCTTGGCCCAGTCGAGCATCATCTTGTCGAAGTCGGTCATCGGGTGGCGCACGTCCATCATCAGGATCACGCCACGCAGGCACTCCCGGCTGCCCAGGTAGGCTTCCAGGTGTTTCTGCCAGTGCTGCTTGAGCGGAATCGGGACTTTTGCATAACCGTAGCCTGGCAGGTCGACCAAACGCCGTTCATCGTCCAGACTGAAGAAATTCAACAGCTGGGTGCGCCCGGGGGTTTTCGAGGTGCGCGCCAGGCTGGCATGAGTCAGGGTGTTGAGGGCGCTGGATTTGCCGGCGTTGGAGCGGCCGGCGAAAGCCACCTCGTAACCCTGGTCGTCCGGGCATTGTTCGACCTTGGCAGCGCTGAGGGCGAATTTGGCTTTCTGGCAGAGGCCGAGGATGGGGTTCTTGACTTGCATGGGATATCCGATGTGGGTGTTGCCTGACTCTATAGGCCCGAGCCTGGCAAGCGGTGTCGTTTCCGTTTGGATGGCGGAAGTATATAATGCCCCAGTTTTTGTGTGCTCATTCTCCCGGCGAAGGAGAACGGGCATGGGGTGTCGAACAATAGCTCGCGCAACAGAACGCAGCGCGGCCCCCAACCCTGAAGGTCGTTCCGCATGGCGAAATGGCTGCTTGCTGTCGGTATGTTCCTGCCGTTTTTCAGCGCACAGGCTACACAGGATCCCGAGGTGTTGTACAACCGCACGTGTGCGGCCTGTCACACCGGGCAGTTGCCACAGGCACCCAGGCAGGGTGACCGGGCAGCATGGGAGCCAAGGCTGGCGCAAGGCATGGATGTACTGGTGAAGCACGTGACCCAGGGTTTCAAGGCTATGCCGCCGCGTGGATTGTGCATGGACTGCAGTGCCGAGGACTACCGTTTGGTCATCCTTTGGATGAGTGGCAGTCCCGATACATAACATTTCACCCTTAGCCGTGTTGGATTAGCTGATGAACAAACTAGTCGTGAGTCTGCTGTTGACCCTGGGTGTCGCAGGTGCGGCCACTGCTGCGCAACCCGTCAAAGGCGATGCCGCCGCCGGCCAGGCCAAGACGGCCGTCTGTGGCGCCTGCCACAACCCCGACGGCAACAGCCTGGCACCGAACTTCCCGAAACTGGCCGGCCAAGGCCAGCGCTATCTCGAAAAACAATTGCACGATATCAAGTCGGGCAAGCGTACCGTGCTGGAGATGACCGGCATGCTGGCCGCATTCAGCGACCAGGACCTGGCCGATATCGCCGCCTACTTCTCCAGCCAGAAAGGCAGCGTGGGCGCGGCCGATCCCAAGCTGGTCGAACGTGGCCGGGCGCTGTTCAACGGCGGCGACCTGGAAAAAGGCATGCCTGCCTGCACCGGCTGCCACTCGCCGAACGGCGCGGGTATCGCCCTGGCCGGCTTCCCGCACCTGGGCGGGCAACATGCACAGTACGTGACCAAGCAGCTCACCGACTTCCGCGAAGGCAACCGCACCAACGATGGCGATGCCATGACCATGCGCACCATCGCCGGCAAGCTGAGCAACCACGACATCGAGGCGCTGGCCAGCTACATCCAGGGCCTGCACTGAGGCCCTTCGGCCGCTTGTGATGGCCCTATCGCCGGCAAGCCAGCTCCCACAGATGCTGCAATGGCTTGAGGTCGATGCGCTCGAGGTGGGAGCCGGCTTGCCGGCGATAGGGCCATCACAGGCGGCGCATTAACCTTCAGTTAATGTTGTAGGCCAATGATGAAAGGGCGGGCGGACCGCCCTTTTTTCCGTCCGCAGCCGTTACACTACAGAACTCGGCCCCTTCCCGGCCTGTCTCAGTGCAGGTCGCGTCGTGGCGACCAATGACTGCCCAGGAGTAAAGCATGCGTAAACTGATTCTCAGCGCCGCGCTGGTCGCTGCCAGCGTATTCGGTATGACTGCCGTCCAGGCCGCCGAGCCTGTCGCCGGCAAAGAATACCTCGAGCTGAGCAACCCTGTTCCGGTTTCCGTGCCTGGCAAGATCGAAGTGGTCGAGCTGTTCTGGTACGGCTGCCCACACTGCTACCACTTCGAGCCGACCATCAACCCGTGGGTCGAAAAACTGCCCAAGGACGTCAACTTCAAGCGCGTACCAGCCATGTTCGGTGGCCCATGGGACGCCCACGGCCAGATGTTCCTGACCCTCGAAGCCATGGGCGTCGAGCAGAAGGTACACGCCGCGGTGTTCGATGCCATCCAGAACCAGAAAAAGCGCCTGACCGACCCGCAGGACATGGCCGACTTCCTCGCCACCCAGGGCGTGGACAAGGACAAGTTCCTCGCCACCTTCAATTCGTTCGCCATCAAGGGCCAGGTCAACCAGGCCAAGGAACTGGCGAAGAAATACGAGATCACCGGCGTACCGAGCATGGTGGTCAACGGCAAGTACCGCTTCGACCTGGGTACTGCCGGCGGGCCGGAAGGCGTACTGAACGTTGCCGACCAGCTGATCGCCAAGGAGCGCGCCGCTAAGTAAGCGGCGTAACCCATGCGCCGCTTCAGAACCGCGCGTGGCATTGGCCTGCACCAGCCGCAGGTCAACGAGCATCACCTGCAGGCCCCTGGCCTGCCCGAGGATGGTCGTTTGCGGCTGCTCAGTTTCAACATCCAGGTGGGCATCAGCACCGAGCGCTACCGGCATTACGTGACCCGCAGCTGGCAGCACTTGCTGCCGCACAACGGGCGTGCCGGCAACCTGCAGAAGATTGGCCAACTGCTGGGTGACTTCGACCTGGTGGCCTTGCAGGAGGCCGATGGCGGCAGCCTGCGCTCGGGCTATGTCAACCAGGTCGAGCACCTTGCCCACCTGGGTGCCTTCCCCTATTGGTACCAGCAACTCAACCGCAACCTTGGGCGTTTTGCCCAGCACAGCAATGGCGTGCTCAGCCGCCTGAAGCCACAACTGCTCGAGGATCACCCATTGCCCGGCCCGGCTGGGCGTGGTGCGATTCTGGTGCGCTTTGGCGAGGGCGAAGATGCGCTGATCGTGGTGATGATGCACCTGGCCCTCGGTGCCAAGACCCGCGCCCTGCAACTGGGTTACATCCGCGAGCTGATTGGCGGTTACCGCCACCAAGTGCTGATGGGCGACATGAATACCCATGCCACCGACCTGCTGGAGCACTCGCCGTTGCGCGACCTGGGCCTGATTGCCCCACAAGTCGAGGCCACCTTCCCCAGCTGGCGTCCACAGCGTTGCCTGGACCACATTCTGCTCAGCCCAAGCCTCACGCTGGAGCGTGTCGAGGTGCTGGCGCAGCCAATTTCCGACCACCTTCCCGTTGCTGTCGAGATTCGATTGCCTGATGCATTGACTGTGGATACGCTGCCGGTCCTGAGCTAATTGCCATCACCGTTTGCGGACCCGGGCATGACTGAAGACGCTGAGCGCTGGAAAGAAAAATACCTGAAAAGCATCGAGCAGCAGGAAAAGCTCGAGCGCCGTTGGGACGCCCGTCTCGACCTGCTGCGTCGCGGCCTGGTACGAAGCACCCTGGCTGCCGAAGGCAGTGACAAGGTGGTGGACCAGTGCATGAAGGAAATGCGCGAGGTTATCCGCAGCGACAACATGGACGCTGGCCTTGCCGGGCTGATTCCGCGTCTTGAGAAGGCGGTGCTGGACTCCGAACAGCGCCGGGAAGCTCGCATGAATCAGGTCAGCGATGCGCTGACCGCGCTGGTCGACCAACTGCAAGGCCTGCCATTGCCGAACGATGTGTCGCGGCCATTGAAAAAGCTGGCGAAGAAGCTCGACGGTGGCGTGGCCCAGTCACGCGACCTGCCACCGTTGCTGGGCGAGTTGAGCGGCTTGCAGGGCCGCGCGCTGTCAGCCCTGGGCAAGTCGGGGGAGGACGCCCGACCCGGCTTCTTGCAGCGCTTGTTCGGCAGCCGCGAGGATGACGCGCAAGGCGAGCCAGCGCTTGTGCCGCTGACGCTGCCGGTTGCCGAGGCGCAGCCCTTGGCAGCGCCGGCCAGTGTCGGTGCTCCGCAGCCCGACGACGTGGACGCGCTGCAGCCGCTGCCAGCCTCATCAGCATCTGTTGTCGAGGCGCCCGTAGTGCCAGAGCCCGCGCTGGAGACACCTGGCCCGGCGCTGATCGAAACGGCCGAACTGTCACCAGCCCCGCTGCCGCAGCCGCTACCGGACGATGTGCCGGCACCGGAAGCTGTCGCCAGCGAGCCTCCGGCTGAAGCAGGACCGGCGCAAACACTCGAAGAAACCTTCGGCGAAGACGGCCCCTATGCCCTGCCCTACGCGGTGGAGCCGCCCTACAGCCAGGTTGCCGAGCACATCGAGCACACCCTGATCGGCCTGCTCGATGACCTCAGCCTGCCGGAGCGACACAAGGCCCAGGCGCTCGAGATGCGTGAGCGGGTCGCCCGCGGCTTGAACTGGTATGAGCTGATCCCGGTGCTGGATGACCTGGCTGTGCTCATGCTGGCGATCACCGACAGCGGTCAGCACGAATTCGAAACCTACTTGCAGCAGCTCAACGAACGCCTGGAAGGTTTCCAGAGCCACCTGCACGAGGCCAGCGCCGGTCACGCCGACAACAGCTCGGCTGCCCGCGAGCTGGATACCCAGCTGCGTGAGCACGTCGACGGGCTGCAGAGCAGTGTGCAAGGTGCCGCCGACGTCGACAGCCTCAAGCACATCCTGGAAAACCGCCTGGAAGGCCTGTTGGTGACCATGGACGAGCACAAGCATGAGCGTGATCGCCGCGAGCAGGAGTTGGCTGGGCGCCTGCAAGGGCTGTCGGAGCGGGTGGCGAACATGGAGCAGGAGGCGCTCGGCTACCGCGAGCACCTTGAAGAGCAGCGCCAGAAGGCCTTGCTCGACCCCCTCACCGGCTTGCCCAACCGTGCGGCCTGGAGCGAGCGGGTCGAGCGCGAAATGCTCGAATGGCAGGCACACGGCGGCCATCTGGCGATGGCGATCCTCGACCTGGACCATTTCAAGCGTATCAACGACAGCTATGGGCACCTGGCCGGGGACAAGGTACTGAAGATTGTCGCCGACCAGTTGCGCAAGCGCCTGCGCAGCGGTGACTTCATCGCCCGCTTCGGCGGCGAGGAGTTTGTGCTGTTGCTGCCGCAGACCTCGCCGGCCGCCGCTGCCCAGATAGCCGAGGTGCTACGGGCCACGGTCGAGGCGTGCCCGTTCCACTTCAAGGGCGAACGGGTGGTGATCACCACGTCCATCGGCCTGGGTGCATTCCGTTCCGGCGAGCGCGGCGACCAGGTGCTCAAGCGCGCCGATGCGGCGCTGTACCGGGCCAAGGAGTCGGGGCGCAACCGCGTCGAGCAGGCATAGCCGGCAGCCGCTGACTCGCGGCAAGCACGGCCCTTGGGGAGCACGTTATACTGTAGCGCTCATACGCTGAGGCTACTGACGTGCTTTCCACGCTTAAAAAAACCCTGATTTCCTTTCTGCTGTTGTCTGTCGCCGGTTGCTCGACAGGCCTGCGCATCGACCGTAGCCACCCTTCGGTCAACCAGGACAACCGCATCCAGTTCGTGGTCTTGCATTACACCAATGCTTCGCTGGAGCGTTCCCTGGCGTTGCTGACCCATGGCGAAGTCAGCAGCCACTACCTGATTGGTGACGGCCCGGCGACGGTGTATCAGCTGGTGGATGAAAACCGCCGCGCCTGGCATGCCGGTGATAGCCAGTGGCAGGGTCGGACCTGGCTGAACTCCTCGTCCATTGGTATCGAAATCGTCAACCCGGGCTTCACCGACACGCCGAATGGCCGGGTCTGGCACCCTTACAGCGAAGCGCAGGTCCAGGCGCTGATCGCGCTGCTCAAGGACATCGTCAAACGCAACAACATCGAGCCACGGCACATCATTGGCCACAGCGATATCGCGCCGCTGCGCAAGCTTGACCCGGGGCCGCTGTTCCCGTGGAAGCGCCTGGCCGACGCCGGATTGGGTGTCTGGCCGGATGCAAATGCCGTGGCACGGCAGCAAGCCTATTTCAGCGTCAACCCGCCGAGCGTTGGCTGGTATCAGCAGGAGCTGGCGCGGTTTGGCTATGCGATCGAGCAGACCGGGGTACTGGATGTTGCCACCCGCCATGTGATCGCCGCGTTCCAGATGCGTTTCCGCCCGCAGCGCTTCGATGGCATGCCGGATGCGCAGACGGCCGCGATGCTGCAGGTGCTCAACCGGATGCGTTGAGCTGCCAAGGTGGGACGGGCTCTTGTGTAGGAGCGGCCTTGTGTCGCGACGGGCTGCACAGCAGCCCCAGGATCTTGGTTCCAGCACAAACTGCCGGGGCCGCTTTGCGGCCCTATCGCGACACAACGCCGCTCCTACAGCAGGCCCCGGCGATTGTAGCGAAACGCCAAACGGCGAGGTGATTCCTGATTCAGTTGCTATACCTTAGTTATCAACTGGATGCCTTCGATGTCAGCCTTCATCGCCTTGATGCGCCAAATTTTTTACCGTCCCTGGATGCTGGCCACATTGGCAGCACTGGCCAGTGCGGCACTGTTGCTCTCTGCCAGCATCGGCATTGCCCTGCAACAGATGAAGCAAAGCGAGAGCGCACAGATGAATGCCCAGGGCGAGCGCTTTCTCGAGCGCCTCGAGCAGGTGTTCGGCCAGTTGCGCGAAGGGGTCGACCTGCTGCAGGCGCAGCCCTTGCGCGGCTGCAGCCCGGCGATGCTGACGGCATTGCAGCAGGTAGGCCTGAGCTCACGCTTCATTTATGAAGCGGCATACGTGGATGGGGATATCGCCTGTTCGAACCGCGGTGATGAGCGGGCGTTCGAACCCTTGCGGGTCCCCGACATCCAGGGGCCGACCTACAGCTACTGGCTGAACACAACGACCGAGCCGAACGAAAACCTGGCCGCGTTGATGCTGGGGCGGGGCAAGTTCGTGGTATCCACCTCTCGTGGCCACCTGACCGATGTGGTCGACCTGCCCCCTGGCGGCAGCCTTGTGGTGGTGCTGGACAACGGTACCCGGGCCATCCCTGTGCTGGGCCCACCACAGGTATGGCCGCCACCCTCGGCCTGGTCGACCAGCCACAAGTCGCTGCTCGAGCTCAGCGACCGCCTGATCTACCGTATGCCGACCAAGTCACCGGACTACCAGCTGGTGCTGATTGCCCCGCGGGCGAGCCTGCCGTTGAGGATGAATGGCATGCTCTGGCTCCTGTTCCCCGGCAGTGTGCTGGCGGCCTGCTGCATTGGCTGGCTGGTGCTGCAACTGATCCTGCAGCGGCGGTCGATGAGCTCGGAATTGCAGAATGCCTTGCGCCGCGGCGAACTGCAGGTGCTCTACCAGCCGATTTTCGAGCTCGACAGCCGGCGCTGTGTCGGAGCCGAGGCCCTGGTGCGCTGGCGTCGCCCGGACGGCACCCTGACCAGCCCGGACCTGTTCATCCCGCTGGCGGAAAACACCGGGCAGATTCGCCAGATCACCGACTTTGTCCTGCAGCGTGTGCTGGAACAGTTAGGGCAACTGCTGCGCTCGCACCCCAACTTGTACATTTCGGTGAACCTGGCAGCTTGCGATGTGATGGTGCCGCGTATTGGCCGGGTAGCTGCGCGCTTGCTGGCAATGCACCGGGTGGCGGCCAGCCAGATTGCCTTCGAAGTGACCGAGCGCGGCCTGATCGATGTGGTGGTGGCGCGCGACAATCTGCAGGCGTTGCGTGCAGTAGGGCATCAGGTGCTGATCGACGATTTTGGTACGGGTTATTGCAGCCTGGCCTACCTGCAGACCCTGCCGGTGGACTGCCTGAAGATCGACAAGGCCTTTATCGATGCCCTTGGGCATGACGCCGCCAGCAGCGGTGTTGCCCCGCATATCATCCGCATGGCCCACGACCTGCACCTGCGGGTGATTGCCGAAGGCATCGAGTGTGAAGACCAGGCGGTGCTGCTGAACAGCGAAGGGGTCAATTATGGCCAGGGCTGGCTGTTTGCCCGGCCACTGAATGCCCGGCAGTTTGCTGAGCTGGTGACCCGCGGACGGCTGCCGCGGCGGGTTGAGCATTGAGTGATCCTGCACCGGCCTCATCGCCGGCAAGCCAGCTCCCACAGGTATTGCAATGACCTCAGGTGCGGTGCGATCCCTGTGGGAGCTGGCTTGCCGGCGATGGGGCCAGGACAGGCAACATTCAGACCGGCAGTGCCATGTAGAACTGGGTCCCCTGCCCCGGTCGGGAAAACACGCCCATGCGCCCGCCATGCAACTGCACGATTTCTTTGCACAACGCCAGCCCCAGCCCCGCGCCGCCTTTCTTGCGCCCTACCTGCACGAAGGGCTCGAAGATGCGCCCCTGTTGCCCATAGGCAATGCCCTCTCCGTTGTCCTCGACACTGATGATCACCCGCTCCGCATGCCGTCGTGCATGCAAGCGGATACGCCCGCCGCTGGCGGTATGGCGGATGGCGTTGTGCAACAGGTTGTCCAGCACCCGGTCGAGTTGGGAGACGTCGGCCTGGATACGCGGCAGCGGCGGCTCCAGCTCCGTGATCAGCTCGATCTGCTTGTTCACCGCCGGCTCGGCAAAGCGCTGTTGTGCACGCTCCAGCAATTCGTCGATGGCGCAGGGAGCCAGCTCGAGCTTCTGCATCCCGCTCTGGTAGCGGCTGAAGTTGAGCAGATCGTTGATCAACTGGGTCAGGCGCTGCATTTCCTCGCCGATGGTTTCCAGCAGGTCATGTTCGCGCGCCTCGGGCGGGAACTTGAGCCGCTCGCGCAACAGGCCGAAGGCCATGTGCATGCCGGTCACCGGGGTGCGCAGCTCGTGGGAAGCACGCAGCACGAATTCGCTGCGCACGCGTTCGAAGGCTCGCTGCTCGGTTACATCGTGCAGCACCATCACCGCGCCCAGGATAGGCCCTTGCGGGTGGCTGACCGGAGTCAGGCTGTAGGCGAGCAGGCGCGTTTCGTCATCGACCTCCATGTTCAGGTCGTCCGGCTGGCGGTCGAGGTTGCCGCCGCGCAGTACCTGGCGTAGCTGCTGTTCCAGCTCCGGGCGTTGCAGGGCTTCGGCCAGGCTGCTGCCCACGCGGCTATCGGTCCAGCCCAGCTGGCGCTGCGCCACCGGGTTGAGGTGCTCCAGCCGGCCTTGGCGGTCGATGATCAGCAGGCCATCGTCAATGCTGTCCAGTACCGCCTGCAAGCGTTGCTGGCCGGCCAGCAGTTCATCGACGTTGGTGGCCTGGTGCTTGCGCAAGGCATCGGCCATCAGGCCGAAGCGGCGGGTCAGCTGGTTAAGTTCGGTGGCTTGGGTGACCGGCAGGGTTACGTCGAAATTACCCTTGCCGAGTTGGTCGGCCGCTATGGCCAAGGCTTCGATCGGCTGGCCGAAGCGCCGGGCAATGTTGTGCGCGGTGATGAAGCCCAGCACCAGCACCACCAAGCCCATCAGGCCAAGTACGCCGCTGACCAGCAAGGCGTGGTCGCGGGTGTGCTCCTCGCTGCGGGTGATGTGCTCCAAGGCCTGCTTGTGGGAATCGATCAGGTCGGTGCGGACCTGGTTGAACGCGGCCCCCAGTGGTTGTTCAACCCCCATGCTGCGCGAAGGCGCCGGGCTGTCGCGGTAGGCCTGGAGGAAAGCCTGGTAATTGCTGCTGGCCTTGCTGAAGCCGGTGCGCTCGCCACCTTGGTCCAGCCCTTGGTTGAGTAGGGTCTGGAAGTTGTCCTGCAGCAGCCGCAGGTTTTCCGGGGCGGTCTCGTCATCGAGCATCAGGGTCAACTGTTCGCCAAGGTTCTGGCGCAACTTCAGCCCGATTTCCAGGGCGTGGGTGGTATCGCGCACCAGTCGCTGTTGCACCGTGGCCATCTGCAGCACGCTGACCAAGCCCAGCAGCAGCCCGAGCAGGGCCACGGTGACCAGCGCCGAAATGCTGAGGAAAAGCCGCGTGCGCAGCTTCATGGGCGGCCACCTCATAGGTTGTACTGCTTGCGCTTGCGGTACAGGGTGGAGGCATCGATCCCCAGGGTCTTGGCGGCTTGGTCCAGGGTGTCGCTTGCGGCCAGCACCGCACCGATGTGGGCGCGTTCCAGCTCATCCAGGCTCAGCGCGGCGCCAACCCGCGGGGCATTGCCTGCGGGCTGCTCGCCCATGCCCAAGTGGCTGATTTCCACGCGTTCCTGCGGGCAGATGATGCTGGCCCGCTCCACCACGTTGCGTAATTCGCGAATGTTGCCGGGCCAGCGGTAGTTGAGCAGGGCCGTACGGGCTTCGTCACTGAAGCCGCGGGCAGGCCGGGAGTATTCCTTGACGAAGCGGGCGAGAAAGCGGTCGGCCAAGGTCAGGATGTCTTCACTGCGCTCGCGCAGGGGCGGCAGGTGCAGGGTGATGACGTTCAGGCGATACAGCAGGTCTTCGCGGAAGCGGCTTTCACGCACCATCTCTTCGAGGTTGAGGTTGGTGGCGGCGAGAATCCGCACATCGGCGCGACGGGTGACCGGGTCGCCGACGCGCTCGTATTCCTTGTCCTGGATGAAGCGCAGCAGTTTGGGCTGCAAGGTCAGTGGGAAATCGCCGATCTCGTCGAGGAACAGCGTGCCCCCATCAGCCTGGTTGACTCGCCCCAGGGTGCTTTCGCTGGCGCCGGTGAAGGCGCCGCGGGTGTGGCCGAACAACTCGCTTTCCATCAACTCGGCGTTCAGTGACGGGCAGTTGATGGTCACGCAGGATTTGCGCGCGCGCTTGCTCCAGCCGTGGATGGCCCGGGCCAGCTCACCTTTACCTGTGCCCGACTCGCCAAGGATGAGGATGTTGGCGTCGGTGGTAGCGACCTGGCGGGCGGTTTCCAGTACCGCCATCATGGCCGGGCTGTGCGAGTCGAGGCCGTCCTTGGGTTTACGCACTTCACCTTCCAGGGCCTCCAGGCGCGCGGAAAGCTGGCGCACTTCCAACTGCTTGGAGGTGGCCAGGCGCAGCTGGTCGGGGCTGCACGGTTTGACCAGGTAATCGGCGGCGCCTGCCTGGATCGCGTCTACCGCCGTATCGATCGCCGAGTGTGCGGTGACGATCACCACCCGCATCCATGGGGCCTGGATACGCATCTGCGCCAGCACATCGAGGCCGTTGTCCTCGCCCAGGCGCAAATCGAGGAAGCACAGGTCGAATACCTGGCGCTGCAGCAGGGCTTCGGCCTGAGCAGCGCTGTTGGCCGTCGCCACGCTATAGCCCTCGTCCTCCAGGCAGTAGCGGAAGGTGCGCAGGATCGCGGACTCGTCATCCACCAGCAGAATGCGGCCTTGGTTGTCCTGGGCTGACTCCATGTGCTGCGCTCCTTTAGGAAAGATCTTCATTTAGTGTGGGAAAAATCGGGCAAGTTGCATGGTCCATTGTGAAGGAACCTGTCCTTTGCATGCTAGCCAATGGCCAATCAACGCCTGGAAGGCCTCGATATCCCAATGATTTCCTTAGAGGTCCGCGGTGGCACATTGGTTGCGAGGATTTTTAGCTTTTGCTCTACAAAAGGAGGCACTGCCATGTCCTTTTCCATTCGCACCGCCGTGTTGGCAACCACCCTGCTGCCGATGTTCACCCCGGCATTCGCCGGCCCGGTGCAGGACGCCCGCCTGGAGGGGGCCCTGCAAACTGCCCTGTCGCTGAACCGCATGCTCGACCCGTTCCGTATCCAGGTCGAGGTGGACGGCAAGCAGGCGCGACTTTCCGGTGAGGTGGAGAATGACGTCGAACGCCAGCTGGCCGAGCATGTGGCGCTGGCTACCCGTGGCATCGAGCAAGTCGACAACCAGCTGCGGGTCAATGCCCAGCTGGTGGAGCGCCCGCTGGCGCTGCGTGCCTATGCCCAGCGCCTGGAGGATGCCACCCTGGCCGCGGTGATCCGTGCGCGGCTGTTATGGAGCCGCACCACCGAGAAGGCGCCTATAGATGTACAGAGCAGCGAAGGTGTGGTGACCCTGCGTGGCAAGGTCGACAGTGCCGAGGCCAAGGAGCTGGCCGGCGTGGTGGCGCGTACCACCGAGGGTGTGCACCTGGTCAACAACCTGGTCAGCCTCGATAGCGCCGCCATGGCCAAGGCCCGGGAAACCCCGGTGGGGACGCCGACTGGGCCGCAACCGAGCGACAGCTGGATCATCGACAAGATCCAGAACAGCTACCGCTTCAGCCGTAACCTCGATGGCCTGAACCTGAAAGTGGCCAGCGAGGAGGGTTTGGTGCGGCTTTCGGGCGAGGTGGTCAGCAGCGAGCAGAAAACCATTGCCGTGGAAATCGCCCGGCAGATCATCGGCGTGCGCGGGGTGGATGCCGACCTGCTCAAGGTGGCGACCAAGGTCGAGGGCTGATCGTGCAATTCGCACGACGGCCCGGGCGGCATCGTGCAGGATACGTCCTTGCCGGTTTTGCAGGATTCACATAACTATATGATTTAAAAGAATTTTATTTGATTCGTAAGGCTGGCATGCAGGCTGCAATTACCTGTTCAGGTTTGAACAAGAATTACAGCAGGAGGAGCCGGCATGACCCGCCAATCCGTCAACCGCTTGCAGAGCGCTGCACTGCCCCTGAGCCAGGTGCTTTCACTCGGCCTGGCGCTGTTGCTGACCTTGGCCGCTGGCCTCTTCTATTACAGCTGGCAGACCGCGCGCCTGACCGAGCAAGTGGCGGCGCAGACCGCCCTGTTGACGCAGATTCAGGCAACCCGTGCCAATACCTTGGTCAAGGCCGCCGACCCGCTTCCAACTGGCCAGGCCACCGCGTCACCGGCCACCCTGGAAAGGGTCGTACCCCAGGACCGCTGGGTGTTCTGACCGCTGGCCTTAACGATTTCAAAAAAGAAAGGAGAACCACCATGCTGAGTTGGGCTATCACTTTCCTCATCATCGCCATTGTCGCCGCCGTACTGGGCTTCGGTGGTATCGCGGGCGCTGCCACCGGTATCGCGAAGATTCTGTTCATTGTCTTCCTGGTGCTGTTCGTAGCCTCCTTCTTCTTTGGACGTGGACGAGGTTGAAGATGGGCAGGAAGCGTTGGACATCCCTGGCTGCCGCCCTGTTACTGGGCGGCAGTGCGGCGGCGATGGCGGCCAATGACGGCCAGGTCCGGGTCGACCAGCTGCTCGGCTCGGACCCGGAGTACCGGGAAACCTGGCAGGACACGATTGAAGGCGAGGAACGTCTGCCTGATTGGGTGGTCAATCTGACCGGCAGTGCCCAGCAGCAGATGTCTGCCGTTACCGAAGACGGCGACAAGTACCTGGTCGGCCCATTGTGCGAACGCCAGGACAACTGCACCTACAAGCGCCTGATCGTGGCGTTCAGCTGGGACAAGGACGATGCCTACGGGATGCTCGTGGAGGTACCCGAAGGTTTGCCGAGCGACAAGTCGCCCACCCGTCACGCGCAGTACCGCTGGCTGGGTAAGCCGGACGACGGCATGAAGGCGATGCTGCAGGAGCAGCTCAAGCGTGACCCGAACTGGTACTGAGCATTTGCACCCGGTACGGAGGAAAGGTCATGCACTGTCACGAAATAGAAGCTGAACCTTTCTATATTTTCAGCCTTCTATGATGCGCCGCCCCGAGGAGGGGCTGCACATGACCAAGGGGCCGGGCTGTTCTGATTGTTGCAGGATCGGAGTGGCCTAGGGGTACAGGGAGTGCCTCCAGCAATGGGCCGGGTCAGGAAAGGCGGAATCGGAAGTTTCAGGTCGGCGGTGCCATAGGGGCATCTGACCAGACCTGACTTCCGAGGAGCCATGTAGTAAACGTCTCTTCCCTGCGCGATTTTCTCTTCGAGACACATTTTGTCTCGACCGTACATCAATTTTTTTTCGATCAGCCTGGCGCTTATTCAAGTGGCATTTCGGCCATTCGGATTGTCGAACAAGCCATCGCCCCTGTCCTTTTTACCCTGCCAAATCTGCCTAAATATGGCGGTTTGGTCTTGTTCGGGATTCCGAACGTTGTAAATCAAGCACTTGCGAACCTCCCGTTTTGGTCAGAAATGTTATGCACAAACGGCATGGGGTATGCGCTTCCGGCATTAGATTTCCCCCTTTGCCATCGCAATAGTTGCCGCCTTTTTCGCCGGCCCGAGCGCCCTGTCGCTCGCCTGCGGTGTCCTTACATGAAGTCGCCGGACGGAAGCATCTGCTGCTCGTGACCTTGCCAACGGCTCTGTTACGCGCGTTTCCGTTGGGTGCCCATGACCACTAGAACAAAGGGTAAAGACATGAAGAAGGCAAAACTGAGCCTCGCCTGGCAGATCGTCATCGGTCTGGTCCTGGGTGTTGCAATCGGCGCGCTACTGAATCATTTCAGTGCAGAAAAGGCATGGTGGATCAGCAACGTCCTCCAGCCCGCTGGTGACATCTTCATTCGCCTGATCAAGATGATCGTCGTCCCGATCGTGATTTCGTCGCTGATCGTGGGTATCGCCGGGGTTGGCGACGCGAAGAAACTGGGCAGCATCGGCCTGAAGACCATCATCTACTTCGAAGTGGTGACCACCATCGCCATCGTCGTGGGCCTGGTGTTGGCCAACCTGTTCCACCCGGGCGCCGGCATCGACATGAGCACCCTGGGTACCGTGGACATCTCCAAGTACCAGGCTACCGCGGCCGAAGTGCAGCATGAGCACGCGTTCATCGAAACCCTGCTGAACCTGATCCCGTCGAACATCTTCGCAGCGCTGATGCGTGGCGAAATGCTGCCGATCATCTTCTTCTCGGTGATGTTCGGCCTGGGCCTGTCGAGCCTGCAGGCAGAGCTGCGCGACCCGCTGGTGCGTACCTTCCAGGCGGTTTCCGAGACCATGTTCAAGGTCACCCACATGATCATGAACTACGCCCCTATCGGCGTGTTCGCCCTGATCGCCGTGACCGTCGCCAACTTCGGTTTCAGCTCGCTGCTACCGCTGGCCAAGCTGGTGCTGCTGGTGTACTTCGCCATCGCCTTCTTCGCCTTCATGGTGCTGGGCCTGGTTGCCCGCCTGTTCGGTTTCTCGGTGATCAAGATCATGCGCATCATGAAAGATGAACTGATCCTCGCCTACTCCACCTCCAGCTCGGAGACCGTGCTGCCGCGCGTGATCGAGAAGATGGAGAAGTACGGTGCACCGAAGTCGATCTGCTCGTTCGTGGTACCGACCGGCTACTCGTTCAACCTCGACGGCTCGACCCTGTACCAGAGCATCGCGGCCATCTTCATTGCCCAGCTGTACGGTATCGACCTGTCCTGGAGCCAGCAGCTGCTGCTGGTGCTGACCCTGATGGTCACTTCCAAGGGTATCGCTGGCGTACCGGGTGTTTCCTTCGTGGTGCTGCTGGCCACCCTGGGCAGCGTGGGTATCCCGCTGGAAGGCCTGGCCTTCATCGCCGGTGTCGACCGCATCATGGACATGGCCCGTACCGCCTTGAACGTTGTGGGTAACGCCCTGGCAGCCCTGGTCATCGCTCGCTGGGAGGGTATGTACGACGCCGCCAAGGGCGAGAAGTACTACGCCTCGCTGATGGCCGGTAAGCAGGAAGCGGCCATGGTTGGCGAAGCTGCCAAGCGCTGAGCCTGATGAGCTGAACAAGAAGCCCCGACCTGTCGGGGCTTTTTGTTGCCTGCGGGATCTTGGGAGCCAATTGCGAACACTTGTAGGAGCGGCCTTGTGTCGCGAAAGGGCCGCAGAGCGGCCCCGGCAATTTGTGCAGCGGAGCTGGAATCTTGGGGGCGCTGCGCACCCCTTTCGCGACACAAGGCCGCTCCTACAAAGGATCGCGATCGCCAGTCATAGGCCCCGATACGCTATCATTCGGGCATTTTTCAGGGGGAACACACGGATGCTCAACGGCCTTTGGCTTGGCTTTTTCCTGGTGGCGGCAGTGTCCGCCCTGGCCCAATGGCTGGTAGGCGGCAACGCCGGCATCTTCGCGGCGATGGTCGAGAGCATCTTTGCCATGGCCAAGCTGTCGGTCGAGGTGATGGTGCTGCTGTTCGGCACGCTGACCCTGTGGCTGGGCTTTCTCAAGATCGCCGAGAAGGCTGGCATCGTCGAGTGGCTGGCCAAGGTGCTCGGCCCGCTGTTTGCCCGGCTGATGCCGGAAGTCCCGCCCGGCCACCCGGCCTTGGGCCTGATCACCATGAACTTCGCCGCCAACGGCCTGGGCCTGGACAACGCCGCCACGCCGATCGGCCTGAAGGCCATGCGCGCACTGCAGGAACTGAACCCCAGCAGCACCACGGCGAGCAACGCGCAGATCCTGTTCCTGGTGCTCAACGCCTCGTCGCTGACCCTGCTGCCGGTGACCATCTTCATGTACCGGGCCCAGCAAGGCGCTGCGGACCCGACCATGGTGTTCCTGCCCATCCTGCTGGCCACCAGCGTCTCGACCCTGGTCGGCCTGCTGTCGGTGGCGGTGATGCAGCGCCTGCGCCTGTGGGACCCGGTGGTGCTCACCTACCTGATTCCCGGTGCCTTGCTGCTGGGCGGGTTCATGGCCTTCCTCGGCACCCTCTCGGCGGCCGCGCTGGCCAGCCTGTCGTCGATCCTGGGCAACCTCACGTTGTTTGGCGTGATCATCCTGTTCCTGGTGATCGGCGCCTTGAGGCGGGTGAAGGTGTATGAAGCCTTTGTCGAAGGCGCCAAGGAAGGTTTCGATGTAGCCAAGGGCCTGTTGCCTTACTTGGTGGCGATGCTGGTGGCGGTGGGTGTATTGCGGGCCTCAGGCGCCCTGGAGCTGGCCTTGGACGGTATTCGCCATGCGGTGACCTGGCTGGGCCTGGACACCCGCTTCGTCGAAGGCCTGCCCACGGCACTGGTCAAGCCGTTCTCCGGCAGTGCGGCGCGGGCGATGCTGATCGAGACCATGCAGACCCACGGTGTGGACAGCTTCCCGGCGCTGGTGGCGGCGACGATTCAGGGGAGTACCGAAACCACCTTCTACGTGCTGGCGGTGTACTTTGGTGCGGTGGGTATCCAGCGCGTGCGCCATGCCGTCGGTTGCGCATTGCTGGCGGAGTTGTCCGGTGTGATCGCAGCGATCTTCGTCTGCTACTGGTTCTTCGCCTGACCTTTTTGGGGGCCGCTTTGCGGCCCATCGCCGGCAAGCCAGCTCCCACCTTGACCTCACAGACTTCAAGGCATGCGAAGTACCTGTGGGAACTGGCTTGCCGGCGATGAGGCCCTGACAGGAGATAGAACCGGGCCTGACTCAACGGACTGATGGTGGTTGTGTACTACCCGCCTGCGCAATGGTCCAACTGACCACCTGCCCGGTCAGCTGGTCGCAGGCCTTCCCGAAGCCGGCAACCACCGCTGACACCTGCTTGTCGGCCAGCGGCTGGCGGATTTCGAAGCGTTTGCTGGCCAGAATGCGTTGGCTGCGGCCCTGGACCAGACGTGCGTCATAGCGGATCACCACCTCCACCGCCCCACCCGCGCGGTATTCGGTCTGGAACGCCTGCAGCTCGCCAGCCAGCTCGTAGTCGGCCTGCAGGTTGCTGTCGTCGGCGCTAAGGCGCTGTACCTGGCCGTCACGCTGGAAACCGTCGAGCAGGCGGTTGCGCAGCAGCACCGGCACTGCGTCGCTCCAGCGCGCGCCCTTGTAGCTGCTGATCACATCGCCCTGGGGAATCACGGCAATCCGTGGCCCGGCCAGCACTTCGCTGGCCAGCGGCTTGTTCAGGCGCAATGACCAGTCCAGCGCCGGCGCCGTCCGGCCGGGCTGGTTCACCGGCAGACGGTACAGGTCGACGGGCTCGCTCTGCGGCAGGATCGAGCAGGCACTGGCCAGGCTCAGTGCGGCCGCCAGGGCCAGCAGGCGCAGCGACGGTTTCATGGTTGGAACTCCTTGTTGTTGTCGCGGCCGAGCAGGTAGCCGCTAGGGTCGGCCTCCAGTTGCCGGGAAATGCCTTTGAGTGCGTTGAGGGTTTCGCGCAGCTCGCGAATCGCCGGGGTCAGCTGGTTCAGGCCCTGGGCACCGTCGCCGATGGCTTCGCGGTTGTCCTCGAGCAGGCGGTTGATGGTGGCGGTGCTCTCGGCCAGTGACTGCATGGCCTGCTCGGCGCTGCCGATTGCCTGCTTGCCTTCGCTGCCCAGCAGGCCGTTGGCATTGCGCATCAGTGCCTGGGTTTCGGCCAGGGTGGCGCTGGCCTGCTTGCCCACCTGCACCAGTTGCTCGATGGCCTGGGTGATGCTGCCGTGCTGGCCAGCGAAGGCGCCGGTGGTCTTGTCGAGGTTGGACAGGGTGTTGCTGAGGTGGCCGATGTTGTCCTCGGAAAACATCTGGTTGGCATTGTGCAGCAGCAGGTTGATGTTGGTCACCAGGTCGCTGCTGTCATTGAGCAGGCGCGAGATTGGCGAGGGCGATGCGATGATCACCGGCAGCTTGCCGTCCTTGCCTTTCAGCTCGGGGCTTTGTGGGGTGCCCCCGCTGAGCTGGATGAACGAGTTGCCGGTCACGCCGGCCAGGGTCAGCTTGGCCTGGGTGTCTTCCTTCACCGGGGTGTCGGCGCTCAGGCGCACCCGTGCCAGTACCCGGCGCGGGTCTTTCGGGTCCAGGCGCAGGGTGGACACGTCGCCTACCTTGATGCCGTTGTACTGCACTGGGCTGCCGCGGGACAGGCCGGAGACGGCTTCGTTGAACACCACTTCATAGTCCTTGAAGGCGTCGTCGACACTGGACTTGGCCAGCCACAGGCCGAACAGCATGGCGCCGGCCACCACCAGGACGGTGACCAGGCCGATAAGAACGTGATGGGCTCGGGTTTCCATTGCTCAGCGCTCCTGCCCGGCACGGGTGGCGGCCTGCTCGGCCGCGCGCCCGCGTGGGCCATGAAAGTATTCTTGAATCCAGGCGTCGTTGGTCTGCTCGACCTCGGCCAGCGGGCCGGCCACCAGGACCTTCTTCTGCGACAGCACGGCGATGCGGTCGGTAATGGTGTACAGGGTGTCGAGGTCGTGGGTGATGAGGAACACCGACAGGCCCAGGGCGTCACGCAGGGTCAGGATCAACTGGTCGAAGGCGGCGGCGCCGATCGGGTCCAGGCCAGCGGTGGGTTCGTCGAGGAACAGGATGTCCGGGTCAAGTGCCAGGGCACGGGCCAGCGCGGCGCGCTTGATCATGCCCCCCGACAGCGAGGCCGGGTACTTGTCAGCGGCCGAGATCGGCAGCCCGGCCAGGGCCAGCTTCACTCCGGCCAGGTGCTCGGCATCGGCACGGGACAGCCCGGCGTGCTCGATCAGCGGCAACGCCACGTTTTCGGTGACGGTCAGCGAAGAGAACAGCGCGCCCTTCTGGAACAGCACGCCGAAGCGCCGCTCGACCAGTGAACGCTGCTCTTCGCGCAGTCCGGCCAGGTCCTGGCCGAACACCTTGATCTGCCCTTCGTCGGGCCTCCGCAGGCCGACGATGCTGCGCAGCAGCACCGACTTGCCGCTGCCCGAGCCGCCGACCACGGCGAGGATCTCGCCGCGATACAGGTCGAGGTCGAGGTTTTCGTGCACGCTCTGGCGGCCGAAGCGGTTGCAGATGCCGCGGGCCTCGATCACGCGTTCCTGGCCACTCACCAGCCCATCTCCATGAAGAACAGTGCGGCCACCGCATCCAGCACGATGACCACGAATATCGACTGCACCACCGCCGAGGTAGTGTGTGCGCCCACCGATTCGGCGCTACCGCTGACCTTGAAGCCTTCCAGGCAGCCGATGGCGGCGATCAGGAAGGCGAAGAACGGTGCCTTGGCCAGGCCGACCAGGAAGTGCTGCACGCCGATGTCGCTTTGCAGCAGCGACAGGAACATGGCTGGCGAGATGTCCAGTGACAGCGCGCACACCACCGCACCGCCGACGATGCCGCAAATCATCGCGATGAAGGTCAGCAAGGGCAGCGAAATCAACAGCGCCAGTACGCGCGGTACCACCAGAATCTCCATGGGGTTCAGGCCAAGGGTGCGGATGGCATCGATTTCCTCGTTGGCCTTCATCGAGCCGATCTGCGCGGTGAACGCGCTGGCGGTGCGGCCGGCCATGAGGATAGCGGTCAGCAGCACGGCGAACTCGCGCAGGAACGAGAATGCCACCAGGTCGACGGTGGAGATGGTCGCACCGAAATCGGCCAGCACCGTGGCGCCGAGGAAGGCCACCACCGCGCCCACCAGGAAGGTCAGCAGAGCGACGATGGGCGCGGCGTCCAGGCCGGTCTGTTCGATGTGCGCCACGACCGGGGTGAAGCGCCAGCGATGAGGTTGCAGGGCGCGGCGCAGCAGGGTTTCGAGGATCAGGCCAACGAAGCCGAGCACTTGCATGGTGTCTTGCCACAAGGTACCGACGGCGCAGCCGATGCGTTCCAGCAGCAACAGCAGCACGTTACGCTCGGGCTCCTTGACCGGGATGCAGTAGTCCTGCACCGAGCAGTAGACGTTCTTGAGCAGAGCGCGGCTGGCTTCGGGCAGGCCGTGGGTGCAGCGCGACAGGCGCTCGGAGCCGAGCAGTTCGGCCAGCAGCGAGGCACCGGCGGTATCCAGGCGGCCCAGTTGGCTGAGGTCGGCGACGGTATCGGCAGCGTATTGCGCGCGCAGGCGCTCGCTCTCACGCTTGAGGCTGGCGTAGTGCGCCAGGGTCCAGTCACCGGTAATGCGCAGGCAGGCCGGTTGGCTACTGGTGTCCAGGGTGGCGCTGGGGGTGGTCATCGGCTCCATGCTACTGACTCGGCGCTAAGGCTTAGGGCCTGATCATAGCGCAGCGGGCATGGGCTGTTTGGTGATTATGTGCTGTCTTCACGGACCTTGGGGGCTGCTTTGCAGCCCATCGCCGGCCAGCCAGCTCCCACATGGAGCGGGTTGTCGCTGGCCCTGTGGGAGCTGGCTGGCCGGCGATGGGCCGCAAAGCGGCCCCTTTCACTCACCCCGCGGGCGCTTCGTCGACCACCTTGAAGCGCAGCACGCCAATGACCTGCCCATCTTCGGTCAGTACCCTCACCTGCCACTTGCCCACCGGGTTCGGCGGGAAGTTCTGCTTGTGCGTCCAGGCCCGGTAACCCTCCTTGCGCCCGCCGTGGATGTCCAAGGCAATACGGTCGACTTCCTGGCCGTCCTTTTGCCACACATGGTAGATCCGCTCGTTCAGGCCGCGTGGCGCGTTGATCGCGGTATAGGCGTACAGGCCGCTGCTACGGATGCGGCTGGCAGCAATTTCGTCCAGCGAATCGCCCGGCTGGCGGTTCAGCACTTCGGTGCTTACTGCCACTTCGGTCATCCACAGGGTCGCTGGCGGCACCCAGGAACGCAGCAGCCAGCCCCCGCCGCCGACCGACAGGGTGACCAGCACCAGGGCCACGGCGCGGCGCCAGTTGTTGATCGGGAAGCTGCTGGCCAGGCTGGGGAACGACAGGGCCATGGCTGCAATCAGGGCCAGCTTGAAGCTTTGCGCTGTGGTCAGGTGCAGGATGATCGGCAGCGCGGTCAGCAGGGCGGCGAACAGGGTCAGGGTATGCAGCGCCAGGAACAGCCAGCGCCGCGGTGCCAGCCACTTGTAGTACAGCGGGTCGATGATCGAAATCAGCCCGGCGGCACCGAGCAGGCCGGTGAACACCAGTTGGCCGCTGTTCCAGGTGGTGGTAATGAAGAAGAACGGCAGTACGAAGAACAGTGATTCCTGGTGGATCATCTGCGTCGCGTAGCGCAGCAATGGCTGCGGTATTTCGCGGTTGAAGGTGCGCGCGAACAGGCCGGTGAGGGTGTTTTCCAGCATCAGCCAGAGCCAGCTGACCAGCATGAGCACAGCTACCCAGCTGGCCAGGCCAGCCTGACGGTCGACCAGGATGAAACTGCCGATGCCGGAGAGGAAACCACCGAGCGCGATGATGCCGGGGTAGCGTTTGAGCAGTTCGATGATGCGCTGGACGATGTGGGGGATTTGGGGCATTGGGGGTTACAACAGAATGGGTGAGGTGACTGTGCTGGCCTCTTCGCGGGCGCGCCCGCTCCCACAGGGTCCGGGTTGTCACTGACCTTTGTGGGAGCGGGCGTGCCCGCGAAGAGACCGGTACTGGCAAAAGGATACCGTCGTTTCACTGCTCGCGTGTAGCACCGCTCGGTTTTTCCGGACCATGCCGACGCCAGCGCAACAGCCCCGCAGCCAGGATCAGCCCCAACAGCAAGGCAACCAGCCCGTAGAGCTCATCATAGCCAAGCAATGGTTTCTCGATACGCACATAGCCATCTTCCTTGAGCAGTTCCTTCAGCGCCTCGTTGGCCTGCGCCAGGCTGACCTGGCGCAGCTTGCGAACCGGGTTGACGAAGCGCCCGTCGCTATAGTCGTTCAGCGCGCCCCAGTAGTAGTCGGCCAAGGCACTGTTGCCCTGGGTGCTCCAGCTTTCCTTGGCGACGCTGGCGTACTTGATGCGCTCGAAGGTGTCCGGGTCGAGGCCTTCCTTACGCAGGTGGTCGAACAATTTCTGCATCACCTCGACCGCCTCGTCGATATCCTCGCGCTCCAGGTCGGCATTGAGGCTTAGCAGGCCGGTGTCGCCAAAGCTTTCGCGTTTTGCCGAAGGGCCGTAGGACAACCCGTTGCGCAGGCGCAGCTGGTCGTACAGCGCCCAGTCCAGGTAGTGCGACAGCAGGTCGAGGGTGGCCTGGTGGTCGTTGTCCAGCACCGGCTCGACGAACAGCCAGTGCAGCTTGACGCTGTCGCCCAGCCAGCCGCGGGTCAGGTCGCGGCGCTGTGCAGCTTGCTGGCCGATGCTTTCCAGGGTGCGGCGTTCCTCCGGCTCGGTGGCGGGCAGTTCGCCAAAGGTGCGCTCCAGGTAGGCCGGCAGCAGGCGGTCGAGGCCGCCGACCACGATCAGGGTCATGTTGTTGGCCGCGTACCAGCGGTCACGCAAGGTGTTCACCTGCTCCAGGGTCATGTCGTCGAGGTTGGAGCGCTCCGGGCATTTCAGGCCCAGCTCGGTGGCCAGCTGGTCACTGGCGGGGTGGCCGATGTCCTGGCGGTCGAGCCAGCGCTGCAGGTGGCCATAGTGGCCGCCATCCTCGCGCTCGATGATGCGCTTGGCGGTGGCCAGGGCCTTGGCATCGATGCGGGTGTCGTGGATCACCGCCAGCAGCAGGTCGAGGATTTTGCGCTGGTTGCGCGCCGGGGCTTCGATGACGAAGGTGGTGTCGGCGCTGCTGGTGTAGGCGTTCCACTCGCCTCCCAGCGATTGCAGGCGCTCTTCCAGGCCGCCCTCGCCAGTTTCGTCGATGCCGCTGAACAGCAGGTGTTCGAGCAGGTGCGGCAGCTCTTTCTGCTCACAACTGAAGTCATCCAGGCCGACGCCGACCACCAGGCGAATCGCCACATGGTCACGTTCATAACCGTTTTTCAGGATGACCTGCAGGCCGTTGGGCAACAGGTAACCTTCAACCCGCGAGCGGTCGAGGGCGAATGAGGGCAGGCTGCAGATCAGCAGGCAAACGAACATCAGGCAACGCATGGGCGAGCTTGGGTCCTCAGGTAGGCGAAATCACGGCAGACGGGCTTCGTCCGGCACGCTGTCGAGCATCAGCCCGCCCGTGTCCGAGCCGCCCAGTACCACATAGGCACTGCTACAGAACAAAGAGTTCAACCGTTTCATGTCGGCGATCAGCTCCAAGTGTAGCGAACTGGTCTCGATACTTTGCACTACCTTGCGCTGCAAGCGGCTGACATGGGCGTGGGCAAGGCGCCGTTCCTGGGCGCGAAAACGGCGTTTTTCCCGCAGCAGCAAGCGGGCGCTTTCCGGGTCGGCACTGAGGAACACCGACAAGCCCAGGCGCAGGTTGGCCAGCAGCTGTTCCTGCAAGCCGGTCAGCTCTTCCAGGCCCACCTGGGAAAACTCCCGGCGCTGGCTGGTTTTCTGCTGTTGGACCTTGCGCAGCATGCGCTCGATCAGGTCGCAGGCCAGCTTGAGGTTGATCGCCAGTTCGATGATTTCCGCCCAGCGGCGGTTGTCCTGTTCGCTGAGGTCTTCACGCGACATCTGCGCCAGGTACAGCTTGATCGCGCTGTACAAGGCTTCGGCGTCCTCGCCGAGGGCGCGGACCTGCTGCGGCAAGGCGGCCTGGGTACCGCGCAGGGCACCGAGCATGGCTTCGAGCAGGCTGTCGACGATATCGCCCAGGCGCAGGGTTTCGCGGGAGGCGTTGGCCAGGGCCAGGCTGGGTGTTTCCAGCGCCGAGGTGTCGAGATGGCGCGGGCGAATCTGGCCGTTGCCGTTTTCCCGTTCGGGCAGCAGGGTGTTGCACAGCCGGCCCATGGGTTTGACCGTGGGCAGCATGATCAGGCAACGCAGCGTGTTGTAGAGCAGGTGGAAGCCGATGGCCAGCTCCTGTGGGCTGAAGCTCAGTGAGTCCATCCAGCTCACCAGCGGGTGCAGCACAGGAATGATCAGCAGCAGGCCGATCAGCTTGTACAGCAGGCTGCCCAGAGCCACTCGGCGCCCGGCGGCGTTTTGCATGCTGGTGCTGAGGAAGGCCAGCAGCCCGCTACCGATGTTGGCGCCCACCACCAGGCCGATGGCCACCGGCAGGCTGATCACTTCGGCACCGGCCAGCGTTGCGGTGAGCAGCACGGCCGCCAGGCTGGAATAGGAAATCATGGCGAACAGAGCGCCGACCAAGGCATCGAGCATGATGTCACCGGTCAGCGAGGCGAACAGCACCTTCACGCCTTGGGCGTGGGTAATCGGCGTAGCTGCCTGCACAATCAGCTCCAATGCCAGGATGATCAGGCCAAGCCCGATGCCTACCCTGCCCAGCTGGCCGGCCCTCGTCTGTTTGCGTGAGAGGAAGAAGATAACACCCAGGAAGATCAGCAGCGGCGACAGCCAGGACAGGTCCAGGGTCAGCACCCGCGCCATCAGCGCGGTACCCACGTCGGCGCCGAGCATGATTGCCAAGGCCGGGGTCATGGCCATCAGGCCCTGGCCGACGAACGAGGTGACGAGCATGGCGGTGGCGTTGCTGCTTTGCACCATGGCTGTGACCAGAATGCCGGCAACGAACGCCAGCGGGCGTTTGCTCATGTTCTGGCTGATGATGCGCCGCAGGCTCGAGCCGAATACCCGAAGGATGCCGGTACGCACGATGTGGGTGCCCCAGACCAGAAGCGTAACGGCCGAGAGCAGGTTGAGCAGGGTCAGCATGGCGACGGCCCCCTGTTGCATTGGCCCAGAGGGCCAAGAGACGAAGCGTGAGCGTTTGAAGAATTTTCAGTGCTCACTCAAAGCTTTAGTTGTTTTGCGTAGCTGTCGCCAGCTTCGCATGGCTGCCGTTTATTTGAAACATACCGGAAATGAATGATTGCCTGTGCCGGCCTCTTCGCGGGCACGCCCGCTCCCACAGATACCACACCACCCTCAGGGCCAGTGATATCCCTGTGGGAGCGGGCGTGCCCGCGAAGAGGCCAGTACAGCAAATGGCAGAATTCAGTAATCCGGGCATGAAAAAGGGCCCAGCGAAGGGCCCTTTATGTCCTGCACTTCCTGATCTTATTGACCCGGAATGTCCTTGCGCAGTTTCACCGGCTCATGCTCTTTGCCGTTCTTGCGGGCCAAGGCAGTGCGCATGCGGATGTTGATGGCTTCTACCGCCAGCGAGAACGCCATGGCGAAGTAGACGTAGCCCTTTGGTACATGCACGTCGAAAGCTTCGGCGATCAGCACGGTACCGACCACGATCAGGAACGACAGTGCGAGCATCTTCAGCGACGGGTGTTTGTCGATGAAATCGCTGATGGTGCCGGCGCACAGCATCATCACCAGCACGGCGACGATGATCGCGGCGATCATCACCGGTACGTGGGACACCATGCCCACCGCAGTGATCACCGAGTCCAGCGAGAACACGATGTCGATGATGGCGATCTGGATGATGGTGTAGAAGAACTTGCCACCCGCGCCTTTCGGCTCTTCCGGGTTCTCGTCCTCGCCTTCCAGGCCGTGATAGATCTCTTGCGAGCTTTTCCACAGCAGGAACAGGCCACCAAAGAACAGGATCAGGTCACGCCCGGAGATGCCCTGGCCCAGGACCACGAACAGGTCGGCGGTAAGGCGCATGACCCAGGTGATCGACAGCAGCAGCATGATACGGGTGACCATGGCCAGGGCCAGGCCGAAGATCCGGGTGCGCGGCTGCATGTGCTTGGGCATGCGGCTGACCAGAATCGAGATCATGATGATGTTGTCGATACCGAGGACGATCTCAAGCGCGGTAAGGGTGAAAAAGGCAACCCAGATTTCCGGGCTGGTCAGCCATTCCATGTGTTTTCCTTCGAACGGTAAAGGCGACGCGCCAGGATCAGGGCGCGTCGCGTTAGGGAAATACGCGTTTATTAAAGACTACTGAACAGCGGGAAAATGCCCATCAGCAGCGCGGCGAGCATTATGCACAGGCACACCAGCACTGCCCACTTCAAGGTGAAGCGCTGATGATCGCCGAACTCGATGCCGGCCAGGGCCACCAGCAGGTAGGTGGAGGGTACCAAGGGGCTGAGCAGGTGTACCGGTTGCCCGACGATCGACGCACGGGCCATTTCCACCGGGCTGATCCCGTAGTGGCTGGCAGCTTCGGCCAGCACCGGGAGCACGCCGTAGTAGAACGCGTCGTTGGACATGAAGAAGGTGAACGGCATGCTCACGATCGCGGTGATCACCGCCAGGTATGGGCCCAGCGCCTCGGGGATGACCGACAGCAGGCTCTTGGACATGGCGTCGACCATGCCGGTGCCCGACAGGATGCCGGTGAAGATGCCGGCGGCGAAGATCAGCCCGGTGACCGCCAGCACGCTGCCAGCGTGGGCGGCGATGCGGTCTTTTTGCTGCTGCAGGCACGGGTAGTTGACGATCATGGCGATACTGAAGGCGATCATGAACAGCACCGGCAGCGGCAGCACGCCGGCAATCAGCGCGACCATCAGGGCAGCGGTCAGGGCGCCGTTGAAGTACAGCAGTTTTGGCCGACGCGCGTCCGGGTACTGCGAAACGGTGATTTCGCTGTGGTCGATGTCGTCGGTGGGCAGGTGCAACTCGCCCAGGCGGGCACGTTCACGCTTGCCGTACATGTAGGCGATGGCCAGGATTGCCAGCACGCCGAACAGCATGGCCGGGATCATCGGCACGAAGATGTCCGACGGGTCCACGTGCAGGGCGCTGGCGGCGCGGGCGGTCGGGCCACCCCAGGGGGTCATGTTCATCACCCCGCCGGCGAGAATGATCAGGCCGGCCATGATTCGCGGGCTCATGCCCAGCCGGCTGTACATCGGCAGCATGGCGGCGCAGCAGATCATGTAGGTGGTGGCGCCGTCACCGTCGAGCGAGACCACCAGGGCCAGTACTGCGGTGCCGACGGAGACTTTCAGCGGGTCACCCTTGACCAGCTTGAGGATCTTGCGCACGGCCGGGTCGAACAGGCCGGAGTCGATCATCAGGGCAAAATAGAGGATGGCGAACATCAGCATCACGCCGGTAGGTGCGAGCTTGCTGATGCCCTCAAGCATCATCGGGCCGATCTTGGCGGAAAAACCGCCGAACAGGGCGAACAGGATCGGTACCAGGATCAGCGCGATCAAGGCCGACAGGCGCTTGGTCATGATCAGGTACATGAAGGTGATGACCATGGCAAAGCCGAGGAAGGTCAGCATGGCAATACTCCAGGCGTGGCGCGGCGAAAGGAACGTCGATTCGGGCGGATCAGCGCGCTTGGCGCTGTGCGGGGAGCATGCGGAGGGGGGCTACGGAAAGTCGGGCACAGGAATACATCAGAATCACCATTGTTGTTGTTGATTGGGCCGGGCGCGGTGGTTACCGGGTGCCCTGGCTGACCGGTCTTGTGCCGGTAGTGGGGGCTATCCTATGAGGGCAAGCTTTCAGCCAGCTTTCGCCGAAGCAAAGGCGACGAGAGGTAGGTGATGCAGGATGTGACCGAGGGTGGCTGCCATTGTGGCGCCTTGCGTTATCGGTTGGAGGGCGACCTGACGGACATTGCCCATTGCCATTGTTCTATCTGCCGGCGGGTCAGCGGCGGGCTGGTGGTGACCTGGCTCACCGTGCCCCGCTCGGGGTTCCAGTGGCTGGCGGGCGAGCCGAACTGCTATGTGGCACCGGCCAGTTGCAGCCGGTACTTCTGTGGGCATTGCGGGGCGCATGTGGCATTGGTGACTACACATAGCCCGGAGACGGTGGATGTGACGGTGGCGACGCTGGACCACCCGGAACGCGTCAGGGCCAACCGGCATATCTGGGTGGGTAGCCGGTTGCCTTGGTTGCATCTGGATGAGGATTTGCCTTCGGAGGCGGAGGAGAACCTGTAAGAGATTGTGTTGGTGCTGCTGGCCCTATCGCCGGCAAGCCAGCTCCCACAGGTACCCCACCACCTTCAGACCTATGGTGGTCTTGTGGGAGCTGGCTTGCCGGCGATAGGGCCGGTACAGCCATACTTACAACTGCAGGCCTCCTGCAGCCTTGTGCAATGCCCGCAGATGTTCGCCCACCTGCTTCACATTGGCTTCCACCGCCGCAATCTCCCTGGCCCGCGACGGCTCCAGCAGCGCCCTCACCTCTTTGTCCAGGCTCGTGCTCAAGCGCAGCAATTGCGCTTGCCGCTCGCTGCTGACTTGCTCCAGGTGCTTGCGCTCCTGCGGCTGCGGCAGCCCGTAGCCCTTGCTATCGAGCAATTCTGCCGGGCGGCTGAGGAAGCCACTGTTGGCAAGCATCTGTCTGAGGGTCGCATCGGCCTTGCTGACGCTACCATCGTTCAGCGCGGCGGCGTTCAGGTAGCGCTGCTTGACTTCGTCCTGGGCCAGCAGCAGTTGCCGGCGCAAGCTGGCCTGTTCAAGCAGCAGCAAGGCGGCGCTGGTGCGCAGGTCGGCCTGGGCGAACCAGCCCCGCCGTTGCTCGGCGTCAAGGGCCAGCCAGTCCTCGACCTTGTCCTGCTTGATTGGCAACTGCTTCTTCAACACCTCGAACATGGCCTGGTAACGGTCGCGGTAGGAGTCGAAGCGATAACCCAGGCGCAGCGCCTCGCGGGGGTCGTCGAGCACGCTGGTGTCGGCCAGCCCCCTGCCCTTGAGCACAGCCAGCAAGCCATTGGGCATGATGCTGTCGAGGTCGTTCAGGCGTGGGTTGGCGGTGCCGCTGCGCAGCAGCTTCAACGACTCTACTGCGCAGTTGTTGGACAGGAACCAGTAGTTGCCATCGTAGCTCCAGTGCATTTCGGCGGCCTGACGCACCAGGTTCTCGATCTCGTCGCGGTCGAGCCGCAAGGGCACCGAGGCCAGGCTGCGCAGTTCGGTCTTGGTGTACTCGTCGATCACCTGGCCCAGCGGCAGCACGAACAGGCGCGAGGGGTAGGCACCGACCAGGCCGTCCCAGCTGGAAAGCTGCACATCGTTGACGAAGGCGCGGTACGACAGCACCAGGCTCTGGTCGAGGTCCAGGCGGCAGTCCGGCCCGCGTGGGCGGCCCGGCTTGCAGATCACCAGGCGCAGCATGCTGTGGCCCCAGCGGCTGACCAGGTTCTGGTTGGCTTCGGCCAGCAGGTAGTCCACCTCATAGACCCGCTCGGGGTCGATTTCGCCCAGCGGTTGGCGGGCGAAGTCGCTGCCGGCATTGATGAACGGCAGGCCCTTGGCGCAGCTGTCCTGCTGCGGTGCCCAGCCGAAGTGTTCGCGCAGGTACTGGTTCAGCGCCGGACGGCGGCAGCCGTAGCTCGGGTCGAGGAGGAAGTACTCCATGTTGACCGCGATGTACTCCTTGGGGCTGCTCAGTTCATAGCTGTCTGGGCTGCGCACGAACTGGCCGTTGTGCTGCTCGCGCTCGCCGCGTCGGCCCACGTACTGCTGCCAGCCGGCCAGGTCGAGCAGGCGCGGGTCGTCGCTGAGGGTGAAGCGGCGCTCGGCCTGGCCACGGCATGCTTCGGGCAGGCCGACCTTGCCCAACGTACCTTGCTGGCGCTTGCAACGGGCGATCAGCGCGTTCTCGGCGCTGGGCCACAGCCGGGCGCGGTCGTAGATATGGGTGAGTTCGTGCAGCACGGTGGCCAGCAGTTCTTCTCGCACCGTGCCATGCGGGCGGTTGGTGCGCTCGGTGGCAGCACTGCCATCGGTGAGGCTGGGCAGCAGGCGGCGATTGAGTTCGAGGGTAGATACCAGCGATGCCTGGCCATAGGCGTCGGCCTGCATGTTGTCGCTCCAGCTGACCCGCACCCGGCGGTTCAGCTGTTGCTTGAAGCGAGGGGGCAGCTTGCCCATGGCTTCGTCGAGCAGAGCCTGAGTGGCTTGGGCCTGCTGCGAGTCAAGGCCGGACGCCTGCAGCTCGAGCTGCAGGTCGGCCAGGGCGGGCGTGCCGAGCAGCGTCAGGGCGCAGCCGAGCAGCCAGGCGCGCACGCGGTTCACAGCGCGAGGATGGCTTCAGCCAGTACCTGGTCGCTGGCGTCGCGCGCTTGCGGCACGCGCTCGCGCAGGGTGTTGAAGGCGGCCTCGAGCTGGGCGCCGCGGATGTCACCGTTGCTGGCTACAAAGCTGGCGGCGTCGTCATGGGCTTCGCGCACCACTTTGGAATCGCGGATCGAGGTGGTGGTGTCAGAGGTGAAATCGATCGAACGGCCAAAGGCCCGCACGATGATATTGCTGGTGGCCACCAGGGTCTGTGCCTGGGCCAGGTCGGCCAGCAGCAGCATGCCGAGGGTAGCGGCAATCAGCGGTTTACGCATGGAGCATCTCCGAAAAATACAGGGAGTCAGATGTAATTATTGGACGAGAATTGCCTGCGCCAGTTCCAGATCGCCGACGGTATGCCGTGCGCAATTGTGGCGTAGTGATTCCAGTGCTGCCTCCAGCCGCGCACCGCGGATCTGGCCGTCGCTGGCGACGAAGGCCGCAGCATCGTCCTGGGCCTGGCGGACCAGTTTGCGGTCGAACGGTGCGGTGGTGACCTGGCTGGTGACATAGCCGGTGATGACCAGGCTTTGCGTAGTGGTATCCATGGCATGGGCGCTGGCCATGCCAACAACGGAGAACAGCAACGGCAACAGATAACGCATGGGCTCTACAACAGCTGGAAACGTGGGCGGCAATGGTGAGTACGGCTGTGCTGGTGGTGACCAGCACAGCTGAACGGCTCAGCCGGGGTCAGAGCGCCAGGATGGCCTGGGCCAGTTGCGCGTCGCTGGCCTGCAGGGCTGGCATCTGCGAGCGGATGTGCAGGAAAGCGCTTTCCAGCTTGGCGCCGCGGATGTCGCCCTGGCTGCCAACGAAGCTGGCGGCGTCGTCACGGGCGGCCTGGACGATCTTGTCGTCACGGAACGAGGAGGAAATATCGGAAGTGGCATCGGTGGACGCGGCCACTGCGCCAACGACGGCGTCGGTGGTGACAACGAAGCTGGTGGCGTTTGCGGTGCCGGCCAGGCTCAGCATCAGGGCGGCGCCAATCAGGTATTTACGGGACATGATCGTGGACTCCTGGACTAGGGTCGGGTGGTTCTGCTTTATCGGACGCTCGCACAGCTCGTCGCGGTACTTTTTCAACAGTGCGTTCTACCAGACTGTTACGCCAAGCGTATCACGCGCCGGTGTTTCTGGATGTTAATGAACGGTGCGCCAATAAACTGTTATGGTTTGTTTTTGGTTTTTTCAAACTGTACAGGTTCGCTTGCAAAAGGCTCTACCATGCCGCCTGCAAACAAAAAACCCGTCGCAGTCACCTGCAACGGGTTTCGGGAATTCGCGGTGCCGGCCGAAGCCGGCAAGCCGGAGCTTAGCGCCAGAAAGGCTTGCTCAGCTCTTCGTAACGCTGCGACTCGCTGATACCGGCGTCGGCCAGCAGGCGGGCGTCCAGGCGAGCCAGTTGACGGCGGCTGGCCATGCGGCGCTGCCACAGCAGCAAGGTGGACAGAGCGCGCAGCGGCAGCGAAGCGTTGGATTGTTGGGCGTTGCTTTCAAAAACCAGACCGGAACTGAGGGTACGTTCCATGATGTTTCATCCTTCCGCTTATGGCGGGATTAGGTAGTGATTTAACTGATGCCAATGATCCTCCTCTGTCGTCCATAACAGTAGATACAGTTCGGTTGAAAGACGATGGTCCAGTTAACTGTGTAACCCTACTGTTGCACTCGAAACTGGCGTAACTGTACTGGTCCGCCCTCATTTGGTGCACTTTGATTTGATGAAGAGGATTTTTCAGCCGGGAAAGCGCAAAAACACCAGTACAGTAGTACAGATTCTGTTGCAGATTGCGGCGGGAGTGTATCGATGAAAGGGTTTGACTGTTATGGCCCCTTCGCGGGCTTGCCCGCTCCTACAAGGTAAAGTGCTGCCCTTGAGGGTTGCACATGACCTGTGGGAGCGGGCAAGCCCGCGAAGAGGCCGGAACAGCGGAAGCAGGGCCGCCGTTCCGTACCACATCTGTATCAGCTAGCCAGCATGCGCCCGGTTTCTTCCAGGTTCTCATGCCAGCTCAGGGCTTCACGCAGGATGTGCGGGGTGTGACCGCCACGCTGGCAGGCGCGATCGAAGTAGTCGTTCAGCGCTGCGCGGTAGTCCGGGTGCACACAGTTGTCGATGATCGCCCGGGCGCGCTCACGTGGCGCCAGGCCACGCAGGTCGGCCAGGCCTTGCTCGGTGACCAGAATGTCAACGTCGTGCTCGGTATGGTCGACATGGCTGACCATCGGCACCACGCTGGAAATCGCGCCACCCTTGGCAATCGACTTGGTGACGAACACTGCCAGGTGGGCGTTACGGGCGAAGTCACCCGAGCCGCCGATGCCGTTCATCATCTTGGTGCCGCAGACATGGGTGGAGTTGACGTTGCCGTAGATGTCGAACTCCAGCGCGGTATTGATACCGATGATGCCCAGGCGACGGACCACTTCCGGGTGGTTGGAAATTTCTTGCGGGCGCAGAACCAGCTTGTCCTTGTAACGCTCCAGGTTGCCGAACACGTCGGCGTTGCGGCGGGTCGACAAGGTGATCGAGCTTCCCGAGGCGAAGCTCAGCTTGCCGGCGTCGATCAGGTCGAAGGTCGAATCCTGCAGTACTTCGGAGTACATGGTCAGGTCTTCGAACGGCGACTCGATCAGGCCGCACATCACTGCGTTGGCGATGCTGCCGATACCGGCCTGCAGCGGGCCAAGCTTGTTGGTCATGCGGCCAGCTTCGACTTCTTTCTTGAGGAAGTTGATCAGGTGGTCGGCGATGCCCTGGGTTTCGTCATCCGGCGGCAATACGGTGGACGGCGAGTCCGGCTGGTCGCTGATGACGATGCCGACGATCTTGGCCGGGTCGATCGGGATGGCGGTGCTGCCGATACGGTCGTCGACCTTGACCAGCGGGATTGGCGTGCGGGTCGGGCGGTAGGTCGGGATATAGATGTCGTGCAGGCCTTCGAGGTTGGTGTTGTGCGAGAGGTTGATCTCGACAATTACCTGCTTGGCGAAGATCGCGAAGCTGGCCGAGTTGCCCACCGAGGTGGTTGGCACGATGTGGCCCTGCTCGGTGATGGCCACGGCTTCGATGACCGCGATGTCCGGCAGCTTCAGCTGCTGGTTGCGCAGCTGCTCGACGGTTTCCGACAGGTGCTGGTCGATGAACATCACCTGGCCGTCGTTGATGGCCTTGCGCAGGGTGCTGTCGACCTGGAACGGCATGCGGCGAGCCAGCACGCCGGCCTCGGTCAGTTGCTTGTCCAGGTCGTTGCCCAGGCTGGCGCCGGTCATCAGGCTGATTTTCAGTGGCGACTGCTTGGCACGTTCGGCCAGTGCATGTGGTACGGCCTTGGCTTCGCCGGCGCGGGTGAAACCGCTCATTCCGACGGTCATGCCGTCCTCGATCAGACCAGCGGCATCAGCCGCACTCATTACCTTGCTGTGCAGGGAGGACAAGCGGATACGATCACGGTACATGGATTGTTATCTCGGGCTACTGAAACTACTGCAGCGCAGTCTAGAGACTTCGCCCCTTGCCGTCCCACGACCATGGTCGTATGAGAAGCCTTGGAATAGAGCCGTTGATCCGGATCAATAAAAGAAAAGCCCCGGCAGATTCTGACCGGGGCTTCCTTTATATCAGCTGGTTTGCAGCGGCCGTTGTCACTCCACCGCCTTGACCATGTCTTCGATGACCTTCTTGGCGTCGCCGAACACCATCATGGTCTTGTCGAGATAGAACAGTTCGTTGTCCAGGCCGGCATAGCCGCTGGCCATGGAGCGCTTGTTGACGATGATGGTCTTGGCCTTGAAGGCTTCGAGGATCGGCATGCCGGCGATCGGCGACTTGGGATCGTTCTTCGCCGCCGGGTTGACCACGTCGTTGGCGCCCAGCACCAGCACCACATCGGCCTGGCCGAACTCGGCGTTGATGTCTTCCATCTCGAACACCTGGTCGTATGGCACTTCGGCCTCGGCCAACAGCACGTTCATGTGCCCGGGCATACGGCCTGCCACCGGGTGGATCGCGTACTTCACGGTCACGCCGTTGTGGCTCAGCTTCTCGGTCAGCTCCTTCAGCGCGTGCTGGGCGCGAGCCACAGCCAGGCCGTAACCTGGGACGATGATCACGCTGTCGGCGTTGCTGAGCAGGAAGGTAGCATCGTCGGCAGAGCCGGACTTTACCGGGCGCTGCTCTTTGGAGCCTTGCGCCGCGCCGGCATCGGTATCACCACCGAAGCCACCGAGGATGACGTTGAAGAACGAACGGTTCATCGCCTTGCACATGATGTACGAGAGGATGGCACCGGACGAGCCGACCAGGGAGCCTGCGATGATCAGCATCGAGTTGTTCAGCGAGAAGCCGATACCTGCCGCTGCCCAGCCCGAATAGCTGTTGAGCATCGACACCACCACCGGCATGTCGGCGCCCCCGATCGGAATAATGATCAGCACGCCCATGATGAAGGCCAAGACCAGCATCAGGGTGAAGGCACTGTAGTGGCCAGTGAAGGTGAACAGCAGGCCCAGGGCAATGGTGGTCAGGCCGAGGATCAGGTTCAGCTTGTGCTGGCCGGCGAACTGTACCGGTGCGCCCTGGAACAGGCGGAACTTGTACTTGCCCGACAGCTTGCCGAAGGCGATCACCGAGCCGGAGAAGGTAATGGCACCGATGGCTGCGCCTAGGAACAGTTCCAGGCGGTTGCCGGTGGGGATCGGGTCGCTCATGGCGGCAACGATGCCCATCGATTGCGGTTCCAGCACCGCGGCGATGGCGATGAACACCGCAGCCAGGCCGATCATGCTGTGCATGAAGGCGACCAGTTCCGGCATCTTGGTCATCTCGACGCGCTTGGCCATGATCGAACCGGCGGTGCCGCCGACCAGCAGGCCAACGAGGACGTAGCCGATGCCGGCGGTAGCAAGCTCGGCCCCGAGCTTATAAATGAGGCCGACCGTAGTGACGATGGCGATACCCATGCCGATCATGCCGAACAGGTTGCCGCGCCGCGAGGTAGTCGGGTGCGACAGGCCCTTGAGCGCCTGGATGAAGCACACCGAGGCGACGAGGTAGAGGAGCGTTACCAGATTCATGCTCATGCTTACTTCTGCGCCTCGTTCTTGGTTTTCTTCTTGAACATCTCAAGCATGCGACGGGTGACCAGGAAGCCACCGAACACGTTGACCGCGGCCAGGGCCACCGCCAGGGTGCCCATCAGCTTGCCGGCCGGGGTCACCGTCAGGGCGGCGGCCAGCATGGCGCCGACGATGACGATCGCGGAGATGGCGTTGGTCACGGCCATCAGCGGCGTGTGCAGTGCCGGGGTGACGTTCCACACCACGTGGTAGCCCACATAGATGGCCAGCACGAAGATGATCAGGTTGTAGATGCCATGGGAAATCAGCATGTCTTCCATTGTCGTGCTCCTTAGCCGTTCTTGCGGACGACCTGACCATCACGGCACATCAGGCAGGCCGCGACGATGTCGTCTTCGAGGTTGATGACCAGCGCGCCGTCCTTGTCGAACAGCAGCTTCATAAAGTCCAGCAGGTTGCGTGCATACAGTGCCGAGGCATCGGCGCCCACCTGGGCCGGCAGGTTGGTCGGGCCGACGATGATCACCCCGTTCTCCTGTACCACCTGGTCGGCGACAGTCAGTGGGCAGTTGCCGCCTTGGGCTGCTGCGAGGTCGATGACCACCGAGCCGGGCTTCATCTGCGCGACGGTTTCGGCGCTGAGCAGGGTCGGCGCCTTGCGCCCCGGGATAAGCGCAGTGGTAATGACGATATCCGCCTGCTTGGCGCGCTCGTGCACGGCCTGGGCCTGGCGTTGCATCCAGCTGGCCGGCATAGGCCGGGCGTAACCGCCGACACCTTCGGCGCACTCGCGTTCTTCATCGGTTTCGTAGGGTACGTCGATGAACTTGGCGCCCAGCGACTCGATCTGCTCCTTCACGGCCGGGCGTACGTCGGACGCCTCGATCACTGCGCCCAGGCGCTTGGCCGTGGCAATGGCCTGCAGGCCGGCAACGCCCGCGCCCAGGATCAGTACGCGCGCGGCCTTGACGGTACCTGCGGCGGTCATGAGCATGGGCATGAAGCGTGGGTAGTGATGGGCAGCCAGCAACACCGCCTTGTAACCGGCGATGTTGGCCTGCGACGACAGCACGTCCAGGCTCTGCGCCCGCGAGGTGCGCGGCGCGGCTTCCAGGGCGAACGCGGTAATGCCGCGCTCGGCCATCTTGCCGATCAGCTCGCTGTTGAAGGGGTTGAGCATGCCCACCAGGAGGCTGCCACTGTTGATCAGGGCCAGTTCCTGGTCGTTGGGGGCGACCACTTTGAGCACCAATTGGGCGCCGTAGGCATCGGCTGCACTCCCCAGGGAAGCACCCACGGCCTCATAGGCACTGTCCGGAATGCTGGCATTGAGCCCTGCCCCCCGTTGGACGGTGACCTGATGGCCCTGGCCAATCAGTTTCTTGATGGTTTCCGGGGTCGCAGCGACCCTTGTCTCACCGGTCTGCGTCTCGAGAGGAACACCAATGTGCACGACTATTTCTCCTGCGGTGACCTTTTGTCTTTTTAAAAGCCAGCGTACTTCGGATGGTGCGCTGGGGCGGCTGTGGAGCGCCGACCCGCCGAATCCCGGGCGGGCGAAGCATTTTGCAGACGAAGCCAGAGGCCTTCAACCGGTTCTGGAGCGAAACGAAGTCAAAACTACAAGTCACCCTGTGACCGTATGTCGCAACGGTCAGGCTGCAGCCTGTCAAACATAGGCTATTGGCAGATTAGGAGAAAAAAACAAAAATTTTGCGGTCAATTCGCTTACGGCTTGGTGAATGTCGCAAAATAACCCGCAAAGCCGCGCCGTAAGCAGGGTTAAAGCGGATTTTTGCACCCTGCATAACAGTTTATGTAGATGCGACAAATACATATATCTGTAGGTGTTAAAAATAATTGACTACGGAGTCAATTTATCGCGCTTGCCTACGTCTTCGCCGTATACGCCTGAGCCTGGCTCACCAGCCAGTCGCGGAAGGCGCGCAGCGAAGCCGACTCCACCTTGCGCTCCGGAATCATCAGATAGTAGGCCTTGTCACTACTCAGGGCATGCCTGTTAGCGACCACCAACCTACCCTCCTCCAACTCGCGCTGGATCAGGAACGGCGGAATCAGCGCGATGCCCATCTCATGCATGGCCGCCTGGGCGAGCATCGAGAATAGTTCATAGCGCGGGCCTGTCATGTCGCGTTCCACATTCATGCCGACACTGCCGAACCATTGCCGCCAGGCATAGGGACGCGTGCTCTGCTGCAGCAGTGGCAGTTGGGCAATACGCTGCGCGTCGAGGGTGCCCTGCCCACCCAGCAGCGCCGGGCTGCACACCGGTACCGGGTTTTCCCCCATCAGCCGGTGCGACTGGGTGCCGGACCAGTCGGCATCGCCGAAGTAGATAGCGGCATCGAAGGTGGTGTCGGCAAACAGGAATGGCCGGGTGCGGTTGGTGAGGTTGACCGTGACCTCCGGGTGGCGCTGCTGGAAGTCCTTGAGCCGCGGTAGCAGCCATTGGGTGCCGAAGGTGGGCACCACGGCCAGCTCGATCACGTTGGCGCCCTGCTGGCGCATTACAGACAAGGTGTCGCGCTCAACCGCGTCCAGTTGGGCGGCCACCTGGCGGCTGTAGGAAAGGCCGGCTTCGGTCAGCTTCACGCCGCGGCGCGAGCGGCGGAACAGTTCCACATTGAGGAAGGCTTCCAGGCCGCCTATCTGCCGACAGACGGCACCCTGGGTCAGGGCGAGTTCCTGGGCGGCCTTGGTAAAGCTCTCGTTGCGCGCCGCCGCCTCGAAGCAAACCAGGGCGGCGGTACTGGGGATCTTGCGGCGCATGTACGTCAACCTCACTCGTAAGGCTGTAAATATGGTGTTTTGCCGATTTACGAAGTGACAAATTATCACTAATTGGTGCGCAATCCTCGTTTGTCCCGGCGGCCGATCAGGCCTAGGCTCAAAGGCACAAGAAACTGCCCCCTATTTCGAGGATTTCGCTCATGGCCGGTAAAGCAAGCTTCAACTGGATCGACCCGCTGCTGCTCGATCAGCAGCTCACTGAAGAAGAGCGCATGGTGCGTGACAGCGCTTATCAGTTCGCCCAGGACAAGCTGGCCCCGCGTGTGCTCGAGGCCTTCCGTCATGAACAGACCGACCCGGCAATCTTCCGTGAAATGGGTGAGGTCGGGTTGCTGGGCGCCACCATTCCCGAGCAATACGGTGGCAGTGGCCTGAACTACGTGTGCTACGGCCTGATTGCTCGCGAGGTAGAGCGCATCGACTCGGGTTACCGCTCGATGATGAGTGTGCAGTCGTCGCTGGTGATGGTGCCAATCAACGAGTTCGGTACCGAGGCACAAAAGCAGAAGTACCTGCCCAAACTGGCCAGCGGCGAGTGGATCGGTTGCTTCGGCCTGACCGAGCCCAACCATGGTTCCGACCCGGGTTCGATGATCACCCGTGCCCGGAAGGTCGACGGCGGCTACCGCCTGACCGGCAGCAAGATGTGGATCACCAACAGCCCTATCGCCGATGTATTCGTGGTCTGGGCCAAGGACGATGCGGGTGATATCCGTGGCTTTGTTCTGGAAAAGGGTTGGCAAGGCCTCAGCGCGCCGGCGATTCACGGCAAGGTCGGCCTGCGCGCCTCGATCACTGGCGAAATCGTCATGGACAACGTGTTCGTGCCGGAGGAAAACATCTTCCCGGATGTGCGCGGCCTCAAAGGCCCCTTCACCTGCCTGAACTCCGCCCGCTATGGCATCTCGTGGGGTGCGCTGGGCGCTGCGGAAGCCTGCTGGCACACCGCGCGTCAGTACACCCTCGACCGTCAGCAATTCGGTCGCCCGTTGGCTGCCAACCAGCTGATCCAGAAGAAGCTGGCCGACATGCAGACTGAAATCACCCTGGCGCTGCAGGGCTGCCTGCGTCTGGGGCGGATGAAGGACGAAGGCACGGCTGCTGTGGAGATCACGTCGATCATGAAGCGCAACTCCTGTGGCAAGGCACTGGATATTGCCCGCATGGCGCGTGACATGCTGGGTGGCAATGGCATTTCCGATGAGTTCGGCGTGGCTCGTCACCTGGTCAACCTGGAGGTGGTCAACACCTATGAAGGTACTCACGATGTGCATGCACTGATCCTGGGGCGTGCGCAGACCGGCATCCAGGCCTTCTATTGATAAGGAGCCAGCCCATGGGCGCGCTATCACATCTGCGGGTGCTGGACCTTTCTCGCGTGTTGGCCGGCCCATGGTCTGGCCAGATTCTCGCTGACCTTGGCGCCGATGTGATCAAGGTCGAGCGCCCTGGCAGTGGTGACGATACCCGCTCGTGGGGGCCGCCCTTCCTCAAGGATGCCGAGGGTGAGAACACCAGTGAGGCGGCCTATTACCTGTCGGCCAACCGCAACAAGCGCTCGGTTACCATCGACTTCACACAGGCCGAGGGGCAGCGCCTGGTACGTGAGTTGGCGGCGAAGTCCGATATCGTCATCGAAAACTTCAAGGTTGGTGGGTTGGCTGCCTATGGCCTGGACTACCAGAGCCTGAAGGCGATCAACCCGCGGCTTATCTATTGTTCCATCACCGGGTTCGGCCAGACCGGGCCTTATGCCAGGCGCGCGGGTTATGACTTCATGATCCAGGGGTTGGGCGGGCTGATGAGCCTGACCGGCCGCCCGGAAGGTGAAGAAGGTGCGGGGCCGGTCAAGGTAGGGGTGGCGCTGACCGACATCCTTACCGGGTTGTATTCCACGGTTGCGATCCTCGCTGCCCTCGCCCATCGCGAGCAGACCGGGGGGGGCCAGCATATCGACATGGCGTTGCTCGATGTGCAGGTGGCCTGTCTGGCGAACCAGGCGATGAACTACCTGACCACGGGCAACCCGCCTCGTCGCCTGGGTAATGCGCACCCTAATATCGTGCCTTATCAGGATTTTCCGACAGCGGATGGTGACTTCATCCTTACCGTGGGCAACGACAGCCAGTTCCGCAAGTTCGCCGAGGTGGCCGGGCAGCCGCAGTGGGCGGACGACCCGCGTTTCGTTACCAACAAGCTGCGGGTTGCCAACCGGGCCGAGTTGATTCCTCTGATTCGCCAGGCCACGGTGTTCAAGACCACAGCGGAGTGGGTGAGCCAGCTGGAGGCTGCAGGGGTGCCGTGCGGGCCTATCAATGACCTGGCGCAGATGTTCCAGGACCCGCAGGTGCTGGCGCGCGGGTTGGCGGTGAACATTCCGCATCCCTTGGCGGGAAGCGTGCCGCAGGTGGCGAGCCCGATACGGCTGTCGGAGACGCCGGTGGAGTACCGTCGGGCGCCGCCGCTGCTGGGTGAGCATACCGAGGTGGTGCTGGAGGATGTATTGGGGCTGGGTGCCGGTGAGGTGCAAAGGCTACGCAGTGCCGGCGTCCTTTAAGGGCCTGTGGTCTTGGTGAAAAGCGGGGAGGCCGTCAGGCCTCCCCGCTTTGTTTTTCAGCGATATTAAAGTTTCTTGAAATTAAGGGTTGACGCGGTTTCGAATCCCCTTATAATGCGCCCCACTTCTGACGTAGTCGAAGCGCAAAACTTCTTGAAAATCAATTAGTTAAGCGATTCAGGTAGTATCAGGAGTGCTTCGGTCGCTTGATCGGCAGTGGTTGAGATGATGGTTGACAGCGCTTCTAAACGCTGTATGATTCGCCTCCCGCTACGAGAGATCGCAGCGAGTCAAGTGTTTGAAGCTAAACGAGTTTCTCGCCAAAAACTTCAAAATAAACGCTTGACAGTAAATGAGGAAAGCGTAGAATGCGCGCCTCGGTTGAGACGAAAAGCTCTTAACCAAACGCTCTTTAACAAATCGAATCAAGCAATTCGTGTGGGTGCTTGTGAGTACGGACTGATAGTCAAAAAGATTATCAGCATCACAAGTGACCATGCGAGAAATCACATAGTCATTTGAGATTGCTGAGCCAAGTTTAGGGTTTCTTAAAAACCCAAGCAGTATTGAACTGAAGAGTTTGATCATGGCTC
>NZ_NEJY01000050.1:0-1442 GCF_002113255.1 Pseudomonas sp. B14(2017)
TTTGTGTTCTTTCGAATAAGATTTTCGCACTGATTTTGCCTCCAATTGGGCGCCATCATAGCGCCCGAAGAAGGTGTCCAAAATCATTAGGCCAGTTCAAGCCAGCTCCCACAGGGACTCCACAGTACTCAAGACCTGTGCAGTACCTGTGGGAGCTGGCTTGCCGGCGATAGGGCCGGTACAGGCACCATCAGACCTGGCGGAATACCAGGGCCTTCAAGCCCCCCGCCGGGTCCACGTCAGGAAACTCCGGCGGGTTCTCCAGCCGCTCGACGAATGCCAGCGACGGCGCCTGCTCCGCCATCCCCTCGATCAGAAACTCCGGCCCGATGCCCGGGTCGTTCACGCACGCCAGCACCGTCCCGCCCTCGCTCAACAACTCCGGCAAGCGCCGCAGGATCTTCGCGTAATCCTGGGTCAGCACAAAGCTGCCGCGCTGGAAGGTCGGCGGGTCGATGATGATCAGGTCATAAGGCCCGTACTTGCGCACCTTGCCCCACGACTTGAACAGCTCGTGCCCCAGGTACGCCACCCGCGACGCATCGTGGCCATTGAGGCGGTGGTTGTCACGGCCCCGGGACAACGCCGACTTGGCCATGTCCAGGTTCACCACCTGCTCGGCGCCACCGGCAATCGCCGCCACCGAGAAACCGCAGGTGTAGGCGAACAGGTTCAGCACGCGCTTGCCCGCCGCCTGCTCGCGCACCCAGCGCCGACCATAGCGCATGTCGAGGAACAAGCCATTGTTCTGCCGCACGCCCAGGTCCAGCAGGTAGGTCAGCCCGTCCTCGACCACCTCGCGCTGCTGGCACGGTTCGCCCAGCAGCCACTGGCCCGGGCTGTCGGGCAGGTAGCGATGCTGGAGAAGGATGGCCTGGCCAGCCCACTGCGGGCGCTCGGCGAGAGTACGCAGCATGGCCTCCAGTTCGGCCAGCTGGCCTTGCGCCGGCTCGCGGAACAGGGCGACCGACAGCACGCCTTGCAGCCAGTCGACGGTGACCTGCTCCAGGCCCGCCCAGCAGCGGCCGCGGCCGTGGAACAGGCGGCGGGTTTCCTGCGGGGCAGGGTCGAGGGCGGCGAGCAGGTGTTGCTCCAGAGTCTGGATCGGCGAAGTCATCATGGGTCGCAAACTGGCAAAAGCGGCATTCTACCCCCTGAGGGCGCTTCGCGCCCTATCGCCGGCAAGCCAGCTCCCACAGGTCCTGCGCAAGCTTCGAGACCATTGCAGTACCTGTAGGAGCAACTGTCTTGTACTGCCTGTGCTGGCCTCATCGCTGGCAAGCCAGGCCCCTATAGGTACCGCGCATGGCTTGAGCCCGATGCGGTCGAGGTGGGAGCTGGCTTGATCTGGTCAAGTAATTTTGGACACCGGTTAAGGTTTATGCCGCTGCCCTCAGTTTTTCCTCCATGGCTACCGGGGTCTCGTATCCGTTGTAGCTGTG
>NZ_NEJY01000051.1:0-1381 GCF_002113255.1 Pseudomonas sp. B14(2017)
GATCGTGTCCCGGGAAGTGGTGTAACTGAACCAGCCGAAGGCGCCCTGCGGGCGAAAGAGGATGGTCATCGTGGTTCTTGGCTAACGTTGAGTTTGCGAAGACCAAACACTCACCAGAGAAACCACGATGACCAAGCCCACTATCGCATTGACCGAGTTGGTTGAGAAAGGGGCAGATGCTGATCTGCTCAAGCAAATGATCCAGTTCGTTGCCCAGCGCATGATGGAGTTCGATGTCGAAGGCCTGTGCGGCGCCGGCTTCGATGTCAAAAGCCCAGACCGGACAAACAGCCGCAACGGCTACCGTGATCGCCTCTGGCAAACCCGCGCGGGTGACGTTGACCTTAAGATCCCCAAGCTGCGCCAAGGCAGCTACTTTCCTGGTTTTCTTGAGCCTCGACGTACTGCAGAGAAGGCCATGACGGCAGTGATCCAGGAAGCCTACATTCAAGGCGTTTCAACGCGTTCGGTGGACGAACTGGTCAAGGCCATGGGCATGACCGGCATCTCCAAGAGCCAAGTGTCACGGCTGGCCGGCGAGATCGATGAACGTGTCCACGCTTTCCTCGACCGCCCACTGGAAGGCGATTGGCCCTACCTGTGGATCGACGCTACGTACGTCAAGGTGCGGGAGGCCGGGAGAATCGTCTCGGTCGCGGTCATAATCGCCGTGGCCGTGAACACCGATGGTGGGCGCGAGGTGTTGGGCATGCGGGTTGGCCCTTCGGAAGCAGAACCGTTCTGGACGGACTTCCTGCGAAGCCTCATGCGACGAGGCCTGCGCGGCGTGAAGCTGGTCATCTCTGACGCCCACGAAGGGCTCAAGGCGGCTGTCTCCAAGGTCTTCAACGCGACCTGGCAGCGCTGCCGCGTGCATTTCATGCGTAATGCCATGGCCCATGTCGGCAAGGGACAACGCACCATGGTGGCGGCGCTTTTGCGCACGGTTTTCGCCCAAGACAGCCGTGCCGAATGCCACCAGCAGTGGCGCCTGGTTGCTGACCAACTGCGCGAGAAGTACCCCAAGATCGCAACGCTCATGGACGGCTGCGAGGATGAAGTACTGGCGCACATGGCGTTTCCCAAGGCGCACCGACAGCAACTGCACAGCACTAATCCTCTGGAGCGACTCAACGCAGAGATCAAGCGTCGCACCGACGTCGTGGGGATCTTCCCCAACGACCCAGCCATCACACGGCTGGTCGGGGCGATGCTGCTGGAGCAGAACGACGAGTGGTGCCTGCAACGGCGGTATATGCAGCTGGAGGCCTTTGAGGCCGTCAGCGATAATCCACAGGCCAAGCTGTCGGCCGTGATCAACTAAACGGCAAGCTCAATGGCCAAAGCCATGATGAGTTACACCACTTCCCGGGACACGATC
>NZ_NEJY01000052.1:0-1317 GCF_002113255.1 Pseudomonas sp. B14(2017)
AGAATTTCTTGACGACCATAGAGCATTGGAACCACCTGATCCCATCCCGAACTCAGCAGTGAAACGATGCATCGCCGATGGTAGTGTGGGGTTTCCCCATGTGAGAGTAGGTCATCGTCAAGATTCATTTCGCAAAACCCCTATCTGCGCATGCAGGTAGGGGTTTTGTCTTTCTGGCCGAAAAATCCCAGACCTGCAGAACCCTCCTCTGTGGGAGCGGGTTCACCCGCGAACACCGGCAAAGCCGGTGCCATCCACCATGTCGCCCGCTTCGCGGCGGTTCGACGCCTCGACATGCCTGCTCCCACCCCGACCGCAAAATACCTTGGCTGCGACAATATTCCCGTCACAGTCACGTGACTTTCCCGCGCCCACCCTACGTCAAGACTTTGGTTCGGGGCATTCCTGGCCCCGGGCTGAGCGATGCCAGCGTACCGTGCTGCGCATTTCCGGACTTCCACCGTCCCATCACTTGAGGTAGCAAGCAAGATGGCCAAGGCCGCCGATGTCGTTGTGCAATGCCTGGAAAACGAAGGTGTCGAGTATGTATTCGGTATTCCCGGTGAAGAAAACCTCGACCTGCTCGAATCTCTGCGCAAGTCGAAGATCAAGCTGGTACTGACCCGTCACGAGCAGTCCGCAGGCTTCATGGCCGCCACCTACGGCCGCCTGACCGGCAAGACCGGCGTCAGCCTGTCGACCCTCGGCCCTGGCGCCACCAACCTGGTCACCGCCAGCGCCTACGCCTACCTGGGTGGCATGCCGATGATGATGATCACCGGCCAGAAGCCGATCAAGAAGTCCAAGCAGGGCCGTTTCCAGATCATCGACGTGTGCGGCATGATGGACCCCATCACCAAGTACACCCACCAGTTCGCCTCCGCCGACAACATCCCGGCCCGTATGCGCGAAGCCTTCCGCCTGGCCGAAGAAGAGAAGCCAGGTGCCGTGCACCTGGAACTTCCGGAAGACATCGCCGCCGAGCAGACCGAAAGCCTGCCGATTCCGCCTAGCCTGAGCCGTCGCCCGCTGGCCGAGCACAAGGCTATCGAAGCCGCCGTGGAAAAACTGCAGAAAGCTCGCAGCCCGATCCTGGTGATCGGCGCCGGCGCCAACCGCAAGATGACCGCCAAGGTCCTCAAGCAGCTGATCGACAAGACCGGCATCCCGTTCATCACCACCCAGATGGGCAAAGGTGTGGTCGACGAGCGTCACCCGCGCTTCCTGGGCAACGCCGCGCTGTCGTCGGGTGACTTCGTGCACCGTGCCGTCGAAGCCGCCGACCTGATCGTCAACATCGGCCACGACGTGATCGAG
>NZ_NEJY01000053.1:0-1250 GCF_002113255.1 Pseudomonas sp. B14(2017)
TGAACTGGCCTAATGATTTTGGACACCTTCTTCGGGCGCTATGATGGCGCCCAATTGGAGGCAAAATCAGTGCGAAAATCTTATTCGAAAGAACACAAAATCCAAGCAGCTGAAATGGTGCTGGACGGTGGCCAGTCAGTTCCTGAGGTATGTGAAATCCTCGGGATTGGCCGCACAGCTCTCCGCCGGTGGGTTGACCAGGTACGGCAGGAGAGAGAGGGGAAAGTTCCGGCTGGTGCAAAGGCTATTACCCCGGAGCAGCGACGAATCGAGGAGCTGGAAAGCCTGGTTCGTCAAAAGGATCGGGATATCGAAATCCTAAAAAAGGCCAGTGCTCTCCTGCTTCGGGACTCCAAAGATCGTTCTCGCTGATCAACGAGCTGAGTGAGCATTACGGTGTTGTCGACTGCTGTCGCGTGCTTGGGGTCAAGCGCAGCAGTTTCTATGCATGGCGCAAACGCCAAGGGCGTGAAAATCCTGACAGGGATGCTCTACGCTCGCGTGTAATCAACCTTTTCAATGCGTCACGAGGCTCCGCAGGATCACGCACTCTGATGCAGGAGCTACGACGTGAAGGCCATGAAGTCGGGCGTTACAAAGTGCGCACGCTTATGCGTGAGGCTGGCTTGAAATGCCGGCAGCGCAGGCCGCACCGGTATCGCTCGTCAGGTACAGAAGCACTGATTGCGGAAAACCAACTGAAGCGAAATTTCAAAGTTTCGACTATCAACGAGGTTTGGTGTGGCGATGTGACTTACATCCAGGTTGGCAGGCGCTGGCTGTACTTGGCCGCAGTAATCGACTTGTACGCGCGCCGAGTTGTGGGCTGGGCGTTTTCAATGACTGCCGATGCCAGGTTGGCCTGTGACGCGCTGCGTATGGCGTCTGAGTCCAGGGGCAAGCCTGCGGACGTGATGTTTCATTCAGATCAAGGCTGCCAGTACACCAGCCATAAATTCAGGGCTGTGCTTGAAGAATACCGCTTGAAACAAAGCATGAGCCACCGCGGCCAATGCTGGGACAACGCCGCCATGGAGCGATTTTTTGGGGCGTTGAAATCAGAGTGGATGCCGGCAGGAGGGTATGAATCCGAAGCTGAGGCTAAGGCCGACATCATGGCTTATCTGGTGCGCTACAACCTCAAACGTCTCCACAGCTACAACGGATACGAGACCCCGGTAGCCATGGAGGAAAAACTGAGGGCAGCGGCATAAACCTTAACCGGTGTCCAAAATTACTTGACCAGATCA
>NZ_NEJY01000054.1:0-1235 GCF_002113255.1 Pseudomonas sp. B14(2017)
CTGGCCGTGCTGGAAGCGCTGGACAGCGGCAAGCCGGTCAGCGAGTGCCAGAACGTCGACGTGCCGGAAACCATCCACACCATCCGCTGGCACGCCGAGCTGATCGACAAGATCTACGACGCCACGGCCCCGACCGGCAATGCCGCCGTGACCATGGTGGTGCGCGAGGCCATTGGCGTGGTCGGCCTGGTACTGCCGTGGAACTTCCCGCTGCTGATGCTGGCCTGGAAGATTGCCCCGTCGCTGGCCGCCGGTTGCTCGATCGTGGTCAAGCCAGCCAAGGAAACCACCCTCAGCGCCCTGCGCGTGGCCGAACTGGCCCATGAGGCGGGTATTCCTGCAGGCGTGTTCAACCTGGTGCCTGGCGGTGGCCGTGAAGTGGGCGAGGCCATTGGCCGCCACATGGACATCCCGATGGTCAGCTTCACCGGCTCCACCGACACCGGCCGCCTGTTCCTGAAGTACGCCGCCGAGTCCAACCTCAAGCGCATGGTCCTGGAGCTGGGTGGCAAGAACCCGGCCGTGGTCATGAACGACTGCGAGGACCTGGACGAAGTGGCCCAGTTCGTCACCGCCGGTGCGTTCTGGAACATGGGCGAAAACTGCTCCGCGTCCTCGCGCCTGATCGTGCACAAGGACGTGAAGGACCAGCTGCTGGGCCTGATCGCCAAGCACCTGAAGGACTGGAAGCTGGGCGACCCGCTGGACCCGGACAACCGCCTGGGCGCCATGGTCAGCAAGTCGCACTTCGAGAAGGTCAAGTCGTACCTGGAATACGCCGCCGAGCACAAGCTCAGTATCGTCCAGGGTGGCGAGACCGAGGACGGCGTGTTCGTGCAGCCGACCATCGTCGACAACGTTGGCCGCGACAACAAGTTGTTCGTCGAGGAGATCTTCGGCCCGGTGCTGAGCGTGACCAGCTTCGAGACCATCGACGAGGCGATCGAGCTGGCCAACGACACCGTCTACGGCCTGGCGGCCTCGGCCTACACCGGCAGCCTGCGCAATGCGCTGCGCCTGTCGCGTGAAATCCGCGCGGGCGTGGTTACGGTCAACTGCTTCGGCGAAGGGGATGTCACCACACCGTTCGGTGGCTACAAGGAGTCCGGCTTCGGTGGGCGCGACAAGTCCATCTGGGCCCATGACCAGTACACGGAGCTGAAGACCATCTGGATCAACGCTTCGTGACCTGAGCAAGACCGGTGCTGTTCTGACGGAGTTCGGCACCTGGCCGC
>NZ_NEJY01000055.1:0-1235 GCF_002113255.1 Pseudomonas sp. B14(2017)
GCCTCAGCCCTCGCTCGCATGGTCGCCGCTACACCGAGGAATTCAAGCGGCGGGTGCTCAAGTACATGCTTGAGCATCGCCTGTCCCTGCGCCAAACAGCGGCGCACTTTGACCTTGGACAGTCCTCACAGATAGGCATTTGGCTGCGGCAGCACTACAGTGGCAGTCCTGTAGCCACTCTCGCCAAACAAAGAAAATCAGCCGTGCCGAAGAAAATTAAGCCCATCAAGCCGACAGACACCAATGACGCAGAGAAATCTCGTGAGCAGTTGTTGAGCGAGCTCGAGTATCTGCGCATGGAGAATGATGTCCTAAAGGAGTTAAAGGCTCTGCGAGAGGAGAAGGAGCGAACACGGACGAGAAAGCCCTGATCGTCTGCAAATTCAGACATAAATATCCGCTGCCTGACCTCTTGCAGATGGTGGGGTTGGCACGCAGTACCTTTTATTACCAGGTCAAGTGCCAGCAAAAGCCGGACAGGCACGCCTCGCTCAAGGAGTTGGTGCAGCGTGTCTATCACGAGGAGAAAGGGCTGTATGGCTACCGCCGCATTGCCCTTGCCATCAGGAATCAGGGGACCTTGGTCAACAAGAAGGTCATTGAACGGTTGATGGCTGAGCTTGGTTTGCAGTCCGTTGTACGCCCGAAGAAGTATCGATCCTATCGCGGCATAGTCGGCAAGGTGGCCATGAATTTGCTGGAGCGTAATTTCGTCGCGCAACGCCCCAACCAGAAGTGGGTGACCGATGTCACTGAGTTCAAAGTGGCCCAGCAAAAGCTCTACCTGTCGCCCGTGATGGACTTGTACAACGGTGAGATCATCGCCTATGAAACAGCTTGCCGGCCTACCTATGGCTTGGTCGGGAACATGCTGGAAAAGGCGCTCGATGGGTTGGGTGAAAAGCCCAAGCTAGTGATCCACTCAGACCAGGGATGGCATTACCAGCAGCCCCAATACCGCCATAAGCTCGCAGCGCGCGGTGTGAAGCAGAGCATGTCTCGCAAGGGTAATTGTCTGGATAATGCAGCGATGGAAAGCTTCTTCGGCACACTGAAGTCAGAGTTCTTCTACCTGAAGCGCTTTGAAAGCGTCGAACAGCTGAAGGCGGGCCTGGAGGAGTACATCCATTACTACAACCATGACCGCATCAGGCTGAAACTCAATGGCCTGAGCCCTGTCAGCTACAGGACTCAGGCCACTGGCTAAAACTGTCCAACTTTTCGGGGGCAGTCCA
>NZ_NEJY01000056.1:0-1223 GCF_002113255.1 Pseudomonas sp. B14(2017)
ATGAGCATCAGCAAAGCCATCCACATCGCCATGCAGGAAGAGATCCCCAACACCTACGGCACCTGTAATGCCTGCGAACGCTCCGGCCTGCCGATTCTGCTGCTGCGCGAGGCCTACGCCCCGCGCCCGGATACAGGGCGCCCCTATCGCCTGGCAGACGATAGCGAAATCATCTTCCACCCGATGCACACCGACCAGTTGCGCCTCCTGCGCCAGGGTTATGTCTACGTACTGCTCGACCAGGAAATCTGGCAGGCCTACGAGGTAGCGGCGGAAGGTACCTTGCAGCGCTTTCCGGTATCGCAGATGCCCTTGGGGCCACCCAGGTCGTTACCCAAGGTATGCGCCACCGAAGGCCACGATGTGATCGCCTCGTTCATCAACATCGACACCCTGCTCTACCGCAAGGCCTGGATCGCCTTCGCCAACGACCCCTGGCCCCGTGCGGTACTCGACCGCTATCGGCAAGGCATCGCCGACAGTGACCCGGGCACCCTCGCCCGCTTCGTCGAGGTGGACCTGAACACCGCACGCAACGACCCTGCCAGCCTCGGCATCGCCATGACCGACAGCTTCCGCTTCGGCCTGGAACAGGTGCTGGAGTTCTCGACCTTTTCCTCTGCCAGGTTTACCAGCGCTCATGGCTTTTACAGCCGCCTGGGCCGCTGGCATGAAACCCGCACGCATGTGCGCAATGTCATCCAGCAGGAACAACTGCCCAATGGCCTGCTGGCGCTGACGCTGCCCGACCCGGTCGGCATGGTCATGGAGCTCAACGCGCAACGCACTGGCTGGGTGCAAGCCCTGCAGGAATGGCGGGCGCAGCCGCAGCGGCACTTCGAGTACTTCACCTCGCAAGCACTACTGGGCATCCGCGAATTGCACGCTGCCATGGCGGCAGTGCAGGGTGCCGAGGACGCGCAGCGGGAAGCCCGGCAGGTCGAGCAGTGGAACGACAGCCCAATCGCGGCCAAGGCGTATCTGCCGCCGGTGGACATCGACGCGCAGACCGAACGCAACATCGCGCGCAAACAGCAGGATGCCCGCGAGCGGCTGGAAGAGCGTTACGACGAAAGCGCCCGCGCCGCGTTCCAGGCCGATTACGACCGCGAACTGAAAAACTGGCAGTCGATGATCGACCAGGTTGGCGATCTGTATGCGCGGCACTATGCCAAGCGGGCGTTTCAGCAGATCGGCTACTACGACTATGACGCGACCTCCCC
>NZ_NEJY01000057.1:0-1167 GCF_002113255.1 Pseudomonas sp. B14(2017)
TGGCTGTGGAGCCTGATTCGGTTGTATCGCATGAAGAAGCTGGTCATATCCTGCTTGGCTTCTTCAATTTCCTTGTAGCCCTTGGGCGGCACCCATTCTGACTTGAGCGTCCCAAAGAAACGCTCTGTTGGTGCGTTGTCCCAGCATTGTCCCCTGCGACTCATGCTCTGCGTTATACCATGCTCAAGCAGCTCGGACTGGAAGCGCTGGCTGGTGTACTGGCAGCCTTGATCCGAGTGAAACATCAAGCCTGCATGCTTGCCCCTAACCCCTACTGCCATCCTCAGCGCCTTGCTAACCAAGTTGGCGTCGTTGATCAGGGAAAACGCCCAGCCAACGATCCGACGCGCAAACAAGTCAATCACTACTGCCAGGTGATACCAGCGCTTCCCGACCATCAAACTGGTCACATCACCGCACCAGACCTGGTTAATTGCTGTTGGCTCAAAGTTACGTTCGAGCAGGTTCTTGGCCACAAACGCTTCAACGCCTTTGGAGCGATTCCGATGCGGACGACGCTGCTTGCTTTCCAGATTTGCCTCCTCCATGAGTTTTCCGGCCAGATACCGTCCCACCTTGAACTGCTGGGCCTTCAGGTACTCAGAGATCATTCTCGCGCCCGCGCTCCCCCTGCTTTCGACGTGCAGCTGAACTACTTTCTCTCTGAGTTCGTCACGCTCGGTATTCGGTGTTGAACGACGGCGAAGCCAGTCATAAAACGCGCTACGGGATACGCTCAGCGCACTGCAAAGAAGGCTGGTCGGATACGAGCCTGACTCTCTCAGTTCCTCAATCAGGAAAAACGATCGGGATCCGACATCAAGAGAGCCGTAGCCTTTTTTAAGATTTCAGCCTCGGTCTCCAGGCGCTTGATCTTGGCTCGCAGCTGCTGGAGCTCTCGTTGTTCGTCGCTGATCGCTTTGGTACCGGCTACTGGCTGGCCCTTCTGTCGCTCTTTGCGTACCTGATCAACCCAGCGGCGCAGGGCTGTAGGGCCGACGTCCATTGAAGCGCAGACGTCGGGAATCGAGCAGTGGTCATCAAGGACCATGCTGGCAGCACGTTGCTTGAACTCGCGGGTGTAGGTCTTTCGTTCTTGCATGGAACCTCCTGATTGGGCGAATCATATCGCCCTTAAGAGGTGTCCGGGATCATTAGGCCAGTTCA
>NZ_NEJY01000058.1:0-946 GCF_002113255.1 Pseudomonas sp. B14(2017)
CCGGGTCGACCACGAACATGATGTCGACGGTGTGGTCTTCATCGTTCGGCTGCGGCACGCCGTTGACGTTGGCGAAGGTGTAGCCTTCGTTACCCAGGCGGCGGGTGATCAGCTCGGAAGTGCTGGTCATCACCTTGCGCGAGAACACCTGGCCAGGCTGCACCAGCAGCAGCGACTTGACCTGGTCTTCCGGCACCTTCAGGTCACCGGACAGCTTCACGTCACGGACGGTGTACTTCTCGCCTTCGTTGATGTTGACGGTGATGTAGACGTGTTTCTTGTCGGGCGTGATGGACACCTGGGTGGAGGCGATGTCCATGTTGATGTAGCCGCGGTCCAGGTAGTAGGAACGCAGGCGCTCCAGGTCACCGGAGAGCTTTTCGCGGGCGTACTTGTCGTCGTTCTTGAAGAACGACAGCCAGTTGGTGGTCTTCAGCTCGAACAGCTGCGCCAGGGTCTCGTCGTCGAACACGTTGTTGCCAACGATGTTGATGTGCTGGATGGCGGCGACGGTGCCTTCGTTGATCTTGATCTTCAGCGCCACACGGTTGCGCGGCTGCGGCACCACCTCGGCGTCGACCTCGGCCGAGTAGCGGCCCTGGGCCACGTACTGGCGCTGCAGTTCGTTACGCACACCTTCGAGGGTGGCACGCTGGAAGATCTCGCCTTCGGCCAGGCCGGATTGCTTCAGGCCCTTCATCAGGTCTTCGGTGCTGATGGCCTTGTTGCCTTCGATCTCGATGCTCGACACCGACGGGCGCTCGACCACGTTGATGATCAGGACATTGCCATCGCGGTTCAGCTGGATGTCCTGGAAGAAGCCGGTCTTGAACAGGGAACGGGTCGACTCCACCAGTCGGCGGTCATCGGCCTGGTCGCCGACGTTCAGCGGCAAGGCACCGAAGACACTGCCGGCGGAAACCCGCTGCAGGCCGTTGACGCGGAT